>JBCDJC010000043.1:0-29324 GCA_038748225.1 Cyanobacteria bacterium P01_H01_bin.26 | reverse complement strand
TCGTCCTGTCAGAGTCCATGGCGACGACGACTATGTTCTACAAGAACAGCAGCCAAATCTGCCCGCAAGCAGATTTTAGAAGGAAAGTGAAATGTTTGTCTGTCCAGGAGAATAGAACTGATGCTCGGAGAGTTGTTGTCCTTTAGAGGACGCTACAAAATCCTCCACATGACCTGGTTTGCCTTCTTCCTGTCGTTTGTGGTTTGGTTTAACCTGGCCCCTTTGGCGACAGCGATTAGAGCAGACTTTGGTTTAGAGGTGGGTCAAATTCGCACAATTGCCATTTGTAATGTGGCCCTCACGGTTCCAGCTCGTGTCATTATCGGCATGTTGTTGGATAAATATGGTCCTCGCTTAACTTACTCTTTACTGCTAATCTACGCAGCGTTTCCCTGCATTATTTTTGCATCGGCCCAAACCTTCAATCAGCTGGTAATTGGTCGCTTGCTCATGGGTATTGTGGGTGCTGGTTTTGTTATTGGTATTCGAATGACTGCAGAGTGGTTCCCCCCCAAAGAGATCGGCCTCGCCGAAGGTATTTACGGCGGCTGGGGTAACTTTGGCTCTGCATTTTCTGCCTTTACCTTGGTGGGTTTGGCAACTGCTCTAAACTTTATTCCTGGAGCGTTCCAAGTACCCGATGGCGGTCCGATGCTAAACTGGCGATTTGTAATTGCTGCGACGGGCATCATTGCAGCACTTTACGGTTGTCTGTATTACTTCAATGTGCAGGATACCCCCCCTGGCAAGGTCTACCAGCGTCCTCCTAGCACTCGTGGCATGGAAGTCACCACCGTGAGAGACTTCTGGGGGCTGATGCTGATGAACCTGCCCCTCACCGGTATTCTTATTGTCTTAGCCTGGCGTCTCAAGAAAGTTGGTTTCTTGAATCCCACCACCTTTACTATTGCAGTTGTTTTCCTAATTGCTTTGTATCTCTTCCAAGCGTACAACTGCTGGGCTGTCAACAAAGATCTGCTCTCCGGTGTTAAGCGTTATCCTGCTGAAGATCGCTATAAGTTCAAGCAGGTTGCCATTCTTGAACTCACCTATATTGTGAACTTTGGGTCTGAGCTAGCGGTTGTTTCCATGCTGCCCGCCTTCTTTGAAGGAACCTTTGGCTTGAGTAAAGCCCTGGCCGGTATGCTGGGTGCTAGCTATGCATTTATGAACCTGGTTGCACGTCCCGGCGGCGGTTTGATTTCTGATAAGCTGGGCAGCCGCAAACTCACCATGGGTATTCTTACCCTATGTATGGGGGTTGGTTATTTGGTCATGAGTATGATCCCCGGTATTCGAGATTCCCTGGGCGGTGGCGGCAGCTTTATGGTGGGCTTGGCAGTCATCATGACCATGTGTTGCTCCTTCTTTGTGCAAGCTGGCGAAGGGTCTACTTTTGCTATTGTTCCCCTAGTCAAGCGTCGGGTGACGGGGCAAATTGCAGGTAACGTCGGTGCTTTTGGTAACGTCGGTGCTGTTGCTTACCTGACTCTATATAGCCTCTTGCCCGAGGGCGACATTGGTAATATTCGTTTCTTCCAAACCCTCGGTGTTGCTTCTTTGATTGTTGCCTTCATGTGTTTCTTCATCCTAGAAGAACCCAAGGGCTCTTTTGCTGAAGCCCACGAAGGCGAAGATGCAGCAGCTGGAGACACAGCTGTTCCTGATGGTTCCTACGCTAGCTAACGCGATTAGCTCGCTAGTGTGGACGACAAGTGTTTTTACTGATGATCGATATGAGGCTGTTACTGGCTCTTTAATGAACAAGTTAGCAGATTGTCATATGCGCTGATTAGTAAGGACAGCAATGTCAACTCAACAGATTGGGGGGCGATCAGCGCTCCCCTTTTCTGTGTCAAGAGTATGATTGATGGATTGTTGCTAAACCATAGAAAAATCCCGCGCCAGTCAAATTTGAACCTATACAAAACTTTTTTTGTAGATGGAGAATGACCTATGACCGATGCAGCCAAGACTCTCTGCCCCTACTGTGGTGTGGGATGTGGTCTGGAGGTGTTGCCACCCGCCCAGCCCGGTCGGCCGGTAAATCGCGACAGTCAGGGCAATCCGGTGTGGCAGGCGCGGGGCGATCGCAATCATCCGTCCAGCAAAGGTCAGGTCTGCATTAAAGGGGGGACCATTGGCGATTCCCTCGATCAGGGACGGCTGCTATACCCCATGATGCGAGACTCCCTTGATCAGCCGCTGCAGCGAGTATCCTGGGAGCAGGCATTGACTCGCATTGTCAGCGAAATCCGTAAAACGCTGGCAGAGAAGGGGGCTGAAGCCATCGCCATGTATGGCTCAGGGCAGTTTCAAACGGAAGACTACTATACGGCTCAAAAGTTGTTGAAGGGCTGTTTAGGTACCAATAACTTTGACGCCAATTCACGGCTGTGTATGTCATCGGCAGTGGCGGGGTACATTCAGAGCTTTGGCTCCGACGGTCCACCCTGTTGCTATGACGATTTAGAACAGGCTGACTGTGCCTTTTTGATTGGAACAAACACAGCAGACTGTCATCCGATTGTGTTTAACCGGCTAAAAAAACATCAAAAAAAGAATCGCAAGGCAAAAATGATTGTGGTGGACCCCCGCCATACCGATACAGCTAAGGCAGCGGACTTACACCTGGCTATCAAACCCGGAACCGATATTGCCCTACTCAACGGCATTGCCCACCTGGTACTAAAAAACGGTTGGATCGAGCCGGGATTTATTGAAGCTTGTACCGATGGCTTTAGTGACTATGCCCAGGTAATCAAAAGCTACCCGCCGGAGCGAGTCACAGAGATTTGTGGCATTAGCCTCAGCGACCTGGCAACCGCCGCCGAATGGTGGGGAAAATCAGAGCGAGTGCTCTCCCTGTGGTCCATGGGGGTGAACCAGTCCACGGAGGGGACGGCCAAATGTCGTACCATCATCAATCTGCACCTAATGACTGGCAATGTGGGTAAACCTGGAGCCGGTCCCTTTTCACTGACGGGTCAGCCCAACGCCATGGGCGGTCGAGAAGCGGGCGGATTGGCCCATATTTTACCTGGCTATCGTCTAGTCAAAAATCCAGAGCATCGTCGGGCAGTGGAAACCGTGTGGCAGGTTCCCGAGGGGAGTATTTCGCCGAGTCCTGGTTTGGCAGCATGGGACATGATGCTGGCCCTAGAACAGGGAGATATCGATGTCTTTTGGGTGGCTGCCACCAATCCAGCGGTGAGTATGCCAGATATTAAGCGCACCCAGGCCATCCTCAGAAAGTCTCCCTTTACAATTTGTCAGGATGCCTACTATCCCACGGAGACAGCTGCATTTGCCCATGTGGTACTGCCCGCCACCCAGTGGGGAGAAAAAGCGGGCACCATGACTAACTCTGAGCGAGTTGTGACCTACTGTCCGGCCTTTCGTAACCCGGTGGGGGAAGCTAGGGCCGACTGGGAGATTTTTGCTGAGGTGGGTCGCCGCCTGGGATTTGAAAATCAGTTTGCCCAACGCACATCGGCTGAAGTATATGCCGAATTTGTCTCCCTAACGGCGGGGCGGCTGTGTGACTCGACGGGTCTTAGCCACCAGCGGCTAGCGATCGGTCCAATTCAGTGGCCCTGCCCCGCCGGGGAATGCGACGAGGTCGCCTATGGCAAGCATGATAAGCGTCTGTATACGGACTACTACTTTGCCACACCCAATCGCAAAGCCAGGTTTTGTGCATTTCATATTAGAGGGTTGGCTGAACCACCCAACGAAGCGTACCCATTTGTGCTCACCACGGGTCGACTCTACGGACACTGGCATACTCAAAGCCGAACGGGACGGATTGAGCGGATTGCCAAACGCTATCCGGAGCCGCTGCTGGAGGTGAATCCCCGCGACGCGCAGAGATTGGGAATTCAGTCAGGGGAGTGGGTGGAGGTGAAGTCTCAACGCGGCTCCGCTCAACTCAAAATCCTGGTCACTCAAAACATTACCCGAGGCACCGTTTTTATGCCCATGCACTGGGGGTTTCTCTGGGGCGACAACACCGAGGTTAATGCCCTGACACATCCAGAAGTGTGTCCGATTTCCTTGGAGCCTGAGCTTAAGGCCTGTGCGGTACAACTAACGCCGATTCCAGCTCCACACATAGCTGACGAAGCCACAGTGAAATCGAGGTTTGAAGCGATCCAGAAACTGGCGGCAGTCAAATCGCTGGAAGTGCCGGTTTAACTCTTATAAACAAGTCTCCTAGCAATTGGTGGACAATAATATCTTAGCGATCGCACCGTAGGGACCTAATCTCAAATGGTCAACCTCCCCGTTTCTGTTAGATGAAAACGAGCTGCGACTTGAATGGGAGCAGGAACGGCCTGAGTCATACGGTGATAACGAATTGGTGAGTTGCCGTATCCTAGCCCCCAGTGTTTCAAGGCCAAGGCTGATGAGTCAGGTAGTAGATGCTGAAGGAGGTCCATGATGGAATGATTAGGACCTACGCAATTAAGTCAGGACTGAACCCCCTGTCCCCCAATCCTGGGGAGTTCTGAGTTCGAAGATCCCCAGAATATAGCCCGAGGAGCATTCAAAAAAGGGAGATTTGGGGGGCCGATGCGTAAGTCCTAATGATTCCTCAATTCAGCGACATCCAAAAGTAGGATGTATCCGCGTCAGTCACCTTAGAGACCTATACCATCGTATTTAGCCAAGTCCTGCTTAGCCAGCATACGTCTACCATCGATGACGACAGGGGCCTCATCAAGGGATTTAAGAAGCTCTGGCAGAGCATTAAACTCAGCCCATCGTGTCATGATTAAAATCGCCTGAGAACCTTTGATCGCTGTCTCTAAAGAGTCTGCATACTCAACTTTTCCAGCGTCAAAGATCTTTTGGGCTTCGTGCTGAGCAATCGGATCATAAGCTTGAACTACAGCTCCTTTAGCCAATAGTTCTTGGATGACAGGAATGGCAGGGGATTCACGCATATCATCGGTACCAGGTTTGAAGGCCAAACCTAGAACAGTAATGCGAACATCATTCAAATCCGCAACATATTTTTGGAGCAAAGTCAGCATTTTGTAAGGCTGAGCGGCATTCACCTTTAGCACTGCTTCCAGTAGTGGCATGGGGAATAACCGTTGCTCTCCATAGGCTTTTAGAGCTTTGACGTCCTTAGGAAAACAACTGCCACCAAATCCACAGCCAGCACCCAGATAGGTAGTGAAACTAGGAATAATACGCTCACCTGTTTCCAGAATAGGTGTTAAACGCTTGTCAAGGTGAACACCTCTCATGACATCGACAACGTCTACGCTGCCAGTGGCGGCACACAGATTACCGATCTCATTAGAGAAGGAAATCATAGTGGCTAATAAAGAATTAGCCGTGTACTTAATCATTTCTGCCGTTTTGCAGTTAGTGGTGATCTGATCCACATTCGGGAAAACAGCATAAAGCTCTTCCATAACACTCAGAGCTTTCTCGTCAATACCGCCGAGCACAATCCGGTCAGGATTCATGAAGTCAACGATGGCTTCTCCTTCTTTGAGGAATTCGGGATTCATGCCGATACCAAAAGCTTCACCGGCTTTCTTGCCAGAAGCTGCTTCGACGATGGGTAGGACAACTTCATCCGAGGTGCCTGGAACAACTGTGCTTTTGACCACCACGACATGGTAGTCATCCTTATCTTTAAGCACCTCGCCGATTTGCCGCGCTACGGTCTCGATAAAGCGGAGATCGATTGTCTGACCGTCAAAGGGGGTACCCACCGCAATCAGTGATATCTGGGACTCCATCACAGCCTGGCGAAGATCGGTCGTTGCTTTGAGATTTGTTTGGATATTCTTTTTTAGTAGTTCCTCTAGCCCATCTTCATAAATGGGAGGAATTCCTTGGTTGATCTTGTCGACTTTAGCCTGGTCAATATCAACACAGGTAACTTGGTGCCCTTTCTCTGCCAGACATACACCGGAGACAAGCCCCACATAGCCAGTTCCAACGATAGAAACTTTCATTTATGCATCCTCCGCTTGAGAGTTATCTTTGTACCAAACCAATGCTCGACGCAAGCCGTCTTCAACAGAAATTGATGGGTTATAACCAATCTGAGTGCGTGCCTTTTCAATGATGGGGCAGCGTCGATTGGGATTGTCTACTAAGTAGTCCTTATCTTCGCTAACTTGCTTAACGACTTTCCCTTGATAGTCAAATAGCTCTTTAGCAACTTCAACAACGCGCTCGGCTAGATTCGCCATGGAGATTTCTGGCTTTTCAATACCAATGTTGTAGGACTCTCCAGGCTGCCCGTTGGTGAGAATCTTATAATAGCCGACAATTGCGTCTGCGATGTAGCAAAATGTGCGGGTAGGGGACCCATCAGACAGCATGATAATATCTTTTCCAGCTAAGATATCACGGGCAAAGTCTGGGAGCACTCGACGATCGGTGATCTTTAGTCCAGGGCCGTAGTTGTTAAATGGTCTGGCGATCTTGATGGGCAGATCGTATTGCTCAGCAAAGTTAACGCACAGGGTTTCACCGTAGCGTTTGGACTCATCGTAACAGGCACGGGGACCTGTACAGGAGACATTGCCACGATAGGTTTCAGGAGTTGGAATATTCTCAGGAGTTGGATCACCATAAATCTCACTGGTAGAATAGAAGAGGAAGCCTTCTACGGGAGTACCCTTGTCCTTCTGGGTACGACAGTACTCTAGGAGGGTACGCAGACCGTTTACATTGGCATCCATGGTTTCAATTGGATACTTTCTGTAGAAAATTGGAGACGCAATGGATGCTGCATGGATAATGTACTGAAAATCCCCCATGTTGTCTGGTAGAGGATGTGTGATGTCATGCTTCTGTAGTGTCAGATTGGGGTTGCTCTCTAGAGCGGTTAGCCAATCGGGAATACCACGAATATAGTTGTCGTAAACTGTAAGATCAATAATCTTATCGGCAGATACCTTTGTGTTCCAATGCAATATGGATTGGACCAGGTAATAGCCCAGGAATCCTGCGCCACCAATAATTAAAAGTCGTTTGCCAGCAATGCAGGCAAATTCTTCTTGCAGGTTGCCACAAATATAATCGAGATCAATTTGAATAACGTCTTGGGCCGTTTTCATAAATCTTAAGCTCTAAAGTTTAGGGAAAGGTTAGGATCCCAATCTAATTAGGAAACTGTTTTAATCCATTGCCTGATACAGGCAATAAGAGATAACGATGCACTCTGACAACATTTAGACGAAAGAGAATGCTTTTTCTTTGGTCTAAGGTAATGGCATTGTTGACTTGGGAGATGAAGCTTCTAGAGGTGCCACCTAGCAATATCTGACAGCTCAATTCGTTCGAGCAACAATGCCAAGGTGATTATGCCCCTATTTCACGCCTGCCAATGTCTTCTTAGGGACAAAATAGGCATCTTGCTCTGCCCGCAGCTTGTGGGCAAGGCGATCGGTGGGCAATTCTACATCGTCATAGGTGAGTGCTCTGTCTTTGGGGACATCGCGCTTTAGCTTACATCCTTCGGCTAAGCCCATGGGTAGAAGATTCTCAGTCTGAACGATGTCGCAGTTTTCACACATACCGTAGGTCATGTAGTAGCCCAGACCATCTAAGGTTTCTCCAGCTTTTAGATCAATCTTGGCAACAGCCACAACATCAACAACTTGAGGACCTTTGGGGGCAATCACCACATCATTGAACAAGACCGCTCGTGCTGCAGAAAGTGGTACTTCAAATACAGTCAGATGGTAGGGGACATAAAAGCTATAGAGCGGACCTTCTCCAAGTTTACCGTAGTTCAGATAGTGGGCCTGATGGTCATCATTACGCGCGGCATACACAAAGACACCGGGACTAGGCTGAGATCCGACAACATAATCGACAATACCACCGAGCTCCTTCATTTGGTCAATGTCGTAAAGGTCCATCATGTCATCGACATGATTTTTACTTTCGTAACCCAACATTCCCCGCTGAGCGACTTTCATGCCTGTGGCATTGGCAACAATCGCTTGTTCAAAGGAGATTTTGGTTCCATCTGCGAAACTGGTAACCATGTGGGGCGTTTGGCCCCATTTCTTGGCAAAGCTAGCCTGGGTTGTGGGATTACGATATCGATCCTGTAGACCCTTGATGTTGCCACATAGTAGAGGCTGTAAACCAATGCTCTTGACAAAGCGGTAGAGGTTTAGTTGAACACCGGGCTGGTCTCCGTCACAGCCAGTCAGAATAACTCCAGCTTCATCAGCTTTTACTTTGAGAATAGGGCCAACTGTGCCATCGAGTTCTGCATTCATCAGCACCATATGCTTCTTGTGCTGGATGGCATCTATGGTGACTTGGGCACCGTACTCCACATGACCTGTTGCTTCAATGAGAACGTCAATGTTGTCGGCCTGACAGAGCAGGGATGGGTCAGCAGTTACCGCGTACTTACCATCAGCAATGGATTGATTGAGGTCTGTTAGGGAGTTGACCTCCCTAGCATCGGTAATGCCAGCTGCACTGTAAACATCTAAGCCATTCTTTGGCGTACGATTAGCAATTGCTACTAGTTCCATACCAGGAATGTAGTTGGCAATTTGATTGGCAATCCCTCGACCCATAAAGCCCGCACCTATCATGCCTACTCGGATCGGGTTGCCTGCTTCGTGGCGTGCTTTCAGCGCATCGTCAACAATAATCATAAAGAGCCTTCCAGTATAACAATTTGACTTTTGTGATAACTTGGCTGTCCAAATCTTGGTGTACTTCTTTTAACTCTGTATTATCAGAGCTATTGAACTACCCCCCTTAAAGCAACGGCCATGTCCTATCTTTCTCAGATACAGTACTGATGGGGATCGGCCAATTTATTGATAACTTGGGGTCATCATACCTTAGCCCTGCTTCATTGCCAGGAGCATAAAACTCACTGACCTGATATAGCGCTTCCGAACTATCTTCTTGGGTTTGGTATCCATGGGCAAATAGTTCGGGAACATAGAGTGCCCGACGATTTTCGGGAGATAATTCAATCCCAAAATGCTTTAGATAGGTAGATGAGCCAGACCGCATATCAACGATTACGTGAAAATTACGGCCACTGATACATCGAAATAGCTTGGCTTCCGTTGCGGGAGGAGTTTGATAGTGTAGTCCTCTAAGGGTGCCTTTTTTCTCTGTAAATGCCAAATTGCATTGGGCAATGATTGGGTTTAGACCATGCTCTTTAAACTCTCTCTGGCAGAAGGCGCGGGAAAAGAAGCCGCGATCATCAGAACGAGGTTCCAATTCCAGGATGAATGCCCCCTCCAAGCCAGTTTCTATAAATTTCATAGGTATAATTTGCTTGTACTAAAAGCACAATAAAACAAGCACTCAATATAAAGAAAAAGAGCTCAGAAAATTGAGATAATAAAATTCTTTACTTCTTTAAGTTGAGTGGAATCTACCATACTTTCCAAGGAGCTTCATCTGCTTGCCATAGCTTCTCTAGATACCGCTTATCTCGCAGGGTATCCATAGGCTGCCAAAAACCATCGTGCTTGTAAGCTGAAAGCTCTTCCATATGAGCCAGCTTCTGTAAAGGTTCTTTCTCCCAAGAAATGGAATCGTCGTCGATGTAGTCGATAACTTGGGGGTTGAGAACAAAAAAGCCGCCGTTGATCCAAGCACCGTCGCCCTCAGGCTTTTCTTGGAACTGAGTTATTTTTGTTTGCTCTTTTTCTAGAGAAATTGCACCAAAACGTCCAGGAGGCTGAACGGCGGTCAGTGTTCCTAGGGTTCCTTGCTGTTTGTGGAACTTGATCAGTTCAGTAACATTGACGTTGGATACACCGTCTCCGTAGGTAAAGCAAAAATCTTCACTACCAACGTGCTCTTTAACACGTTTTAGACGACCACCGGTCATGGTTGAATCACCAGTGTCTACCAGTGTGACACGCCAGGGCTCTGCTTTTCCTGCGTGAACATTCATCTGGTTGAAGCGCATGTCAAAGGTGACATCTGACATGTGAAGAAAATAGTTGGCAAAATACTCTTTGATGACATATCCCTTATAGCCACAGCAAACAATAAAATCAGTGATGCCGTGGTGAGAGTAGATCTTCATAATGTGCCAAAGAATTGGCTTACCACCGACCTCTACCATAGGCTTTGGTTTGATTGCGGTTTCTTCACTCAGACGAGTGCCTAAACCACCAGCTAAAATGACAGCTTTCATATGGTTAATAAAAAATTAACGAACACCTTTCATGTCATTAATGACCTATGGGCATAGCAAAAACCACTAGTAAATGAGCTTCTTTAAGGAAACTCCACATTCAGGAGAGTCTCCGTAAAGGAGCATTAGAAAACGGAGTGTTGGAGAACTCTTTGCTGATATTTTATTGTTTGGGGCTTCTTAAAAAAGTCTAATTGGGCTATTTATGATCTGAAATACTGAGATTAGGTTAGGTTTTTGGGCCGTTCTGATAGATTTCTGTGGGGTGGAATAGGCTGTAATCCCTCAAACCCATTAAATAACCTTGCGCTCGTGTTGATTCCACTGGCTGAAATCACTTTGTATCCAGGGTGTTGACTTTTTTTTGAAAACCTTATTTAACTCATCTTTCCCCGGGCATTCCAGAGAATCTTGCGAAGTATTACCAGTCGTTCGATATCCTTACGTTGTTATAAACTGTGATAATTTTATTGTCGATATGGGTGCCCTAGGATGATTTCATCTAGAGGACGTAACTAATTTCTGGTGAATATTAACATATTACCCAGTTTAATCACTCTGATATCGAGAGCAGGGCTCTTTGAAAATTAGAGAATACTAACTGGGTAATGGAGGATTTGTCAGCTGTTGGATGATGGCTACGGGGCAAGATTTTGTAGTAAGACCGTAGCTAATGCTCAAAAATATTTTGGTACTGGAGTAAATCTAGCTGAACAAATGTGGGCAGACATTTGAAGCATTCTTCGGCCAGATGCCAGCGTCCCTCCCGCTGGAGCATGAGTGTAAGGCACTTGGATATTTCATGGAGATAGCGGACGTCGTTGGCGGCGTAGTTAAGCTGTTCGTCACTCAAATCGTGTACGTTTCCCCAGTCGGAGCTTTGGGCGGTTTTATCGAGTTCGACATTAGAAATTTCTTTTACGAGTTCTTTAAGTCCGTGTCTGGGACTGTAGGTGCGGGCCAGCTTACTGGCAACCTTGGTGCAAAATGTCGGGGTTACGTTGATGGTGAGATAGTACTGGAGTGTGGCGAGATCAAACCGGGCAAAGTGAAAAATTTTGAGGATGCTGGGGGTCTCAAGCAGCTGCTGAAGGTTGGCGGCCTTGGTTTGGCCCCGCTCAATTCGAACCGCTGAACTGTAGCCGTGGGTATCGCAGAGCTGTACCAGGCAGAGGCGATCGCGTCGGGGATTGAGTCCCATGGTTTCGGTATCGACGGCGATGGCATCGGATTCTAAATAGCGCTCTAGCAGGGAGTCGGGGATGTCGCGATCGCAAACCTCGAAATTTTCCAAATCAGAATGTCCTTATCTTCGATAAAAATTGATCTACTGCCCGTCAAACTTTAGGACCTTGGCCACCGTTTGTACATCCTTGTCTCCTCGGCCTGAGCAGTTGATGACAATGGTGGGACTACCCTGAAGTTGGGGACACAGCGTTTCTAGATAGGCAAAGGCATGGGCGGTTTCGAGGGCAGGAATAATGCCCTCACGCTGGGACACCAGCTGAAACGCATCCAGGGCTTCTTGATCGGTGACGCCGTAATAGTCGGCTCGACCAATTTCCTTTAGGTAGCTGTGTTCGGGACCAACACCTGGATAATCTAGACCGGCGCTAATGGAATGGGGCTCGATCACCTGGCCGTCATCATCCTGGAGTAGAAAGCTCATGGCCCCATGTAAAACACCCACCCGGCCAGCGGTCAAAGTAGCGGCATGTTTACCGGTGCTCACACCTTCCCCCGATGCTTCAATGCCGATCATCCGCACCGAGGGTTCGTTGATAAACTCGTGGAACAGACCCATGGCGTTAGAACCGCCGCCGACACAGGCCAGCAAAATATCCGGCAGACCGCCCCACTTTTCTTGACACTGGGTCCGGGTTTCCTGACCGATAACGGCATGAAACTCCCGCACAATCATTGGATAGGGGTGGGGACCGGCCACCGACCCCAAGATATAGTGGGTATCTTCCACGTTGGTGACCCAGTCGCGGATAGCCTCAGAAGTGGCATCCTTGAGGGTGCCGGTACCGGCACTAACAGGCTGGACCGTAGCTCCCATTAGCCGCATGCGAAACACGTTGAGGGCCTGACGCTCCATGTCATGAACGCCCATGTAAATCACACAGTCAATGCCAAATCGGGCACAGACCGTGGCGGTTGCAACTCCGTGCTGACCGGCTCCGGTTTCCGCAATGATCCGCTTTTTGCCCATGCGTTTGGCAAGCAGCACCTGACCTAGGGCATTGTTGATTTTGTGAGCCCCGGTATGGTTTAAGTCTTCGCGTTTGAGATAAATTTTAGGACCGCTGCCGTCGGGGCGGGCGTAGTACTCGGTGAGACGCTCGGCAAAGTAGAGGGGATTGGCCCGCCCCACATAGTCCTTAAGCAGCCCGTTGAGCTCTGATTGAAACTCGGCCTCGTTGCGATAGGTGTAAAACGCCTCTTCCAGCTCCGTCAGAGCAGGCATTAGGGTTTCAGGTACATACTTGCCGCCAAACCGGCCAAACCGCCCCAGCGGGTCGGGGCGTACATCGAGGGCCGTCAGGTTGGATGAAACAGATGAGGAGAGCGGAGTGACAGTCACGGCGGTGGTTAGATTCGGATGGTTGGAGCGTAAACCTGGGAAACCCTGTACAAATTAGGTGTCTTGCCAGGTGGCCGGTTTCATTATAAGTAATTGGGAGCGCATCCTACCGATTTATCATACCCGTGGTCACTAAACCGCTGATTATTAAGGGGACGACCCAGCTGTTGGGGGTGATTGGCTATCCGGTCAAGCATTCGATGTCGCCGACCATGCACAACCGCGCGATCGCAGCCCTGGGTCTAGACTACGTTTATCTGCCTTTCCCCATTGCACCGGAGCACCTTAAAACGGCCGTGGACGGGTTTGCGGCTATTGGTGTGCGGGGTTTCAACATTACCATCCCCCACAAGCAAGCCATCATCCCCTTGCTGGATGAGGTTTCGGCGGTAGCTGAGGCCATTGGAGCGGTCAATACCGTTGGTTGGAGCGAGCGGGGCTGGTGTGGCACCAATACGGACGCCCTGGGGTTTATGGCCCCCCTTAAATCCCTAGAACGCGACTGGACCCAAATACCGACACTGATCCTCGGTAGCGGCGGTGCCGCTCGGGCGGTGGTGGCGGCCTGTTACCAGCTGGGTTGCCCTGAGATTTGGGTGGCAGGTCGCAGTGCTAATAAGCTAGCCGCCTTTGCCAAAAGCTGGCAGACATCGCCGCTGCAGCCCAACATGTCGGTTTATTCCATGGACAGCCTGGATGGGCTGCTGCCGCAGGCGGGGCTGGTTGTCAATGCCACCCCCGTTGGCATGGCCCCCCAAGACATGTCTCCCCTGAGCCTGGAGCAAATAGCCCGTCTGCCTAGGCAGGCCATCGTCTACGACCTAATTTACACGCCGCGACCCACCCGGCTTTTGCAGCGGGCGGCCGAAATCGGTCTGACGGCCATCGATGGCTTGGAAATGCTGGTGCAGCAGGGAGCTGCCGCCCTGGAAATCTGGACCCAGAAACCGCCGCCGGTGGCTGTGATGCGGCAGGCACTACTGGAGCGGCTGGCCCATCCCGGGGGCTAAAATTCTAAGCCTTACAGGTTAATAAACTACCTGCGATTATCGAAATTTGAGCTGCCTATACCTTTTTCCCTGGGTGGCTAGGCGGCTGTGGTGTCCGGAGGTTCCATGGGGAATAGCTGTAATCCGGCTGGATTGGGTCTGATTTCCACTTGAACCGAGTCCCCAATGGCAAAATAAGCGCTGGTGCGGGCCTGTAGATTGCCCTGGGTGGGATGGGTCAGGGTGTACTTGTACTCACGGCCTAGGAACTCGCGATCGCAAACAATCAGGGCAGCTTCAAGGGGGTCAGCTGATTTGAGCTGCAGCTCCTCCTGGCGGAGCATCAGCTGACCCGTACTGGCCTCGGTGGGCTGTACCTGGGCCTCACCAATGAGGCCCAGATCCGTTTGCCAGCCGTCCACCGATCGGTGTGCTGCGATAAAGTTGGCCTGGGTGACAAAATCAGCAATAAACCGAGATGCAGGCTGTCTGTAAATTTCCTCTGGGCTACCCAACTGCTCAATGCGACCGGCTCGCATCACCGCCACCCGATCGGCAATGGCCAGGGCCTCCTGCTGATCGTGGGTGACAAAAATACCCGAAGCCCCCACTCCCTTTAAAATGCTGCGAACCTCCTGGCGTAGATAGAGACGGACCTGGACATCTAGGTTGCTAAAGGGCTCATCCAATAGCACCAGGGACGGACGGGGGGCTAAGGCCCGTGCCAGAGCTACCCGCTGTTGCTGTCCACCCGATAGTTCATGGGGATAGCGCTGCTCCAAACCCGTTAGCCCCACCAGTTGAATCGCTTCTTGGGCTAAGGTACGGACCTGACCCTTGGGCAGTCGCCGATGACGGCTGAGATGCTTGAGACCAAAGGACACATTTTCAAGGGTACACAGGTGGGGAAACAGGGCGTAATCCTGAAAGACAATACCCACATCACGGCGTTCGGGGGGGACACTGGCACCCTGGCCACACACGGACTGTTTTGCCAGTTTGATCCAACCGGTTCCAGGGGTCTCAAACCCTGCAATTGTTCTCAATAAGGTGGTTTTACCACAGCCCGATGGTCCCAAAAGCGCCAACAGTTCACCCTGGTGTAGTTTTAAGCTGACTTGATTGATTGCGGGGATCGTTTGCTGTGGATACTGCTTGGTTACGCTGTCGAGCTGCAACACCTCAGACAAAGACGTTGTTGTTAAATCAGAAACCTGTGAAACCGAGGTCATGGGGCTAATGTAACCAGAAACAATGGCGAGGGCGGCAGGCGACTATTGAGACTGGCAAGCAATAGCACCTACGGTAAGGTAATCATATAGCCATATACAGCGATTACACCGTCTGTTCCATCGCGGTTGATGTCCCCTGGTACTTGAACCGTTGGGCAACGTCGGCTAATTGGCGATTAAAACGGAGATAATCAATGAAAATACGTGCAATTCAACTATTTTTGGGTTTAGGTGTAGCTGCCACCGTAGCCGCCTGTGGCGGTGCCCCGGATACCGTACCGGAGGCCGAGGGTGACACGGTGGAGGATGCTCAGGATGAAGGCGGCGAGGGCGGCGAGGGCGGCGAGGGTGGTGAAGGCGGCGAGGGTGGTGAAGGCGGCGAGGGTGGTGAAGGCGGCGAGGGTGGTGAAGGCGGCGGGGGGGGGGGAGATTTAACCGCCGAGCCGCCCCAAAAGAAAAAAAAGGGGGGGTGGGGGAAGGGAGGGGGGGGGGGGGGTGGTGGCGGGGGGGGGGGGGGTTCACTTTAACCCCCCCCCCCCCCCCAAACTGAACTCAACGGCGGTTTCCTGACTAGACTGGAGGGTGCCTATACTTGGCAGACATCCTCACGAAAGCCGCTTGAGTGTCTGTATTTTGGTAGGGATCTAGGTTTTGAACGTATGGGCTTACGATCAATGCTCTTGACGGCAGACGTCTGTCCATTGCGAGGCTGCCGCAAACTCCTGATAAATGGACGAGAGAAAGCCCTACAATAATTTGGATTTGTGGATCCGAAACTCGCCATGGGGAACTCGGATTTGCCCTGAATTTTCCAAAACCTCGCCTATGCCTCGCCGTAACGATCTCAGTAAGATTTTGTTGATTGGATCCGGTCCGATTGTGATCGGTCAGGCGTGCGAGTTTGACTACTCGGGAACCCAAGCCTGTAAGGCCCTGCGGGAAGAGGGATACGAGGTGGTGCTGATCAACTCCAATCCGGCCACCATTATGACCGATCCAGAAACAGCGGATCGGACCTACATTGAACCCCTGACCCCGGAGCTGGTAGCACGGGTAATTGAGCAGGAAAAACCCGATGCGCTGCTGCCGACCATGGGGGGGCAGACAGCGCTCAATCTGGCTGTGAACCTGGCCCAAACTGGCGTCCTGGCTGACCATAATGTGGAGCTGATTGGAGCCAAGCTAGACGCCATTGAAATGGCAGAGGATCGCCGTTTGTTTAAGCAGGCGATGGAGCGGATTGGGGTGGGGGTGTGTCCGTCGGGGCTAGCC
The DNA here is from genome assembly GCA_038748225.1 of Cyanobacteria bacterium P01_H01_bin.26. Taxonomy (GTDB): domain Bacteria; phylum Cyanobacteriota; class Cyanobacteriia; order Phormidesmidales; family Phormidesmidaceae; genus Leptothoe. The sequence continues at coordinate 13,067 of JBCDJC010000043.1, read as the reverse complement.
GAAACCATGGATGAGGCTGAGGTAATCGCCAAGGACATCGGTACCTATCCCCTGATCATTCGACCCGCGTTTACCCTGGGGGGTACCGGTGGCGGTATTGCCTACAACCAAGAGGAATTTGAAACCATTGCCAAGTCAGGTCTGGATGCTAGCCCGGTTTCGCAGATTTTGATTGAGAAGTCGCTTTTAGGGTGGAAAGAGTACGAGCTAGAGGTGATGCGGGATCTAGCTGACAATGTGGTAATTGTTTGCTCCATTGAAAATTTGGATCCCATGGGCATCCATACGGGGGATTCAATTACGGTGGCTCCGGCTCAAACCCTAACGGATAAGGAATATCAGCGGCTGCGCGATGCCTCCATTGAGATCATCCGTGAAATTGGGGTGGAAACGGGGGGATCTAATATTCAGTTCGCCGTTAACCCGGATACGGGGGAGGTGATTGTGATTGAGATGAACCCCCGGGTGTCTCGCAGTTCGGCCCTGGCGTCTAAGGCGACAGGGTTCCCCATTGCTAAATTTGCGGCCAAACTGGCGGTGGGTTACACCCTCAGTGAAATTTCTAACGACATTACTCAAAAAACTCCGGCGAGTTTTGAGCCGACCATTGACTATGTGGTTACTAAAATTCCTCGATTTGCCTTTGAAAAGTTTCCGGGTAGTATCCCCCTGTTGACCACCCAAATGAAGTCGGTGGGGGAAGCCATGGCGATTGGCCGTACGTTTCAAGAGTCGTTTCAAAAAGCGCTGCGGTCTTTGGAGACGGGTCGGGCGGGCTGGGGCTGCGATCGCAACGAAAACCTGCCCACCATCTCCAAGGTGCGCTCCAACCTACGCTCCCCCAGTCCAGACCGGATTTTTGCCCTCCGCCATGCGCTGCAGCTGGGGCTTAGTGCCCAGGATATCTATGAACTTACCGCTATTGATCCCTGGTTTATCGATCAGCTACAGGATCTGCTAGTCACGGAAAAATGGCTAAAACGCACCGCCCTAGATACGATCACCGCCGAGCAAATGATGGCGGTCAAACAGCAGGGCTTTAGCGATCGTCAGATTGCCTATGCCACTCGCACTGACGAGGATCGGGTCCGCTTTCAGCGGAAATCCCTGGGGGTAACCCCAGTCTATAAAACGGTTGATACCTGTGCGGCGGAGTTTGAGGCCTATACCCCCTATTACTATTCCACCTATGAAGTGGAGACGGAGGTCAAACCCTCAGATCGTCCCAAGGTGATGATTTTGGGAGGTGGCCCCAATCGAATTGGCCAGGGGATTGAGTTTGACTATTGCTGCTGCCATGCGTCCTATGCTCTGCAGGCCAATGGGTTTGAAACGATTATGGTCAATTCCAACCCAGAGACGGTATCCACCGACTATGACACCAGCGATCGGCTTTATTTTGAGCCCCTCACCAAGGAAGACGTACTCAATATCATTGAGGCAGAAAACCCAGCAGGGATCATTATCCAATTTGGCGGACAGACGCCCCTCAAGCTGGCTGTGCCGCTACAGACCTATCTGGCCAGCGCACCTGAGGCTAACGGCTGTGCGATCCAGACCAAAATCTGGGGGACGTCTCCCGACTCGATTGATATTGCTGAAGATCGCGAACGGTTTGAAACGATTCTTCGGGATCTCGCGATCAAACAGCCCCCCAACGGCATTGCCCGCAGCTATCAAGAAGCCCTAGAGATAGCCCGAAAAATTGACTATCCGGTGGTGGTGCGTCCCAGCTATGTGCTCGGTGGTCGAGCCATGGAGGTGGTCTATTCCGATCGTGATCTAGAGCGCTACATGACGACGGCGGTGCAGGTGGAGCCGGACCATCCGATCTTGATCGACCGATTTTTGGAAAATGCCGTTGAGGTGGATGTGGATGCCATTTGCGATCGCACGGGCCAGGTGGTCATTGGTGGCATTATGGAGCACATCGAGCAGGCGGGTATTCACTCCGGTGATTCGGCCTGTTCTTTGCCGACGATTACCCTCAGCTCCCATGCCCTGAGCGTCATGCGTGACTGGACATTGAAGCTGGCCAGGGCGCTGCGGGTGGTGGGTCTGATGAATGTTCAGTTTGCCGTCAAGGATGATGATGTCTACATTTTGGAAGCCAACCCTCGGGCGTCACGCACGGTACCGTTTGTTTCCAAGGCTACCGGTGTTCCCCTGGCCAAGGCTGCCGTTCTGGTCATGTCCGGGCGCACCCTAGCTGATGTAGGCATCACCACGGAAGTGCTCCCCGACCATATTTCAGTTAAAGAGGCCGTACTGCCCTTTAGCAAATTTCCTGGCACCGATACCCTACTCGGTCCTGAAATGCGCTCCACGGGCGAAGTTATGGGAATTGACATGGACTTTGGCCGCGCTTTTGCCAAAGCCGAACTGGCGGCCAGTCAGGGGTTGCCCCTAGCAGGGACCACATTTCTCTCAATGAACGACCGCGAGAAAGAAGCCGTGGTTCCCATTGCCAAAGAGCTTTCAAAGCTGGGTTTTCAACTTATTGCCACCGCCGGTACCCGCAAGGTGCTGCAGACCCATGGGTTAACCGTGGGTCTGGTGTACAAAGTGCATGAGGGGCGTCCCCATGTGCTTGATGCCATCAAAAATAAGGAGATTCAGCTGATTATCAATACCCCCACCGGGGCTACAGCTCAGCAAGACGATCGGATGATTCGACGGACCGCCCTTGACTACAAAATTCCGACCATCACCACCCTGGCCGGAGCCAGGGCAACCATTGAGGCTATCCGTTCCCTACAACAGCAAACCCTGGCTGTCAAAGCTCTGCAGGACTATCTGATCTAGGCGATCCCCGTAACAATAAGAAGAACCCTGACAACTTGTCAGGGTTCTTCTTATTACCTTTTACATAGCAATAATCACAGATCCTAATCTTTGGGTTTTAGTCTCTGTTGTTGTTGCGATTGCTACGGTTACGACTCCAGCGCTTTTGGCGATGCTTTGCGATCGCTTTGCGCTTTAGCTTTTCAGCGGGCGTCTCAAAATAGCGGTGCTTTTTCATGTCCGAAAAAATACCTGCCTGTACGACCTTGCGCTTAAATCTTCGCAGTGCTGATTCAATACCTTCATCATCCCCAAGGATAACCTGGGCCATAGTATTCTCCTTTAACGACAAAAATAGGGCAGACCAACTGCCCCATGATAGAACAGGGCTGAGTGTAAAACACGTAGCCCAGGCGGACTTTAGAAGCGTCCGCCGCCGCCGCCGCCACGCTGCTCGCGGGGACGGGCCTTATTGACACGCAAATCTCTGCCCATCCACTCTGCACCGTCAAGGGCCTCAATAGCGGCGGTTTCTTCGTCTTCCGAAGACATTTCTACAAATGCAAAACCGCGAGGGCGACCGGTTTCACGGTCGGTGGGTAAATGAACACGCTGGACTGTTCCATACTCAGCAAAGATGGCATTGATGTCGTCACGAGCAGCGTCGTAGGACAGATTTCCAACATAGATGGACATAGAGAATCTCCTAAATTAAATATGCGACGAGTTATACGGGAGATCCCTCTAGCAATCAAATCGAAGTCGAAATTAAACTGGTCGAGTTGAACTGTGAGCGTATCGTACCGAAAACTGATTGTCACCGAATGTAGTGTCGTATTGCCATAAAACTCTAGCATACCTTGCCAGCCGCTGATTTCAATTCTTAAGAATTGATTTTCCTTCCTTCTCAAAGCAGCATATGACCTGGTATCGGACCGGTTCTAGCTTCTAAAGAGCGTTAGCCGCTCCTGGCTATTGGCCACCAAAATAGGTATCTAACTGAGCCTTTAAATCATCTAGCGAACTCGCCAGGAGATCAAATACCGATAGCTGGCTGGGATAGTAAGTATCGACCAGAATTTGAATTGTTTCATCGTCATCAGCAGACGGGTTCCCATTGATGGTTGCGGCGACTGTATCTGCTAGACGCCCACTGCCAGCAACGACGGTAACCTGTCTGCCCAGCTCTAAATTGAGCTTCAAATCCTTGAGGGATACCTGACCTCCATTAATTAATAGGGTCATGGATGGAAAATGCCCGGCCAAAACTGAAGAAAATTCAGCCAGCCACTGGGACTCACTCCCCCAGTTATCACCCGGTACTAGAAAAAAGTGGGTGTGGTGGGGTTCTAGGTCCACCGGAGGATAGTCTTCATCGCTGGCGGTCGGTGGTCGAGGCTCGCCAATTGGGAAAATCACCCTGTCTAAGGGAGCAACACCCACTAGATTAAACTGGCCGCTGATATTATGGCGGGCCTGACCCATCATGTGAATAACCCCAGCATCGGTACCGCCATCCAGTACGGTGATACCCCGCTGCTCCGACAGAGTAGCCAGCGCACTATTAAAAAATTGAAGCAGCTTTGCCTGACTCTCAGGCGTCATGTAGCTCGCTCCGCCAATCACTAGCAGTGTGGGCACAGGGCCGTGTAAGCCTACGGTAGACAGAGCGTTTTTATAGCCTGTGTCGTCACACACCTTCAGAATCTTGGCAAGTTGCCCGTTGGCAAACGTATGTTCAGCGAGTTCGCTGGCTGAGGTGTTGGGCATTTCGTATATCTCTTAACAAAAGCTACCTGCTAGTCAGTGCTTGTCAGCCCCCGTGCATTTCCAAAATACCCTTATCCTGCAAAAAATGCGCAGGTTCACGCAGGATAAGGGCCGATGCACAGACCTATAAGGAACATTTAGCCGGGGGGTGTGTCTTAACTAAGTTGCAGCCAAAGGTATCTACGCTCAAAGAATTGCTGCATCCGTAAGAAAAGTCCGAGAATAGGCTGGAATGTGATTTTTTACGCTAGTTGAGTTTTGGCGCGCTCAACATATTTGGAAAAAACATCCCACCCATGATAGCCACCGTTAACTAGTTTGCGTACCCGTCGCCAGTCCTCTGAGCGAGCGGCTGTTGCCACGCCGCGCTCTTTAAAGTAGCAGGCCAAAACTAGTGCTGATACTTCAGGGTCCATCGCTAGATCGGGGTTATTTTCTAAATCCACGCCTAGCTTTTTACCGTAGGTATTGTAGTTAGCTCGACCTGTGAGCTGAATGTATCCACGACCGTGGTATTTGATGCCATCACCAGGATGCACATTGCCCAGGTCCGCACGATCCTCGTAGCGCTTCCAATAGCTTTCGCCGCCCCACTCGTGGACCGGTTTAAACCCGCCGGTTTCGATCCGAACAGTGGCGAGCAGACCAATAAGTACCGACTTGTCCAAAATGTCGTACTTTTGCATCGCTGCCAAAATTCCTGGTAGATAGACTTTGCAGTCTTCTAAGGAGCATTCTAAAATTTGAGAAACCTTCGTGGGGGTAACTAGCTGGGTCCCTACATTGGTAGCCGTTGGCGTTTTCGCGGTCCCATTGCTCTGATTACCGCTGCCATCCACGGCACTATTTTGCTCAGTCAAAATTGTTTTTAGAGCCTGAAAGTCAACGGTCTCCTCCCACTCAAGGGCATGTTGTCCCAGGGGAGGAAGGCTGCTACTTGAGGTAATTGTCTTTTTGGTGGCTGCAGGGGTTGAGGATGGGCTGGCAGCGACGGGTCGGCGGCTGCGGCCAGCTGTCTTGGCTGGGGTTGGGTCTGGAGACGGAGATGAGATTAGAGGTTGGATATTGGTGGGCGTCTCTGGGCTCTCATCTGCCCCCATATCTTCTGGTGGGGAGACAGGCATTGCTATGTCTAGGAGTCCCCCCGAATAACTGCTCCCTTCTGTAGGCTGCTGGTTGGCCTGTTCCGCCAGTCGCGCCCGTTCTAATTCCAGACTTTGAGCCTGCTTCTCCAATTCCTGGTTTAGCCGCATTAGGGCTTTTTCGGCATTGTTTTTGGCTTCATCAGCATCTCGCTTGTCTTCTTCTTGCTTTTCATCCAAGCGGGCAACAAAGCCCTCTACGTCTTTTTGAATAAAGGCCTCTACCCGTTGGGCAAAGGCTTTATAGGCATCTTCATGAACTTGGAACCGGCGGTAGGGACCGGTAAGTTGCATAAACTGCCAGCCTTCGATTTTTAAATTCTCTGCTGTACTACGATAGTTGCGATACTTTTCGCCATGGCCAAAAAACTCTTCTATTGCCGCTGAGATAGCCACCGTCTGGCTGACGCCAAAGGCAACCCAAGTAACGGTCCGCTGAATTCGATTGTCTGGACTTCTAAAGCCCACCATGGCCGGGACAAGCACCCCGCCAACAATGGTCAGCATGCGTAGAAAATAATGGTTGTTACGCTCTTTTGTGGCGCGTCCCTCTAGCCACATGACCTGGTCTAGCCAACGATTTTTGAGAAACTCTTTACGCAATTCCCCAATCTCGAGTTTGTCAATCAGTCCGCCTAGGGTTTGTTTGAGATACTGACTGTAAGCATTCTTCTTGGCCATTTTGTTGCCTATAGATATTGATTAGATGCAGATTAAGAGCATGTTTAATAGAGCGATTCTATATCGAGCGGCGCCGTGACAGCGATGGAGGCCCAAAGCAGGAGAAAGCCGTCGGACATCCAGCGGCCAAAGGATGGGTAGCGCCAAAAGCTATCTGTGCTCGATTTCCGTATATTTGCCGATAGCTATCGGCAAAAACATAATAGTAGTTAAGGATACACCTAGGACATAACGCACCTCAAAGGTACACGTTTTAGCTTTATGATCTAACTTTTGGGTTTATAAAAATTAACTTACAGACAATTCATCTGAGCTTTATTCAAGCTATTCCGTAGGTATACCGTGGTTAAAGTGTAATTTTGATTGTTTATCGATTATTCGAGATGGCATAAAGTTTGTGTAAATGTTATCTGCTTATTGACATGTGGATAAAGTACATAGTCACTATCGGATAGATTTAATGCGTGGCGTAGGTTCCTTAAACCGATATTTGCTTTAAACCGACTATTTATAAACTTTATTTGTTTTTTATCAAGCGCTGCTGTTTCATCTACCAACTTCCATGGATTTAACTTTAAAGAAGCTCGAGACAGAGTATGGAGCGGCGTTTGAAAGCTGTACTTTGCAGCCGGAAAAAGAGCCTACTGTCAGGGGCATTGTGGGGCGCATGGTGCAGTTGAGATCGCACTATGAAACTGTGGAAAAAGCGACTGGGGTGCCCTGGTGGTTTGTCGGTATCTTGCACTACAGCGAGTGGAACTTTCGCGAGCCTGCTCAGTTTGAGCGCCAGGTGATCGATGTGCTGATTGCCAAAAAATATCACCAGGCCAAGACCCGTACCCTAGGCGCATTTTTATGGGGATTTGATCTGTGGAACGGCTTTCGTGACGGGGCGGGAAAAGAGTCCAGCTGGGTGTGGGGCGGCACTGACGTGCTGGAGAAAAAGACTAGCCGGGTGGGGGCAGCGGCTGTTATCCGCTACCTGCAGCAGCAAAAGATGATCGACATGGGTAGCCCTAAAACCGCTACTGAGCTGCTGGTACTGGCGGACACCCTATTTAAAAGCAAGCCGGAGCAGAGTTTTAAGCTCCCAGACAGCGACAAAATACTGGTATCGGCCGGTACTCGTCTGGAGCTGCTAAGGGACGATCCAGGTCAAGGAAACCATGTCAAAGTTCAGATTCCAGACGGTGTGCTGGTGGGTCAAAATGACCGCATTGACTGGTATGTTTTTGCCCAGCATATTCAGCTAGAAGGCACCGAGCCCAATAATAAGCCCAAGGATCTCCCCGTTGAGCCAGAAACCAAAATTGAAGAGAGAGATCGGGGTCGACCGATTACTGTGCCCAAGCTGGGGACGGTGTATCTTGGCGATCCCATCGTGACAAACGGCCACTTTAGCTGGGCTGAGGCCACCAAAAATGGTAACCGCATTCCTGTTGATGAAACTGTGGTCAACGGTATTCTCAAAATTGCCGATGTCATGGAAGAGGTGCGGGATTATTTGGGAGCACGTCCCATCACCGTGAATTCCTGGTACCGGGATCCTACCTCCAATCGTAGGGCGGGTGGTGCTACCCGGTCTCGTCATCTTTCCGGTGATGCGGTGGATTTTGTAGTGCAGGGTATTTCTCCGCCGGAGGTAAACCGAAAGCTGGAACCCTGGTGGCGCGATCGCGGTGGGCTAGCCAGTGCGACCGTCTTTACCCACCTGGATGCTCGTGGCTACCGGGCCCGCTGGAACTACGGTTTCTAATCTATTTTTAACCTAAACCCCATACCTAGGGCGGAGACTGGCTATAGGCCTCTGGCCTGTACGACCGGTTGTAGAGCATTCTTAAAACTAATCCTGGAAATCTCATGACACACCCATCGTCCTTTCTGCAGGATGTCTTTATTTCCTACGGCAGGGCAGACAGCAGGCTGTTTGCAAGACAAATTAAAGATTGTCTAGTGGAGGCCGGTCTTGCCGTTTGGTTTGATTTTGATGATATTCCCCTGGGGGTGGACTATCAAAACCAGATCAACGACGGTATTGAGAAAGCGGATAATTTTCTGTTTATAATTTCTCCCCATTCCGTCAACTCGCCCTACTGTGCTAAAGAGCTTGAGCTGGCCCTGGCCTGTCATAAGCGGATTATCCCCCTGCTGCACGTTGAGGAGATCAGCTATGAAACCTGGCAGCAGCGTAGTCCCGATGCCAGCGAGAGCGGCTGGTACGCTCTCAAAGAAAAAGGGATGCACAGCAGTTTTCCCAACATGCATCCCGAAATTAGCAAAATCAACTGGGTGTACTTTCGTGAGGGTCTGGATGACTTCGACGCTAGTCTGGAGGGGTTGCAGGCCATCTTGTTGCGGCAGCGCTCCTACGTGCGTCAGCATACTCAGCTGCTAGTTCAGGCCCTTGACTGGCAGCGTCAGCAGCGGCAATCGGCCTGTTTGCTAACGGGGGAGGCCCTGACCGATGCCGATGGCTGGCTGGTTCGGCGCTTTAAGGAGGAGCAGGCTCCTTGTACGCCAATGGATTTGCACTGTGAGTTTATTACCGAGAGTCTGAAGGCGGCCAATGACCAGATGACTCAAATTTTCATATCCTACAGCGAAGAGGATATGTCAATTCAGGAGAGACTGCGTCGACGCCTAATGCGCGAGGGATTTACAGTTTGGATTAACACCGTGGATATTCCCACGGCGGCAGACTTTCAGGTGGCCATCAACCGCGGGATTGAGAAGGCAGACAATATTATCTTGTTACTTTCGCCTAATTCCCTGGCCTCGAAGTACTGTCAGCAGGAGTTGGCCTATGCCCGGCGCTACCACAAGCGGATTATTCCGCTGCTGGTGCAGTCTATGGATGTGGCAGCATTGTCGAGCGACCTGCGCACATTGCAGTTTATTGACTTTTCGTCCCTGGCTTCAGAGACCCACTTCAATCGCTCCGTTGATGAACTGATCCGGACCCTGCGCACCTCAGCGATGTATGTGGAGGAGCACAAACGGCTGCTGGTTAAGGGGTTAGCTTGGGAGCGTCAGGGGCGCGATCGCAAGTTTTTACTGCGGGGAAGTGACTTTACCCTGGCCCAGACCTGGCTGTCGGAGCCGAGCCCTGCTGGCAGTGCGCCCACCGATCTCCACACTACCTTTATCGAGGCGAGTCAGGGGGGAAACCAGTTTTATGACGCTTTTATCTCCTACGGTCGGGCCGATAGCAAAGTGTTTGCCACCGAGCTTTATCAGCGTCTCAACGACCAGGGCTTTCAGGTCTGGTTTGATCAAAACGACATTCCCCTGGGGGTGGACTTTCAAGAACAAATTAACGACGGCATTGAGAAAAGCCACAGTTTTATCTTTATCATTGCCCCCCACTCGGTCAACTCTCCCTACTGTGCCAAGGAAATTGCCCTGGCGCTGAAATATAACAAGCGAATTATTCCTATTCTGCAGGTGGAGGAAGTTAGCTATTCCACCTGGAAAGCTCGGAACCCTGGGGGGAGTCCGGACCAGTGGCAGCTGTATAAGTCCCAGGGCAAGCATTCCAGTTTCCCCAACATGCATCCTGACATTAGTAAAATTAACTGGATCTACGCCCGTGATGGGATAGATGACTTAGATGCGGCGGTTGGTGGCCTTGTGGAACTATGCCATCGCCACGAAGACTATGTCCATCAGCACACCGAATTTTTACTCGGTGCGCTGGCTTGGGAACGTCACCAGAGCCAGGCCTCGTATCTATTGATGGGGGAGCCACGGCTAAGGGCTCAAACCTGGCTGACGACAGAATTTGCCACCGGGCAGCCGCCCTGTTCTCCCAGTCTGTTGCAGGCGGACTTTATCACGGAGAGTATCAAGGCCGCCAACGGTGGCATGACCCAGGTCTTTATTTCCTATGCTGAAGAAGATCTGACCACTAAGGAGCTAGTTCGCTACCATCTGCTCCAGTCCGGTGTCACCGTGTGGACCAATACGACAGATATTCGCACGGGGGAAGACTTTGAGATCGCTATCCAGCGAGGAATCGAGGAAGCCGATAACGTTGTTTATTTAATCACCCAGGCGGCGTTAGATTCAGAGTACTGTCAGTTTGAGATCAATCAGGCATTGGATCTCAGCAAGCGGATTATTCCCATACTGGTGGAGGATATCGATCTGCACCAGCTGCCCGATAATATTCGTAAAATTCAGTTTATTAAACTCACGGATAACAAAGCTGCCATCGATTTAGAAAAGGATTTGGCAGAGCTCTTGCGAACGCTGCGGCGAGAGGCCCCCTACCACAACCAGCACAAACAGCTGCTGGTGCGTGCCCTCAAGTGGGAACGCCAGAAGCACAATCCCAGTTTGTTGTTGCAGCGCCAGGTTCAAGATACCTACCTGGCCTGGGCTCAAAATGCCAAGGATCGCAAGCTCAATGGGGCCTTGCCGCTACAGCTGGCATTTTTAGACGCGAGCCAGAAGCAGTCTCCAGATCAGACCATTGGTGTATTTTTTATTCACCACATTGATGATCTTGACTTTTCCCAACGGCTCAATGAAACCCTGCTGGTGCAGGGAAAAAGCTCCTGGCTATCCCCTGAAGGGGCGGCTGGGGAAACCGGGCGACTGGATGAAACCCACCAGGCGATCGATAATGCTGAAAATATTTTGTATGTGCTATCGCCTAGCGCTGTGCGATGTCAGGCCTGTTTAGCTCAGCTCGACTATGCCCAATCGCGCCAAAAGCGAATTCTGCCGGTTGTTTATCGAAACGTGGTGAAATCGAGCCTGCCTGAGGCAATTGAATCACTGCCCTGGAGCGATTTTCGCCGTCACGATGGTGACTTTTTAGTGAACTTTGGCGAGCTGTTTCGGACCTTGGAAAACGATCCGTACCATGTGCGATCGCACACGCGGCTGTTGGTCAAAGCGACGGAATGGGAGGGAGCCCGGCGGGACGATAGTTTTTTGTTGCGGGGCAACGCTCTAGCCGAGTCCATCCAATGGTTGCAGCAGGCGGAGCAGAAGGTGCCCCCGGTCACAACGCTGCAGAAAACCTACATCAAGGCGAGCCAGTCCCTGCCCTTTAAGAAAATTAAGGCTCGCTCCGTGGCCGTGGCAACGGTCGTGACTACCCTGGCTGTCTCTGCGGTGCGGCTGTTGGGGGGGCTACAACCCCTGGAAACCCGTGCCTACGATCAGTTTTTGCGGCTGCGTCCCGATGCCACTGAACAAGATGAGCGGCTGCTAATTGTTAAGGTGGACGCCCCCAGCGGTGAGTGGCTGCGGGAGCAGATGATTGGTGGCCGCTACGATCCGGGCATTGGCACCGTTCCAGATGACGCCCTGATGGAGACCATCGGGGTGCTGAATACCCACGGCGCCCGTCTGATCGGTCTAGATTTTTTCCGTGATTTTCCAGCCCAGGGATCCCTCCAGCGGGGGCTGAGGGCTACGGACAACCTGTTTGGCATCTGTCAGACCGCGAGCGATCAGGTCAGTGAGATTGCCAATGAGATCCCCAGTCCCCGCGTCGGGTTTGCCAATCTGCTGCAGGATGGGGGTAAAGTGATTCGCCGTCAGCCCCTGACCCAGCTAGCAGACGGTGACGGCGGCTGTGTTTCTGAAGAGTCCTTTGGTCTGCTGGTGGCTAAAACCTATTTGGAGACTGAGGGGATTGCCTATGAAAATACGGGAGATGATGAGTTTCTTGGCACCATTAGTTTGGGGGATGTGGTCCTACCCGATATCTACGGCGATGGTACTGCCTATAGCGGTAATACCGGTGGTCTCGGCTGGAGCGATTTGACGGATTACCAGACCCTGATCAATTTTCGTACCTACGATGACCCGGAGGCTCCAGGTCAGGGCTCTCGGCTCAAGAACTTTGCCCCCCAGGTATCCCTGGAGACCGTAATCCAAAATCAGGTGCCGCCTGAGATGATTCGCGATCGCATCGTCCTGATTGGCTACACCGATTTTAGCGATCGCAACTCCGATGATTTTAATACCCCCTACGGTGACTCCATTCCTGGGGTGTATTTGCATGGACAGATGATCTCTCAGCTGATCAATGCTGCCCTAGAAGAGCGACCCCTGATTCGCTGGTGGCCATTTTTGGGAGAAACTGGCTGGATCCTGCTGTGGTCCGGTGTTGGCGGTCTGATCTTTTGGCGATTTGTAAGGCCGCTGCCGGTGGTGTTAGCTAGTGTTGGGTCCATTGGTCTATTAACCCTGGCCTGCTACGGCTTTCTGCTGGGGCCGGTGATTTGGGTGCCCTGGGTGCCAGCCCTGGTGGGTTGGGGCACGGCTGGCGGTGCCGTTGGCTATATGACCTACCGATTACGCAAAAGGTGACTACCATGGTTCAAGTCAAAACAATACCGTCGCTCCGCCTGGCCGTTTTTAATCTGTGGTCAAGACGTCTCCTGGCCCTGATATTTGTATTGGGGCTAGGTGTGGTTGAACCCGTCCTCAACCCGCCGCCGGCGGATGCCTGTTTTTTTTGGCAGGCCTGCGCCAGGCGGCGCGGTCAGGCGTCCAATACCCGCGCTGGGGGCAAGCGTACCGGACGTATCCTGGGGGGAAATGACGCCTCCTTGCCCTATGTGATTTCACCCCGTAATGCCTGGATTCAACAGCCAGGGCCAGGGCAACCCTATCCCATTCGCTGGAACCCAGTTGACGGCGTCAGTCGCTACACCGTCAGGCTCTGGC
>JBCDJC010000042.1:0-29371 GCA_038748225.1 Cyanobacteria bacterium P01_H01_bin.26 | reverse complement strand
CTAGCAAAGGCATACAGATCCCCGGCGGTCAATACGGTCTGATAGGCACCGGTACAGAGCACCGGGTGCTGACGCCGCAGGGCAATGAGCTCTTTATGTAGCGTCAGCAGCCGCTGGTTCCAGTCCGTGGCTGGGGGAAAACTGCGGCGACAGTCGGGATCGTGGGCACCGGCCAGGCCAACCTCATCGCCATAATAAATACTCGGGGTACCGGGAAATGTGAGCAGTAGGAGTACCGCCAGCTCAAAGCTACGCTGATCGCCCCCCATGACGGTAATCGCCCTGGCCACATCATGGCTTGACAATAAATTTAGCTGGGTCAGCTGAATCTCCCAGGGATATAGCGCCAGCAGCTCCTCTATTTTTTCGCCATAGCCCTGGGCGTCTAGGGCCGGGTAGGGAAAATAGGCCGGTTGCTCCACCAGGGACATGACGACCCGATGTTTAGCTGTAAACGCCAGGGCTGGTCCGGTAAAGAGATAGTTCATCACCCCGTCAAACTGGGTGCCATCTAGCCACTGACGGGCATCGGTCCAAATCTCTCCGACAATATACGCGTCAGGGTTGATGGCCTTGACCCGCTGCCGAAATTCCTGCCAAAATCCCTCAGCTTTTACGTCAAACGGCACATCCAGCCGCCATCCATCGATCCCCTGGTTTAGCCAGTACTCAGCAATCTGCATAATATATTCACGGGCCTGGGGATTGTCGTGGTTAAATTCCGGCAGCGCTCGATTGTCGTACCAGCCTTCATAGTTGGCTGGTTTAGCACCGTCATAGGCAGATAGGGGCCAGGCATCCACCTTAAACCAGTCAAGCCAGGGGGAATGGGGGCCGTTTTCAAGAATGTCGTTAAAAAAGAAAAACCCCCGACTGGCATGGTTAAAGACACCGTCAAGAACAACTTTGATATTCCGCCGGTGGGCGGCGTCTAGCAGATCGGCAAAGGCCCGATTGCCGCCGAGTAGCGGGTCTACCTGATAGTAGTCGTGGGTGTGGTAGCGGTGGTTGCTAGCCGATTGAAAGATGGGGGTGAAGTAGATGGCACTGATGCCAAGCTCTTGGAGATAGTCCAGATTTTCAGCCACGCCCCACAGATCGCCTCCTTTATAGCCGCTGAGGGTGGGCGGTGTGTCCCACTCTTCTAGGGGTACCTGCATAGCTGGCGACAGAGGTCGCCGCTGGGTCCGGGAAAAGCGGTCCGGGAAAATTTGGTAAAAGACGGCATATTTGACCCAGTCAGGTGTTTGGACTTGCATGGAAGCGATGGGAGACTGCATCGCTTAGGGTAGCGGGTTGTAGGGGGAAACGGCCCGACATTTAGGATGGTTAAAGATATGTTTGGACCACCGGCTAGCGGCGCTAGCCCGGTCCCACAGAGCCTAAAGCCCATAACAAAACAGAAAAACCTCGCTGCCACAGCTTCCCAATACCGTTTGTTTTCTCGGAACTATGGCTGGGTCATTTGTCGCTCAACCGTGGCCAACGAGGTTGAAGTATAAAACTACAGCTTCTCCTATGGTGTTGACGGCATCTGTATCGGAGTCGTGATGAAATGACACATTTTGTATCTATTAATACAAAATGTGTTGTACCAGATGTTTAGGCCGATAGGTGTATCTGCGATCCCTGCTCTGTTTTAACGACGTCAATTCGAGTCTGGAAGGCTTCGCGAAAATGGGGCATGTGGGTCACGGTCAGAATACAGGCAAAATCAGGTGCGATCGCATTGATCGCCGCCACTAGTCGGTCACACCCGGCCTGGTCCTGGGTGCCAAACCCCTCATCAATGATCAGCATCTGCAGCGCCAGCCCCGACTGCTGAGCCAGCAGCCGCGCCAGGGCCAGACGGATGGCAAAGTTAACCCGAAACGCTTCCCCACCGGAGTAGGTTTCATAGGCGCGGGTACCCTGGGTGTCCGCAATCAGAATATCCAAAGTGTCGATCAGCTTTTTGCGACCCGAGCGCTGGGTCACAAACTGTACGTGCAGCTGGTGGGCGCTGAGGCGACCGAGCAGCTGGTTGGTCTCCGCCTCCAGCTGGGGCAATAGATTTTCAATCATCAGGGCCTGAATGCCATTTTTACCAAAGGCCTGTTGCAGCTCCTGGTGGACTCGCAACTGGTGCTGGTGGCTGTGCAGCCGCTGTCGCTGCTGGTCGACCTGCTGCTGCAGGGTATCTAGCTGAGCCAGCTGCTGGTCTAAACGCCCCAGCTGGCTCAGCTGCTGCTCGCGCCGGGTATGCAGCTGGGCCAGGGTCGTCTCTATCTGTTGGATTTGGTCGGCGGCATCGGGGGGCAGACCGACCGCATCCGCATCGATCTGCTGGGTCAGGGTGTCGATCTGCTGCTGGTGCTGGGCCTGGGCTGTGGCCAACTGCTGACGCCGTTGCTCCAGCTCAGGCAGGGTGGCCTGGGCCTGGGCCAGGGTCTGGTGGCGCAGCTGCCAGGGGCGTAGGGCCTGGAGCTGGGTGCGCAGCTGCTGGTGTTTTTCAACCTGGTAGTCCAGTTTGGCCAGGGTTGCTTCTAGCTGGAGGAGGGCCGGAGTGGGGTGGCGATCAAACGCTTCGAGGCGCGATCGCAGCTCAGCCAGCTCGTTTTCCACACCGGGTCGTTCCGCCAGCAGACGCTCCAGACGCTGGTCGATCTGGGCCAATTCAGCCTGTTTAAACTCGGCCCAGCGCAGCTTTTCCACCTGGCTACGGGCAAGGGCATGGTCCCGTTCATCGTAGGCCAGACGGGAGAGCTGCTGTTCTAGCTGCTGATATTCCTGCTGCAGATCGGTAGCATAGTCCTGGGAGCTTAAACACTCTTCTAGATGTTGGCGCTCCTGCTCCAGGGCGGCAAGCTGGGTTGTCGTTTCTGTAGAGGAGGTGAGCTGGGCTTCAAGCGCGCCCCGCTTTTGGAGGACGGCGCCATAGTGTTCTAGCTCTGTTTCCAGGGCACGGTACTCCCGCCGCAGCACCTGGATCTCTCGTTGGGAGGTGGTCAGCTGTTCGCGAATCACCCAAATTCGCTGCTGGAGAGTCTCCCGTTCCTGCTGCAGCCGAGCTATAACCTGGGGTCCATGGTCCACCAAAGGATGCTCACACAGGGGGCAGTTAGCGTCTGGCTGGTTCAAAACCTCCAGACGCTGGTCCAGCTGGATCAGCTGTTGTTCGCTCTGTCGCTGCTCGCTCTGGAGCTGGGCCATAAAGTCTCGCCGCTCCTGTCCCTTTTGCCGCACCTGGTCCTGGTAGGCGCGCCGCTGTTCTAAATAGGTCAGCTGATGCTGCACCTCAGCTAGGGTTTGGGGCAGCTCGGGTCGCTGCTGGGTGCTGAGGGTGGCCTGGGTTTGACTGATGGCATCAAGGCGAGCTTCGAGGCGAGCTGACGCCTGTTTTAATCGGGTGTGTATTTGCTGGCGACGCTGCTGTAGCGGAGTGCTGTCCACCTGGCGTTGGTCCAGGGTATGGAGCTGCTGACGGGCCGCCTGGAGCTGTCGGAGGGCAGCTTCTACATGGTCTCGCTGGCCCTGGCTGCGGCGCAGTTCGGCAATCGTATCGTCCAGGGATGACAGTTTGAGCTGGGCCTGGCCCATGGCCGTTTGGAGCTCGCTGCGCTGCTGCTGCCGCTGGGCCTGCAGCTGGACCCGCTGGGTCTGGGCCTGCTGATACGGCTGAAATCGCTGGGCGTAGCTCTCTTCTTGATGCTGGAGCTGCAGCAGCTGGGCGTAGCCCGCTTCAATGGCTGGGGCCGCATCCAGCTCAGCCTGGAGAGCGTCGCACCGCTGTTCTAGGTGCTGTAGTTCTAGACACTGCTGGGTTTGGAGCTGGTGGAGATGGTCTTGCCGCTGTCGCTGGGTTTGCAGGAACTGCCGCTGCTGTTGGAGCCGCTGCTGCTGCTGTTGAAGCTGCTGGAGCTGCTGCTGGAGGGTTTGCCGCTGGGTCTGGGTTTGGGTGGCCTGGGCCCGTAGGCGGTGGTGGTGGGCTGCGATCGCACTGCGCTCGGCCAGCTGCTCCTCGGATTGGGCCAAGGCTGCCACCAATGCCTTGATATCAGCCTGATAGTCGCGACTGCGCTCCCGAGACTTTTCCACCAGGCGGTCGTACTGGCTCAGCTTTAACAGATCAGCCAAAATCTGTTTCCGCTCACCCGGACGCTTTAGCATAAACTCATCGGCTCGCCCCTGGCGCAGATAGGCCGAATGGACAAACGTGTCATAGTCGACCTTAAGATGCTGCAGAATTAGCTGCTGGGTGGCCCGCACCCCCCGCTGGGTCAGACTACGTAGCCCCTCGGTCGTCTGTATTTGAAACTCAAGCAAGCTACCCTGTTTGCGTCTGCGTCCGCGCAAAATCCGATAGACCTGGCCCTGGTGCTCAAAGACAAATTCAACCTTGACCTCCCTGGCCCCCAGATGAATGACATCATCATCTGTTGCCACCCGGCTGTGGCCCCACACCGCCCAAGCCATGGCCTCTAGCAGCGATGATTTGCCCGCACCGTTAGGCCCACAGATACAGGCCACATGCAACCCTGAGAAATCGAGGGCGACCTCTCGGTAGCTCAAAAAATTGATCAGGGTTAGCCGCTTTGGAATCATGACATAGCTTTCCAGCGTATGCCTACCATAGCAAGTACATACGATCTTTAGTACCTGCGATCTGGTTTTTAAATAACCAATCACCCCACCGATCTGGTTTACTTATGGCTATCGGTAAACCAGACGGGCTGTAGTCAACCTAGGAAAACGAAATTTATTAGGCGCCACCGGACGTACAGGCGTTGTAGGCAACGCCTCCCATTAATTTTGGAGCGTACACAATCCCAAGCGCTCAATCTCCAATTGGTATCCTGTCAGACGTATAAAAGTCGAGCTAACGCTTTACTCTAGTGAGGCATTGCCAATGATTTGGAACTGACAAGTTAGGTGAAACGTTCATCTATCCCTAAACCTGGACAGTTTTCTGCCAAAAAATTACAACGGGACTCAACCTATGGAAAGCTGTGTTGTTAGCGATCTCAAAGTGCACAGTCAGCACAACTGCTATCGTCTAAGCCCTGAACAGATGACGGCTATTCAGGACAAAGGCGTTTCAGTCACGCTCTCCCCTGGCACTAATATTGTCAAAATTCGTGAGACTACTGAGTCTAATAGACTAGCCCCCTCGGTTCTGCTTTGGATTTATGGCGGCAAAGTTGTTAATAAAAAGACCAATGTAGAGGTTGTAGCCACCTGGTCTTCTTTGACCGGCTATGACGATGCCCTGGTTATGGATGTAATTGAGCCTGCCACCCTGTGTGCCTTTTTCTTTAGCACCCCCGGAGATGACAGCAGTGGTGACAGCGACGATGGAGAGCTAATTCTATCCGTGGTTACTATCTAGCTAGTCTGGCTGTCTGGTCTGGGTACACCGGACACATCAATCCAGTCGGAAGCTCTAGGCTCTCTTCACTACAGCTTCGCTAGTCTCTGGCCGCTTGTTTATATTCACCACACTATTTAAATCAAAATCGTGTATCGCAAGATGTCTTTGGTTAAATTTGCGGCCACCTGCTTAGTAGCGGCGGCGATCCCCCAGGTTTTAGGAAAAGGCTTTTCTCAGACTGTCCTAGCCCAGTCTGGGGATACGCCCAATGCGTTTCCAATTCCCGACACGCTGCCAGAGGACACCACCCTGACGGTGGATGGTTCCACCAGCATGCGTCTCACCAACGAAGCGTTTGAAAGTCTCTTTGAGCAACAGTTTTCTAATGTTGATGTGCGTTTAGAGGCAAGCCGCACCGATGAGGCATTTCAAGCTCTGATTGATGGCGACGTTGATATCCTGGCCTCAGGTCGTCCCCTGACAGAGGCTGAGCAGGCTCAAGGTGTGGCAGAGCTGCCGCTTGAGCGGGAAAAGCTAGCCGTTATTTTAGGGCCGGACAACCCGTTTGAAGGGGATCTCACCTTTGAGCAGTTTGCCCGAATCTTTCGAGGTGAAATTACCAGCTGGGCCGAAGTGGGCGGTCCCGATGTGCCCATTCGCTTTGTAGACCGGCCTGACTACAGCGATACGCGACGTGCCCTCAGCACCTACACCGTGTTTGAGGGTCAGCCCTTTGCCACTGGCAGTACGGGTGACCCCGTTGCTGAAGATGAAACTGATGCTGTGGTTGAGGCGCTGGGGGCAGACGGCATCGGCTACGGGGTGGTCTCTCAGGTGATCGATCGTGACGATGTCCGGATCATCCCCATGCACCAAACTCTGCCGGATGATCCCCGCTACCCCTATTCCCAGTACCGTGCTTTTGCCTATCGCGAAGAGGCTAGTCCGGCGGTTTTAGCCTTTTTAGGATTAGCTACAGCTGCCCCCGGGGTGGGGGCTACAGGAGATACCTCCCTAGATCCCTCGGCAGTGGTCGGAACTGTCAGCTCCGACAGTTCCGACGAGAATGGAGCAGAGAATACGGCCCTACCGGACACGTCTGCCGCCGGAGATCTAGATGCTGAAGACCCCGATGCGCTCTCCCAGACGGCACCCGATACAGCTTTGCCCGATACAGCTTTGTCCGACGGCGAGGACATCGCTTCGGCTGGAGCAGCCCCAGCAAGTGAAGCAGACTTTCCCTGGTGGCTGCTGTGGCTACTGGCTATTCCCCTGTTGGGTGGCTTGCTCTGGTGGTTGCTTAAGGGCAACCGATCGGCAGCTCCCCCGCCAGCTCCGGCTGATGCCGCTGGAACCGACCCAGCCATAGCCCCGGCTCCGGCCGCTACCCCGATTAATGCTGCCGGCGCCAGTCCAGCCATAGCCCCGGCCACAGCAGCTTCCCCGCCAGCTCCGGCTGATGCCGCTGGAACCGACCCAGCCATAGCCCCGGCTCCGGCTGCTACCCCGATTAATACTGCCGGCGCCAATCCAGCCATAGCCCCGGCCACAGCCGCAGTTCCGGCCGGGATTGCGGCTGTGGGAGCTGCCGCCGCTGCCGTACCGGCTGCCCGCATGGTCCTCACGCCCCGCAATGCAAAAAGCGCCTATGCCCAATGGGAAATTCCCCAGGAGCAGCTGGCCGCCGCCAAACGTCAGGGCGGAGAAACCATGATGGTAAGACTCTACGACGTCACCGATCGCGAGCCGTCGCTGCCGCTGCCAACACCGGCTGCAGAGTTTGTGTGTATGGAGTCAAATTCTGATCTCCACCTACCGATCACCATCGATAACCGCAGCTACTGCGCTGAGGTAGGCTACATGACCCCAGATAGTCAGTGGCTGCCAATGGCTCAGTCTGCTCCGGTTAGGATGCCAGCCTTGCCAGACGATAGGTCGGATGATGGTGAACTACCAGGGATAGGGGCCGTAGGGGGTGCCCTAGGGGGCGCTGCGATCGCAGCGGGCGCTGCCCTGGGTGCAACCAAGCTAGCCGCTGCCCAGGCGGCTGGTGACCCCCCAGGACAGATCGCCCTTACCCCTGGCGTTACCCAGGAAGCTGAGGCCGTTTGGGATATCCCCGTGGCGGCGAAGACAGCCCTTAAAGCCCAAGGGGGAGAGGACTATCAGCTACGACTCTATGATGTGACCGATGGAGATCGCACCGCCCAGCCGCCCAGCCGCGTTGAAACCTATGGGCTATTGGACGATGGCGATGGCGCTGAAAGTTGCACGGTTTCCCTACCCAATGCCCAGCGTGACTACCTAGCTGAAGTGGGCTATCAAACCGCTTCAGGTGACTGGCTAGTCCTGGCCCGCTCAGCTGCGGTCAGACGCGCTGCTGACCTGTCACAGTCCATCGGTGCCTTCAGCGCCCATGGGACCACCGCCGCGGTCGCGGGCGGTCTGGCTGCCGCCGCCGCCCTCCGAGCACAGCAGGCCAACCCCAGCCAACCGGACACATCAAACGTCGTGACCCGGCACCAGGGCTCGCTCCAAACCGTTAGCATCCATCATCGCCACCATGCCGTCCCACTGGATGCAGGACAGCTGCACCACCTCAAAAATACGGTAGCCAGTGTCTACCGGCTAGAACCCGGTTCACATATTTTGCGTCTGCGAGACGGTGTATTCAACTACGACGGCGATGATAATCATCCTGGTGAACCGTTTGTGTTGCTTTTAATCCAGGGCGACTCCACCAGCAATCCAAACCCTGGGACTCCCATGGGTACAACCTGGGCTACCCTCAACGGATATGCCGATACGCTAACGCTGGATGTTCAAGCCCCAGCCACGATCCATGCTTTCTTTACAGATACCTATCCCGATGACAATACCGGAGAAGTCACCCTTTCAATAATCAGGCTTTAGGTGCGATCGCATATCCTAAAGGTCATACAATGTTTTTGAAGTGTTGAGTGCCATTAACACCCCCTACAGACAGGCCACCGTTGAACAACTAAACCAGATAACCCAATCAGTTCAACAGCTAGCAAGCAGCCAGGGAGTTAATTTCAATCAGATGCAATCACCCATGACAGTGCTAGGGAGTTTGCTTCAGCCTGTTTTACAGTAGCAACAGACTCGGTTGGGCCGCCCTCAGCTGGCATCGGCGCTGAACTCTAGAAGCAATGCCATGGGTTGGCAATCTGTCATTTTTCCACAGCTCCAACAACAACTCATCCAGGCCGTCGCATACAAAGTCGCATACAAAACAGGGACGCAGCTCTCCACAGCACAAATTATGGTGCCCAAGCCGCTACTTCTAGTAATAAAGCTGCTCAACATGGGGGGTTCTAAAGCTGCCTCTAAATCAGAACGTGTAGGTGAACTAAACTCTCTGCTGAATATTTTTTAGAGAGTAAATGCTTCAGAAACAGCGATTCAGGTAGCTTTATCAAGTTTGCAACCATTTTTTAGGTATGCCCACCTAAAAAGTAAAAATTATTCGTAAATTTAAGAATTTTAATAGTCTTTAAACAAAATCTTGATCCCATGCTGGCCCCAAAATATTCGTAGGGCAAGACATTAATGCGTTTCAGAAATATACATATTGTTTCTGCATCCTATCAAGCTGAGTCAGCTTAGATCACAGCTGCTCACCCCGGAGCTATCTGCCTTGTTTTTTAATAATGACAACCGTCTGGGAACATTTCTCTCATGATTTTTTCCGAGAATATCAGCGATCTGGCTGAATTTGGCTGGTTTTATTCTGGAATTTGATTTTCAGCCAGTAAAAAGAATTTGCTAGGTGCTAGCCCCAAAAATCTACCCCCTAGTCAGGCTCTGTTGTTCACGCCTGTACTACTAGGTTTGTCCACAGGACTTTTAGTCTGCCCCAGGGCACACCCTGATCCTATGAAGTATTCATTTGTTAGCCAGTCTAGAGAAGAAGATTGCGGCATCGCCTGTCTTGCGACGATCGTAAAACACTATGGACAGCAAATCAGCCTGTTACGCATACGTGAACTGGTCGGTACGGGGCAGCTAGGAGCATCCCTCCTGAGTCTGCAGCAGGGAGCCAAAGCCCTGGGTTTTCAAGCCCGTTCTGGTCAGGCCAACGATTATATTTTTGAGCGCATACAGCGTCTACCTCTGCCTGCCATCATGCACTGGGGTAAAGATCACTGGGTTGTCTTCTACGGTCGCCAACAGGGTAAGTATGTGATAGCGGATCCAAAAGTTGGTATTCGCTATCTCAGCCTGGATGAGGTCAAGCAAAGCTGGGGTAACGGTGCAATTCTGTTGCTAGTACCCGATGAGGCGTTTTATCGCCTATCGACCCATCGCTCAAATCGAACCCTCGATATTCTGCAACAGGCCTGGCTCTACCGTATCCCCCTGCTACAGATCTTGGTGTATAGCCTATTCATCGGTCTATTATCCCTAACGGTTCCATTTTTACTCCAGTTCATTACAGATGACGTGCTGATCAAGGGCGATACCCATCTCCTATCTCGAGTCGTCATTGTGGCCCTAGGCTTCTTTATCCTTCAAAGCCTGTTGACCCTGGTACAAGTTAACCTAGTTGCCAAAATCTTCAAGAGATTTGAGTTAGGGCTTACCCTCGAGTTTAGTCGCAAGCTGTTAAAGCTACCGCTAACCTATTACGAGACCCACCGTAGCGGTGAATTTACCAATCGACTCAAGGATATTTCCCGCATTAATGGGTTAATTATTGATGGGGTTATTCAAGGGCCTGGACTAGTTTGCAAAGCCTTAGTGTCACTGGTGTGTATGGGGGTTTACAGCTATCAGCTAACGCTGGTGACACTGTTAACGGCCATGGTAACCCTGGGGGTCACCCTAATTCTGTCACCTTTATTTCATCTAGATATCCAACGTTTACTATCTTTAAAAGCCAAAAATCAGGCGCTGCTAGCCGAAATTTTTAGAGGGGCTGTGACCGTCAAAACAACCGCAGCTCAATCCCAACTCTGGCAGGAGCTCCAGGGTCGGTTTGGGAATCTAGCTAGCAAAGAATCAGGGGCTGTCTGGCTAACGACGCTAAATACTCAGCTGACAACATTAACACTGGGTATTGGCGGTATTAGCGTTCTGTGGGTAGGCAGTACCATGGTCATCACTCAAACACTGAGTCTTGGCCAACTCCTGGCTTTCAGCCTCATGAGCTATAGCTTTTTAAGATTAGTCAGCTCCCTAGCCAGATTTTCAGGCAAATTTATGGAGATCAAGACATCAATACAACGGTTTGATGATGTTATTAACATTCATAATGAGAGCGAAGATGATTGGCTAAAGCCGCTGGCTGACATTCCAGCCGATGGCGATATCACCTTTAATCAGGTTAACTTTCACTACCCAGGTCGGTTCAACCTGCTAGAGACGTTTTCACTAACAATCCCAGGGGGTAAATTTTCGGCACTGGTGGGAGCCTCTGGATCTGGTAAAAGCACCATTGCTAAACTTTTAGCCGGGCTGCACCCCTACCAGTCAGGAGAAATTTTAGTGGGTCCCTACAATTTACGGGATTTGTCTGCTGAATACGTACGTCAGCAAATTGTTTTGGTGTCTCAAACAACCCATTTCTGGAGTCGTTCAATTTTAGAAAACTTCCAGCTTTGTGCTCCCAACGCCACCTATGATGAAATTGTAATCGCCTGTCAGATTACCGGGGCAGACACATTTATCAATTGTTTGCCAGATGGATACTTGACGGTCTTAGGTGAATCTGGCTCCAATCTTTCGGGGGGGCAGCTACAGCGATTAGCGATCGCGCGGGCCCTGGTGCTAAAGCCTGCCATCCTGATTTTAGATGAGTCTACATCAGCCTTGGACGCCCTCAGCGAAACCGAGCTGCTGCAAAGACTGTTGCAGCATCGCAAAGGCCGTACTACGGTCCTCATTAGCCATCGCTCAAGTGTAAATCGAATTGTTGACTGGGTGGTCTTGATCGATGCTGGCAAAGTAGAGACAGCCGGTCCCCCCGATTATTTGCTAACTCAAGACGGTGGGCATTTACAGTTTTTAGAGGGGAGTGGTCCTCGTTTGAGCACTCCACAGCGTCTCATAGCCAGTCATCAAGCGAGAACATCATCCCCATTACCTAAGCCTCTAGATTATTAATCTTTGTGAGGAAGGTCGTTCTTATTTGAGTCTTAATAAGAGAAATAACCCATGCCCCATAATGACACTTTCTCAGATCCTATCTGTGGCGACCCTAATCGCCCCCTAGAAACAACAGCGATCAGCCCCAACACCGTTGAGCAGACAAGTCTGTCGATACCAGTCCTGGCAACACCGCAAAATTCTCAAGCTCCCAGTTCACAGATCGAACAGTCCCAGGCCCTATCCACTCCTGAGTTAGACAAGGTTTTACCATTCCCGAGTCGCGGGGTGACATTGAGTAGTTTTCTTTTAGCAGCCGTGTTGGGTACGGGGGCATTGGCCTTAACCATGTTGCCCTACACCACTACCGTCAAAGCCGAGGCCGTAGTAGAACCAGTGGGTGCAGTACAACCGGTCAAAGCTGGCGTTGAGGGTACAGTTGAGACTCTTGTTGTGCAAAACTACGAAACTCTCAGTGAAGGTCAGGTGCTAACTTCCCTAGAAAGTTTGCCGCTACGGGCAGAAATGGCCAATATTGAGGCTCGGATTACTCAGCTGCAGACACAAATGACAGAAGTCGATAGCCAGATCACAGACCTAGAACAGCGACAGTTCGCAGACCCGACCGGAACACGGTCGCTTGACTATCCTAAAAAGGTGCTGCTAGACCACCAAGGAGAACTTAAAACTAAGCTAGAACAGAGACGCCAGCAGCTAGCCCAGGTGCAACAGAAAATTGAAAAGCTGGTAGTTTATGCGCCAGCTGCAGGCACGCTCTACGATCTGAAATTAAATACCCTGGGCCAAGACGTCGGTGCCGATGAAACCATTGCCAAAGTTATTCCCACTGGAGTGGCCTTACAAATTAAAGCGGTGGTCCCCAACGCCGAAATCAAAACAGTCGAGGTGGGTCATCCGACTTACATGACACTCTCTAACTGTGCGCCCGTTAGCTTTGGCCCCATGCGGGGAAACGTTAGCTCGATTGAACCGGCCCAGTCAGAAACAGGCTCCGGAACAAACTTTGTTTCAAGACAGGATAGCCGTGTGGTGACGGTGGCACCTCAAACTCAGACTCTACAAGTCGGCCAGCGTACATGCAATCTGTTGCCAGGAATGAAAGGAAAACTAACAATTATCACAAGACAAGAAAGACTTTTAAACCTCTTTTTAAGAAAGCTT
Source organism: Cyanobacteria bacterium P01_H01_bin.26 (assembly GCA_038748225.1). GTDB lineage: Bacteria > Cyanobacteriota > Cyanobacteriia > Phormidesmidales > Phormidesmidaceae > Leptothoe. Next base: position 16,728 of record JBCDJC010000042.1, on the reverse strand, counting down.
CGCCTCCAGGCAGGTGTTTAAGCTAGTGTAGGACCAATATGGAACCCCTGAGCGAACAGCAACAGAATCATTTATCAGCGATCGACAACTTAGCACTAGACACCGCCGCGCTGCCGTCCCAGTTTTATTCAAAACCCAGTTCAAATTCTTATACGGTTGAGACTTTTCAGGATGAAGCCTCCATATCGTCCACCGAAATATCCTATGGCAAGCATAGATATCTCCTGGGTGACATTGACTCATTACAAATTTTGAAACTCCATGGCAAACGCTCGGTCATTCAAAAAAAACTGAGTGATTTTCTAGCCGGGGTACTTACAGTCCTGGGTTTAGTCTTGCTTATCAGCTCACTATCCTGGTCCACCGGCTTGCTCGGTACGATGTTGATCGCCGTCAGCATAGGCTATGTTATCTACTTTAATCGATGGTTTTCGCAGCGAAGGCAAGACGAGTTTGGGTTAGTTATAACGACCAAATCAGATGCCAAAATAGTCATTACAAGCCCTAATCTAAGGGCCGTGCAAACCCTTTACCAAGTTATATTTCGCCGTATAGAGTTCACCCAGGTTGCTCACAAGTCCATGGTTGTGAACATGTACACGGGTGCCATCGTAGCTGACCGCAAAGATCTGTGACGCTGGTTCAGCCTGGTGCACCATGGACGAAATATCAATTTGTGATGAAGCTTCTGACAACAGCCGCTTAGCAGTATGGCTAAGCGGGGCAGCGACTGTTGACAAGGCGTCTGATGGTGCAGATACGATACGGCCAAAGATATGGCCACAGTATGAATCCTGTGGCTACCGCTATTCTCTCCCTGGAAATTATAGCTGTCTTTACAGACACTTTAGATAGGTACTTAAACTTCTTGCTAAAAAGGGCAAATTCTTAGCTATGAACTAGAAGAAAATACAATTGTCATTGTACAAAACTGCGTCATGAGATTGTCAACATGGAAACGACCTTGCCAAGCGACGTCGTTCAGGGTGCAATAGATCAAGCAGCATACTATCTAGTCACTAACATCCAGTCCAATGGGATGTTTAGATACCGCATCAATACCAACACTGCCATAAAAGTTAAGCCAAGGTACGACATCGTACACCATGCCGGTTGCATACATGCCCTATCAAGGTATTATCAACGGCGCCCCAACGACATTATCTACAAAGTCATCGAGTCAGCCGGTAACTATCTATGCAAAGAAGCCATACGGCCTATTCCTGGAGAAAGTGATATCTTAGCGGTCTGGTCTAGGCCCGATATAGACAATACAACCAAGCCCCTACAGGCAAAACTAGGGGGTACAGGGCTTGGTCTTGTTGCGCTCCTCAGTATTGAGCCCTTCTGCTATGGCTTAATTACCCTTGAGCAGCTTCGGGCCTTAGGGCGATTTATTACTTATATGCAGCGAGAAGCTGGAGATTTTTATCCTAAATATGTGCCAGCAGCTAGCGGACGCACGGATAAGTGGCAATCGTCATGTTACCCCGGTGAAGCAGCGTTAGGACTAATGATGCTCTATGAAAGAGATCCCTCAATTAGCTGGCTGACGTCAGCGTATAGCGCATTGGCCTATTTCGCCCACAGTCAGGAACATATAGACAGTATATCAACAGATTACTGGGCACTGTTAGCCATAGAAAAGATACTTTCTCAAAACCAACCTGAGCACTCTTTTATATCCAAAGAACTATTGCTCACCTATGCTATCAAAATTTGTGAGGCGATCCTTCAGAAACAAATCTATGCACCCAGACGTCCCCGCTATCACGGTGGGTTTGTCCAGAATGGCCGGACAATGCCTACGGCTGCTTGGGTAGAGGGATTGCTCACCGCACTTTCATTTCTTCCTACCGAGTACGAAATTACCAAGCGTATTCAAACGGCAGTCATGGGTGGAGTCAAATTTCTGTTAAAGGCGCAGATCAACAAGGGAGATTTTACTGGGGCCATACCTCGAGCGACAGGTAAGATCAGATTAGGACATCCTGCTGTAGCCGCCGAATTTAACCGGCGGGTTACAGAAGTTCGGATTGACTATGTCCAACATGCAATGGGGGCTTGGATGCAGTATCTAGCTGTGGCCTAGCAAGCTGTGATGGCTACCCATCAATAAGTCAAATGCCGCCGTCGATCTAAAAACCAGCGGCAGCATTTGACTTCAATCGTCACAGCCGAATTACGACCAGTTTTTAAATTGGCCACCAGGACTTTGAGCTATGGCAAACGTCCCGATGCGTTAGAACATTCGCATGTCACATGAATCCCCACCAATTTAAACAGGCTTAGAAATCACTGCGCGATACTACTAAAGTTTGCCATGGCTCTGAACATTAAAAACCACTTGAGAAATTGGTCCACGGCATCTTGTTCTAGTCAGTCATTGTGAGGTTGAATCACAGCTAAGGTCTTCTACCAATGATCCATCACAACTTAGACATATTGTTGTTAAGAGTAGTGTTGCTTCTGACCGCAAGGGCTGTAGCACTCTTAAAAATCTTGTGTAATTGGTAGTTAAACAGACTTAACATCAGTGAAATGTGAAATCGGGGACAGTTGAACACAAATTGTGTGTAAATCGTTTTTGTTCTAAAGGAACCTATAGCATGAATATTTCTACTGCTCTATGGCTTGTACGCAATATTGCGGGTCTGGGCATTTCTTTTCTAACCGTGCTTTCTATATGTCTTTTTTCCAGTGCAGCACAGGCTCGCGATGTCCAAGCAGCTGAGCAAAAAACTGACTCAGAATTACTTGCTCAGACTCAGCGAGCTCAGGTAATTCGTCGCAGTGTTGTACAGCAGACTAGTTTTACAGATCTTAGACAAGATTATTGGGCATCCAGTTTTATCTACCCCCTAAGTGAGCGAGGCGTGCTTGAGGGCTTTCCCAATGGCATGTTTATGCCCACCAACGGACTGACCCACGCCCAGTTTTCAGCCTTAATCAATCAGGCATTTGACGTCAGATCCGTGCGGCAGGTATCGAACATTTCCGGTATTTCCCGCAGCTACTGGGCCTACAGTGCGATCCAAAAAGCTTATTCCATGGGCTTTATCGACCTAGAGGACATTGTTGCTAATCCAGAGCGACGGCTCACACGACTGGATGTGCTAGTCTCGCTGGCTCGTGGGTTGGACTACACGGAGATTGTCTCAGGTAAGAGTGTAACAGAAATTCTGAGTATCTACGAAGATGCTGAAACTATTCCGACGGAATACCGCTTGCTGATTGCGGCACTCACCGAGCGCGGCATCATTGTTAACTATCCCAATCGCAAACGCCTCAACCTTTTCCAGGTGGTGAGTCGTTCCGAAGCGAGCAGTTTTGTATACCAGTCTATGGCTAGCTTAGGGATTGTTGAGTACGTCCGTAACGAATATGTTGCCGATGATTTTCTAGACATATTTATTACCATCAACAACAACGTTGATGTGGATGTCACCGTTGACAATGACGTCAGTCAAGAGGGCGACGGCGGCGGCGGCGACGATGACGACGACGATGACGACGATGACGACGATGACGATGACGACGATGACGACGATGACGATGACGACGATGACGATTAACTGAGCCGTCGTTTATTAATAAGGGGTGGTTAACCAGCTGCGAGGCGACAGTATCGCCTCGCAGCTGGCTTTATATTTCAAACACATAATCAGCGATAGACATTAAAATTCTGCATAAATTCCAGCTGATTGTTGTTGAGCTAGTAGATACTATACCGATGGTCTTACGCTTGCGAGGTTTTTAACCTACTGGAGTCGTGGGCTATTAGTCCCTATGTTTTGAATACAGTTAGATGGAAGGTTTTTTAACGCGTGCGGGCCGCGCTAGTCTGATAGCAGCTACGGGTTTATTAGCGGTAGCTCCCCTAGTAGAAACTGTTGGGACTCAATTATTTCCAAATTTGGCAACGTCTCATCGTCTGGATCTTCCTGCCTATGGCCGGAGCCCCAGTGAGCATACCCGGCAAATTTTTCAACGGGCTAACCCAGCTGTCGTCGAAGTACGCCTCGCCGACGGTAGAAAAGGCAGCGGCTTTATTGTTGAACCGACCGGCTTAATTATTACAAACGCCCATGTTATTGGTCATCAAAGCAGTACCACAGCCACTGTTCGCATGGCCGACGGTCGTCAGTTTGAGGCTGATATTTTAGGCTATGACCGCCACGGGCAAGATCTGGCCGCCCTGAGGGTTTATCCTGACGGTGAGCTGCCCAGTCTAAGGCTGCTCACCACCTTTCCCCAAACCGGAGAATCAGCCTATGCCATTGGATTTCCGTTTGATTTAGGACGCACCCTCACGGTTGGCGTCATTAGCCAGGTTTTGCAAACGGAGGGGTGGATTCAGACGGATGCTGATATCAACTCTGGAAATTCAGGGGGGCCGCTCTTAAATGAGCATGGTGAGGTGATTGGTGTAAACACATGGTCATATCAGCCTATCCCTAATGCCGGTAGTGCAGGGCTAAATACAGCCATTGGGGCGCGTCACGTCAGCGAGTTTCTAACGGATTTAGAGGCGGGAAATGTGGCCAGTCAACCCACCATAGCCAATGGTCAACAGTGGCAGCGGCAGCCTTTGTTGCTTAGGGGGCAAACAATCACCGGACACTTTGGCGTCGGGGATCGGGTTCATGGAGACCAAAGCTACATTGACTACTACCATTTTGAAGGACAGGCCGGGCAGCACCTGGTGGCTGAAATGGCCAGTGAGGATGTGGATGCCTTTTTGTCGTTGCGTCAGATGACAGGTACTGGCGATGGCGCTGATGAATCTCAATATACAACCCTGGCCTATGGGGACGATCTGTCCCCCACGGATACCACCGCTCGGATAGAAATTACCCTGCCAGCGGACGCGACCTATCGTTTGGATGCCAATACCTTTGATGGTCAACAGACTGGCTTTTATACCCTAAATGCCTACTTTGGCCACGAGCTTTCTAGACCTGATACGGCTAGGGAGTCTCACTTTTTTTGTGGGACAAGCTATGACCAGGCTAGTGAAGAGCGTGTGCCGGCAACCTACCGCTGGGAGAACAATACTAAAAGACCGCTTATCCGCTGGCAGTCTCAGTATTTTCAGATTCAAGGTGTAACCAATCAAACGCGCTGTGAAGAGGCATCTGCCTACTTTCAGCGAGCGTACGAAGAGAATAGACTGTTGTTTCAGCCGGGTATTTGGTCTGAGAAAACGGTAATCTGCGCCGTGGCGGCCATCGATGATAGCTGTGAAGATCAGTATCTTTTTGAGCTCAAGCCCAGCGACGACCCTGAGCTAATTGTGGAGTGGCTAACTCGCTTTTTTGAAGGCACACAGCGGAGTTTGATTCTCTAAATATGTTAGGAGGACCGGCAATCTAGCGAATACTGCGCTCAATGGTGAGTCCGCGATCGCACATACTCTTTTCAAACAGGTCAGTGGGCAAAATCCGCTCGACGGACCAAACCCCCGGCTGGGATAGCTGACCTGAAAGCACTAGCTGGGCAACGCCGCCGGTACCATAGCCAGCTGCGGTTGCCGTATCCGGGTGGGTGCCCATGGCCAGGTAGGTGGCCGCCTGTCCCCGGTGCTGCCCCTGGATCGCCAAACGCATGGCAATACCGGTCCCGCTAAAGCGGTCGGTCACCTGGGTCATGGCGTAGCTAACCTGGGAGAGAAACTCGATGGTGGCCGGCTGCCGTAGCCAGCTTGGTGGCAGCAGGGTCATCAGACCGGTCAGGCGGTTGTAAGCATCGGGGAGTGAGCCAAACTTAGTAATCACCGTATCGAGCTGGGGAAATGACTGGGGTAGCGTCAGGGCTTCAATGGTATTAAACCAATACACACCGGCCCCCCGGTTGTAGGGCTCTGGAAACGGTAAAACCTCGCGTTCGCTATAGGGCCGGATGGCTATCCGCTGGGCGTTGACCCTGGCCTCAAACGGGGTTTGCAGCTCCACAAATGTGGTTCGCATCACCGTGACCCCGGCGCCACCGGACCCGGCCACCAGATAGCTAAGATGGACGTGGCTAGCTTGATCTAGCTGCTCAATACCCTGACGCACCATACTGTTAGAAATACCGGGAAATACTCCGGTGCTGACAATACACGTCACCCCGGCAGCCCGGGCAACATCGCTAAAGGCCAGGGCCTCACCAACATAATCGGGACTATCGGCAACATCCAGGTAGGGAGTCTTTTGGGCGATGCACTGGGCCAGCAGATCAAAGTCTCGGGTGCGAAACGGTCCGGCACAGTGGATCACTAAATCGTGGGCTGCGATCGCAGCCCGCACCCCCGCCCGATCATCTAATTGTAAAGACTGGTATCGCTGGCGAGAATGCAGCGCGAAGGATACCCTGGGGCGTCTCCCCGTCAGGGTCATGCCCACATCGGTGTGGCGCAACAAGTCAGCGGCGACGCTGCGGCCAATGCGACCACCGCCGCCAATAATCAAAACCTGATGGGACATAGCGCACAAAGACAGAGGAGAGTTGATCCAGCAGCCAGCTATGGCTGACAATAACGGTATTACACTACGCTGCACCCGCCCATGATCGCCGATGTATTTCGCACCTCTGGCCGCCGTCCACGCATCAGCGGCTGGACGATCGCCGTATGGCTGATTGCCCTCCTGGTGGCGTTGCCAATATTGGTGGTCCTGGGTAGCGTATTCTCGCCGAGCGAGGGCGTTTTTAGCCATCTGGCCTCAACGGTGCTGACCCAGTATATTATCCATTCGCTATGGCTGATGGTGGGGGTGGGTATCGGCGTATTGCTCATCGGCGTTGGCACCGCCTGGCTAGTAACCATGGGACGCTTTCCCGGCAGTCGCCTATTTGAATGGGCACTGCTGTTGCCCCTGGCCGCCCCCGCCTATCTGCTGGCCTACACCTACACCGACTGGCTCGATTATTTTGGACCGGTGCAGATTTGGCTGCGATCGCAATTTGGCTGGCAGTCGGTGAACGACTACTGGTTTCCCGATGTGCGCTCGGTGGGTGGCGCCATAGTCATGTTTAGTCTCACCCTCTATCCCTACGTTTACATGCTGGCGCGGGTAGCCTTTTTAGAACAGTCGGTATGTACCCTAGAAGCCAGCCGTTCCCTCGGCTGTGGTCCCTGGCGTAGCTTTTTTAGGGTGGCCTTGCCCCTGGCACGTCCGGCCATCATCGCCGGATTGGCCCTCGCCCTCATGGAAACCCTCAGCGACTTTGGCACCGTAGACTACTTTGGTGTCAACACCTTTACCACCGGCATCTACCGCACCTGGTTTGGCATGGGGGCCCAGGTGGCAGCCGCCCAGCTCTCAGCCATGCTCATGGTGTTTATTTTGGTGCTTATTATCCTAGAGCGCTGGTCGCGACGACAGGCAAAATACTACCAGGCCAAAAACAGCGCCCAGCGTCCCCAGCCCTACCACCTCAAAGGGATACGAGCCCTCGGAGCCGTGCTGGCCTGTGGCCTACCCATCACCCTAGGGCTGTTGCTACCCGGCGGTATTCTCGCCCACATGACCCTGACCCATCTCGAGGAAACCCTGGACGATCGGTTTTTAGAGCTGGCCCAGCACAGTTTGATTTTAGCCGGACTCACCGCCGGGCTAGCCGTCGTTGTTGCCCTGGTGCTTGGCTATGGCGAACGGCTGAGCAAACAGGCCGCCGTGGCCCTGGGGGTACGTTTGGCCGCCATGGGCTATGCCGTTCCCGGTGCCGTCATTGCCGTGGGCATTTTGATTCCTGTGATCAGACTTGACCGGGAGCTAGCAGACTGGGTTGAGGCCGCTACCGGCAACAACATCGGCCTACTGTTTAGCGGCACCATTACCGCCCTGGTGTTTGCCTATTTGGTCAGATTTCTCGCCGTCGCCCTGGGCACGGTGGAAACGGGTCTTAGTAAAATTCGCCCCACCCTGGACGATGCCGCCCGCAGCCTCGGTTGTTCCCCCACCCAAACCCTGGTAAAAATTCACACTCCGCTGATGGCCAGCAGCCTGCTAACGGCGCTCATGCTGGTATTTGTAGACGTCATGAAGGAGCTGCCCGCCACCCTGGTCATGCGGCCATTTAACTTTGACACCCTAGCCGTTCGGGTATATCAGTATGCCTCCGATGAACGGCTCATACAAGCCTCAGCCCCGGCATTAATGATTTTATTAGTGGGGCTGGTGCCGGTCATTTTACTCAGCTGGCGCATTGCCCGAGAGCAATAAATACCGCCATAATCGGCATTTGGTCTATCTTCTGGGTAAACCTATGGAGTGGCCCATAAAGGTCTTGTAAAGCTACTCTAAGTGCCCACAGTAAATTTATCTCTAAACACCTGGATGTACGCATGGAGTTTTGCGTATAAAAAACCACAATGTCTACAGGTGCATCAAACACAAGTCTCCATTGGCTTTAGAGAATTAATTTTCAAATATTTAGATTGGTTGGATTATGTACAGATCTCTTTCTTTAGGGGTGCTGACCGCTTTAGCATCAGTTTTTTCTGGCGGTACTGCCCTGGCGGCTGATTTCGATAACGATACAGCATCGTTGCCCATCTATGGTGAGGCCACCATTGGCGGCATTACCGCAAAGGTAACCCAGGGAATTAACCCTGACGATCGCGGTAGTGCATCGGGCGCATTTTCTGAGTTTTACGGTCAGCAGACGGTCACCATTGACTTCAACTCACCCGGTACAGAGGTTGACACAAACAAGTACACCTTTGGTGACGCTCTCATTACCTACACCTTTGAAAACGGCCTAGCTACCGAGGTGGGAAAGGGAACGGGTGTATACAACGATCGCTGGGCGCCAGCCGGTGCCAATGGTGAAAAAAACGAATCAGACTATCTAGCAGTTTTCCAAGGTAATTCAGTCACCATCGACCTTGATAAGGAACTCAACTACTTTGGTATTGATTGGGGTGCCCTCAGCCCTAACAACAACTTTTCATTTTTGAACGATGGCGTTGAGGTTAGCACCTTTACCTACAGCGACATCAATCCCATCGCTCCTGTAAAAGCAGCCCACCAGAACAACGAAGGCAACGGTTACATTCACTTTTACGCCAACACGGCAGAAAGTACCTTCAATCAAATTGTCATTTCCCAATCTGGCGGTGGTGGTTTTGAAACCGACAACCATTCCTTTCGCTTTGGCAGCGATGCATTTGACTTTGACGATCCCCAGGATGTTCCTGAACCTACGGCCATGGTGGGGCTAGTCGCCGTAGGGGCATTTCTGTTACGGCGTCGAGCAATGGAGGCCTAACAAACCTATAGCTCTAGCCCCAGACAATGACCTCCCGTGGACATATTATCTACGGGGGGTATTAGCTGTAAGCATGGGGGCTTAGGGATCTGTTAAAGAATAAAATCTCCGGAGTAGAGTGGGAAGGGGTAAAGGGGAAGGGGTAAAGGGGAAGGAAAGGAGCTATTGGCGGGTACCTTACTAGCAATTCCCTTAGGCTTAATATCCCGCCAAGTTGATAAAAAAAGGCCCGCACCCAAAGGTACAGACCTGGTTGAGAGAGGAGAACCGACAAGCGGTTCCGTTGAGCAAACTTAATACCAGACTAGGCAATACTGTCTAGGGCCTGATTGACTCGCTTAAAGTCAAATCCCATGGCTCGCAGGGCATGCCACAAATGTCCCTGCAGAAAAAAGAACCCTAAAAAGAAATGGGAATTGGCGAGCCAGCACCGGGCGGTGTGCGCCCCCAACGGCAGCACTACCGTATCAGCAAAGTAGGGAGACACCCCCAGCTTGACATCCAGGACAGGTCCGTAGAATTCAACCGGATAGGCCAGCGTATTCACTGAACAAAAATAGGCCGCCACAAATGCAGCCAGGGCGATGCCCCCCAAGGAGTAGGAAAGAATCGCTTCCGCCGAAAAAGACAGAACCCGCTTGGCCCAAGTGAGCGGCGGCACAGCAATGTGCCAAACCCCACCCAAAATTAGCAGGGCACCCACAAAGGCGTGACCCCCCACCAAATCTTCCAGACTGTCGATGCTGGCAAAGTGGGTCTGGTAGCCATAGATCGTAGCGATGTCTAGGGTGGGGTTGGTAATTAAGCGGACCTCGCCCAGGGCCGGGTCGTACAGCCCGTGCCAGCGGGTAGCCCATAGAACCAGAACCAACGCCCCCATCCCTAAAAATAAAAGATGATGGCCTAGGATAATACCAAGCTGTTTAGGATCGTCCCAATCAAAGTGGAACTTGCGCGCTCTGCCCGACGCATTACTTAAATCGGCTTCACCCTTGACCAGATGGAATAAAGCCCCGGCAGCCAGTACAGCTGATGAGATCAGATGGACGGCACCCACTACAAAAGCCGGATACGTATTCACCAAACTACCCCCACTCACACCCAATCCCAGGGTGGCTAGGTGGGGTAATAAAATCAGTCCCTGTTCCCCCATGGGCAAAGACGGATCAAACGTCGATAGCTCAAACAGGGTAAACGCACCCGCCCAAAAGGTAATCAGGGCGGCTTGAGCGGCGTGAGCTGAAATAAATAACCCCGATCGCTCCGCAAAACGAGAATTGCCCGCCCACCAATCGTAGGTAGGACTTGAGTCACCATACGCTTGCATAGTGATACTGTCTCCGATAACAACTACATAAATTTCTATCGTCTAGGCAAGCTTGCCTCACGATCTAGAGTCTTGGCAACTAATGATATTCATTCTTAATAATAGTGATTTATGAAACAATTTTTCAGGTATGAAAACCGGTTTTTTTTGTAACTTAGGCTTCATTTTGATGAAAATCATCAAAATATGAGTTGTAAAATTATCCGCGTTGATAGGAAAATTCTCAAAAAAAAGGGACGACCACAGTCATCCCTACAGAGAGGATATTTGGTTGGGAGAGATAAAAACCTTAGAACTCTCCTAGAAGGCTTCCAGAAGGCTCCTAGAAGGCTTTGGCTAAGCAGCCTTCTAGCCAGGTGACCAGCTCCTGGCGCGACTTGGCCAAACGAGAGGTCACACACCACACCTGGATGGCTTCACTTGCCGTGGTGACGTTTACCTGCAGGGGCTGATAGATTTTGCACTCGCAGGCGATTCCCAATTCTTGCAAACGAAAATACGCTTCCCAGCGATCGCAGCTGTCAATTTTAACCATAGGATTACTCAGTAGCTCTCACGAGTAGGACAATATAGACATCACAGGGGCCCGGATAGTTAAAGCATTAATAGAAGCTATGGGCAATGTTGTTAAAAGATATTGGCTAAAAAGCCTGATGCACCAAAGAACTTTGTGCCAGTCAAAGGATTTGTCTGCAGATTAAATGCAAATTTCTTCTATATAGTTCGATAAGCAATCTTGCAAATTAGCAATTAATTGTTATCGCTTTTTAATCAAAGTCACCAGATAACTGGAAGCTACTTGCATCAGTAAAAAACTGGACCTAAAATCAGACATTTACACAACCGCCAGAACGACTTGGATCCGGTAACTCTGCACCGACTCCCATTAACAATTATTGCGAACGTATCCTATGTAACAGGGCTATGATCCTTATATACCAAGGTTTTTGACCGGTTATACTGAACTGATACGGGTAGTCAACGGTATGGAAATGCTGAAATTAGCGCCTTAGCCGATTGTTGCCATCTTTAGATCATCTTTTTAGGAGCCATCTATGGTTAGCTCATCCACATTGGTTACCCCCTTTGGGAACGTTACGGAAAATGCGATCGCACTAGAACAATCCATTACAGCCCCAGTCTGTGAAGGATTAAACATTCTTTTAGCCAGCTTTCAAGCCCTCTATCTCCAGTATCAAAAGCATCACTTTGTCGTAGAAGGGGCTGAGTTTTATCAGCTGCACAATTACTTTGAAGAAAGCTATGACGATGTTAGGGGCCATGTTCACGATATTGGCGAACGACTGGACGGTCTGGGGGGTGTACCAGTGGCCAGCTTTAGCAAGCTAGCCGAGCTGTGCTGTTTTGAGCCAGAAGCCGACGGTATCTACCGCTGCCGCCAGATGATTGAAAACGATCTCGCTGGAGAACAGTCAATCATCACCGTTTTACGTCGTCAGACCGCCCAGGCAGAGAGCCTAGGGGATCGGGCCACACGCTATCTGTATGAAACGATTCTGTTAAAAACAGAGGAACGTGCTTACCACCTCCACCACTTCCTGGCAAATGACACCCTGGTTGTACTCAACAACTGACCTGTAAACGGACCGGAAAAATAGTCCTTACAGAGAGCAACCTCCCCGACGGGGAGGTTTTTTTTGGCCTCTATTTGAAATATATTCCCAAGTTTGATCTAAAGTCAAATGAAAATAAATGTCAAGAAGCAAATTTTAAAAATTAAATGTACAGTGTGAACGCAATGGGTAGACCTGGGGCTAAAGAATGGCCATAGTCCTCGATATGTATGCCCTAAGCCAAATTAATTTTAACTAGATCGATACTTTATTTTATAAATAAAATCTATTAATAGGATTTTATCCTAACCTTAATCTGGTCAATTCTAGAAGAACTACTCTCAATAATCCTAAGAATTCGAGATAGACTGATGGAGTTGAGGTTGGCGGACGCCCATGGCTAACGATAAGCCGTTCTCTCTAGAAGGTCAGTTTGAGGGATTTACAGCGGGTAGCAAATCCCCCTTTAAGTATTTGAACCTGCGCACCGCTGAGGAGCAGGTGACTGTCAAACTGCCTAAATCGGTGCGGCTGATGCTGTTTCGCTATTTACAGGTGGGCGACTGGATCCGCGTTGTCGGTAGTCAATCTATCGATAGGGAAACGGGCGAACCCAAGCTTAAAGCCAAGGAAGTGGTGCGGGTTAAACCGTTAGAGCTAGTCACCACCCCCCTGGTCACCGCCCCCAGCCCCGCCGTTGCCACCTCCCAGCCCAAAAAACGCAAAGCATCCAAGATTTTAATCTGCCAAAAATCCTCCTGTCGTAAGCGGGGCGCCATGCAGGTGTGCAACGCCGTGGAGACGGCGCTGGCTGACCAGGGGCTAGCGGAAACGGTACAGGTCAAACTGACGGGCTGTATGGATAAATGTAAGGCCGGTCCCCACGTGGTAGTCATGCCCCACAAGCAGCGGCATACCAAAGTTAAGCCCAAGCAGGTACCTGGTTTGATCGCTCAGAATTTTCAGCATGACGAAGTCGGTTAGCAGTCTCAACTATCGTCACGCTAAGTCCGTGCGGGTGGGCTATCCAGCGGCGGGTCGCCGCTGGGGGATTTTGATCTGGCTGTCGGTGGCGCTACACGGGGCGTTGCTCATGCTGCCAACACCGGGATTCAAACCGACAGAGCCCGAGCCGGAGCCCCCCATTGAGGAGAGCGGTGCGATCGCACTGACCACGCTGCCCACGATTGTCAAACCGGAGCCAGCTGTCCCCGTAGACCCTGTTTCCCCCTCTGTCACACCCACCGCCCCGCTGACCCAAGTGCCCGAGGTGCTTCCCCCCGAGGCGCTTCCCCCCGAAACGTTTGAGGATACAAACGAGGTCGACGACCCAGAGCCCGTCCCCGAGCTCCCCCTACAGTCTGACCCTGACCCCGCAGACAGCGGGCCAGAGGCGGGGATAGCGATGCAATTTGGCACCAACTTTCCCCACCTTGCCGGGGCCAAATCGGGGTGCTACGGCCTAGATAACTGTCGCATTGCCGAAGGACAAAACTACACAGATGCGCTGAGGGAGATCAGCGAGCAGTTAGAAACCCAGGGATACACGCTGACGCCCTACACAGGCAACGATGATTCCGACGTGCGCAACCATCGAATTTTTGAAATGCGTCTGCCCAGCGAGCCCAATGCTGATGTGAAATATCTCAACGTGTTTGGTGAGGGTCTAAAAACGGCGATCTATATTATTACCCCCCGCATTATTACCCAGGAAGACTTACAGTCCCTGGAAGAGAATAGCCAGGGCGGCTAGCATCAAGCGTTTTAACATTCACACCCCAGGCAAGTTGGGCAAACCGTACCCCACAGCCACAGCAGGTAGACGCTACGCTAGCGAAGAAGGGTGCAGATAAAGTCCCTTCTCGTTGTAAAGCCCTTTTTTCAGGAGCCCAATGCTGGACTCGTTTCTCAGTTTGTTTCAGCAGTTTGACACATCAATGCTCGGCGACTTTAGCGAGCTAGATTGGACCAACATTGCCACCTACGGTGCCCTAGCCGTGGCCTTTGCAGGCATTGTTTGGACTTCCTCCAAAAAGTTTGTGCGCTTCCTATGGCAAAAGACTGAAGGTATAATCGGCTTTGCCGCCAGCACCCTGGTGGTGGTTGCCCTGTGGTATACCCTACTGCGTGTCCACGTCAGTATCTCCTTCAACCTAGATAAAGAAGTCTTTGACGATCTCCTCTGGTTCTCGGCAGTTTTGTTTACGCCCTATTATTTACTGCACTACAACCTGCTCACTGGGTTTGTTTTAGCCGTTGTCAGGAGTGTGGAACTACTGCTTGATTTGCTGGTGTTTTCCTGGTTTCCCCAGAAGGCTGAGCAAAATAGAACAAAATGGAAAACCCGCACAGGCAACGTCTATCAAACCTGGAAAGATCGAGTCAATGGTCTTAGGGGTCCTAAAGCGGCCCCAATGTCGGGTATCGACATTGTAAAACAGCCGGAACCCGCACCGCTGGAGACATCAGAGCCAGACAGTCCTGCGGGCACGGCTGAGGCAGGCTAATACTTAGGGATCTGCCAAAAAATAAAATCCCCGGGGTAGGGAAGGGTTAAAGGGTAAGGGGAAAGGCGCTATGGCGGATTTCTTATTTACCAGCAAGTCTCCTAAAGCCTATCTGGGTGCTTTGGTCCAACCGTTTGCGATCGCTTCTGCCTCAGAACAAAACCATCTCTCCCCTTCGTCGGGATAGATAGTTGTTCCCTCATAGTCTTTCATACCCGGCAGATGATAGAGCTTTCTGCCGCTAGAAATCGAGATATTACCCTTGACTACACAGTTTGGGTTTTCGGCTACGGTGAGCGGTCCGGATGAATTACTAGTGAAAAAATGCGAATGGAGAAAACCGATAATACCCATCGCTCCTATCGCCAAAATAGTCTCAAGCAATGTGTTTTTTTTAGCTTTTTGTCTGGCTGACCGAGACATTGTTCTAGTGGGTCTGCGCGTTTGAGTCGTTGCAGAGCGAGAAATAACCCCTTGAATGGAAGCGCCGGTGGCGCGAACTTCTCCATCTGCTCCATGGCTAAGCCGATAAAAAATTATATCTCCGACCTTAGGGCGACGTCCGGTCGTTTTTACCTCGCTGATGTGCAAAAAGACATCTTTTCCAGTTTCACCGGATCTGATAAATCCAAATCCCCTATCGTCGTTCCATTTGACTAATGGTCCCTTGCTCAAACCCGGCTGCATCAATCATCTCCATCGGTCAGATCACCATTAGGTTGCACCACCCAAGCTATCCTATTGACTCGATTTTCCTAAAAATGCTCCTCGACTAAAGTCGTATCTTTTTGAGCTTGACTACAGAATAGGCTTCGCTGTACTTTAAATTCCATGCCCTGCGGGGCGACACTACAAAGCTCAATATTTAGCACCAGCGGCAGGTGATTGGACCCACCGTGCCGCTGGCTGGCCCCAGACTGAGAACGCAGTCCGAGGATGTGGGTATTATCCCACTGTCACTCCGGTTTGCATCACGTTTATCGGGGTGTCTAGATCTTGAGCTTTGGTTTCTTAAGAACCTGTAACGTTTGGAGACCAAAGCTTATGTTTGTTGAATCTACCCAGGGCGCGGTTGCGTCCACCCTTTCACTTACCAGCGATCCGCTGCCGGATTATCAATACGAAACCGTGAGACACCTGCTGTTTGGCAGCCTCACGGGGGTCAGACTCACGATTCAAGACTTGCATAGCAGGCAATACGCCGAACCCAACGATTGGAGTCAGCCCATATCCACCGGGCGAACCAATGAGGTGATGGCCATTTTGACCAGGCGGGTGCGGGTAGCCTAACGATTTACGAAAACCGCTAGGCAAACCCACGGCCGGGCTAAATATAAGTCTTTCTAGCCCGGCTGATGTAGACCTATACCCAACCGGCCCGATCCATGATCTGTACCGCTTCGGGCTGGTTCTCACCCAGAAGATTTACATTGACGGTGTCGGCCTTGTAGGTGCCAAATTCACCAACGATGGGGTCAACGGGTGTCCCTTCAACAACCGGATATTCGTTGTTACCCTGGGCAAAGAACGCCTGGGCCACAGGACTGGAGAGATATTCCAGGAACATGACGGCGCTCTCCGGGTTGGGGGCGGACTTGACCACACCGGCACCGCTGATGTTGACATGGGTGCCGCGATCGTCCTGGTTGGGGAAGAACACACCAATCTTTTCAAAAACGGCTTGCTTAGCGGGGTCTTCGTCCTTGGCGTAGCGGGGTAGGTAGTAGGTGTTTGCGATCGCAATCTCCCCAATCCCTGCGGCCGCCGCCTCAATTTGGGCACGGTCATTCCCCTCAGGGTCCCGGGCAAAGTTGGCCACCAAACCCTCGGCCCATTCCTCGGCACCGGCAGCCCCATGGGCCGCAATCACAGATGCCGTCAGAGACTGGCTATAAATGTTGCCAGAAGACCGGGTTAAGATCTTACCCCGCCAGCGAGGGTCCGTCAGGGCTTCGTAGGTGGATAGTTCCGAGGGATCCACCAGGTCTTTGTTGTACATCAGCACCCGCGCCCGCTTACTAAAGCCAAACCAGTGGCCATCGGGGTGGCGCAAACTTGCCGGAAT
>JBCDJC010000041.1:0-29379 GCA_038748225.1 Cyanobacteria bacterium P01_H01_bin.26 | reverse complement strand
CTTAAATTAGCACAGCTGCTCTACCCCTATATTGAACATCGGATGATCAAGCTATGGTCCCCGATACAACCCCTTAACCGTTTGCCCTGGCTGCCTAAAAAACTGTCTGCCCAAAGTTCTGCTGCCGTAGCCTCAACACCTGTGCTCGACAGGCGTGACCACAGTTCTGTTACCAATGGTTTGGCATCCAATGGTAAAAACTCCAAGGATGTGGCGGCGATGACTACTGTTGCTAAGTCTCGACATCTGATTATTTGCATTGATGATAGTCAGACGATGTTAGAGAAGATTGAAAGCTATCTTGACCCGGAGCATTTTGAATTCAAAGCCATTATAGACCCGGTAAAATCTGTTTCTAAAATATGTGACATGAAGCCCGATCTGGTATTAATGGATGTTTCCATGCCGACTATTAATGGCAACTCCCTTTGTGAAATCTTAAAACGCAGCTATATGTTTAAAGATGTGCCAATTATTATGATTAGCAGCAACCGTGGTGCTCTAAATAAAGCCAAGGCTGATTTGTCGGGGGCAACTGACTTTTTAGGAAAGCCCTTTTCAAAGAATCAGTTATTAAAGCTTTTAGAAAGCCACTTAAATATTCCTGTTAATAAGTCTGGGTAAACCAATGTTTCAAGAGTAAATATTCAAGTGTTGTTGAGATCATGAATGACGGAAATCAGACACACTTTTCTGGTTAAAAGTCTACTCAAAATGCCCGTTTGAGTTACTTAAATCGTTGTTGTAGTTATTGGGAATTCAGAAAAATGGCAAAGAAAATTTTAGTGATTGATGATGTTAAATCTGAGTTGGACCTGATTAGTCACTACTTGGAACAGGCTGGTTATGTGGTGAGTACGGCAGAAAATGGTTTAGATGCGCTTGAAAAAGTCAAATTAGATCGACCAGATGCAATTGTCACTGATTTAGTGATGCCAGAGGTTACCGGCCTAGAACTCTGTCGCAAGCTCAAAAAGGATCCTATGACGGCGGATATTCCCATTATTGCTTGCACCACTAAAGGTCGAAAAATGGATCAAAGCTGGGCTAAAAAACAGGGGGTTGCTAGCTATATTGTCAAACCTTGTACGGCTGAACAATTAACCGACGCTGTTCGGTTTGCCACCCTTTAACTTCAATAATCAATTTTATTATCTATGCAACAGCCTTCTATACAGTCTGCTCAGGTACTGACACCTGCGGCTCGTTTACAGCAGCTACTGCCTGAATTATTTACGTCTACGCCGGTTGCAGGTGAGCAATTTTTGAGACTGCAGCTTACGTCGGAGCTGACTATTGCGATCGCACTGAGCTGGGTTGAAGAAACGTTTTTAGCCTCGCCCCAGTGGGTTACGCCCATGCCTAACATGGCTCCCCATGTTTTAGGATTGATGAGTTCAAAAAGTCGAGTATTTTGGGCTGTTGATCTAGTCCAGCTATTGGGGCTTTCCATCGCACCAAAACTATCCCAAAACTATGAAGTAGTCCTTATTCGGACATTGCCTCTAGAAATGGTTCAGCCAAATAAACAAGATATAGCCAACCCGGATAATGAGCTTTTTCTAGGGCTAGTGGTGCCTAAAATAAAAGGCTCTGTTCGCCTGACATTGGAGGATATTGTTTCTCCAATAGCTGAAGTAGACGCTAATTTACAACCCTATTTAAGCGGTCAGGTTGTTTTGGGCGGAGAGACGATTCTTGTCTTAAGTGCTGAGGCGATTGGGATTTCCCAAATGTCTCTGTAACGCCTGATTCTTATGTTTCTGTGCTAATCGACGCTAATCGAAAACTGATTTATTGGAGAAGGTTAAAACCCTGCTATGACTTTTCAGCAATATTCACTCAGCGATTCATCCCAGTCCGAGGGGTCAAAGCGACCTCAGCGGCGTTTCCTAAAAAAGTCTTCAGATCGGGGGCGCTCACTCAGTAAGCAGCTCCTACAAACCCTATTGCCCCTGGCTCTATTGCCCCTAGCGGTGGCTAGCGGTTTGAGCGTTTTAGTAACCCGTCGAATTGAACGAGAAAGTGCCCTGCTCTTACTTAAAGAAGAGTCATTTTTAGCTAGCGAAGCGGCTAGTGTTTTTGTGGAAGATAATGTCAAAGTTATTGAAGCCGCTTTGCTTAATCCATCTATTACCCAGGCCCTGCGACAGTCTAATGCAGGGGTTGAAGAAAACGGGCTAATAAACCAGCCTGTAGAGTCACTAGAACAACAGTTTGAACAAACCAAGCTACTGCAGCCCAACGCCGCCCTCAATCAATATCTGGCAGATGTGTCTGAGGTAACGGGTATGGAGGAAATATCCATTACCGAACGTAATGGGTTTAATGTTGCTTACAGCAGCCCAATCTCCGATTTTGTCCAAAGTGATGAGGACTGGTGGTTGGAGGCAAAACAAACAAAGCAGTTTATCGAGATAGCTGATTCTGGCGACTCGGCGAACATACAAAATGTATCGATTGCAAAGACCGTTGGCGGGTCTGCAGAGCTCCTTGGGGTAATGAAAGCGATCGTTCCCGTCACTGTCATGAATGAACGAATTGCCACCTATGCGGCTACTGTCATTAGTGGTTCTCAACAAATACAGATAGTTGATACTCTCAGCAGTAGCGCTTTTTCGACCATTGGCGCTGATGAGATTACTTCAACTCAGTCAGAGGTCGTTGGTGGTGACTCTATTATCCAAGCAGCTCAGGTCCTCACAGCCCAGCTGGGTCAAGCTATAGAAAGCGTAGAGACCCTAAAACAAGCGCTAGAACCGCAGCTGCCGGGAAAATTGGTTGAGCTAGATCGGGTAGAAACAGCTACAGGGCAGATTTTTTTGACCCTATTATTAGAATATCAGGGTAAAGAGTACAGTCTAACTACGGTGCCAACAACACCCTGGGTAGCGATCTCATCGGTAAACATTTCTGAAATTAACTCTGCGGGCAATGATCTCGTCATTATTTTTGTTTCGGTAGCATTAGTTTTGGGAGTGGCCATTACCTTTTTGCTGCGGTTGTTTTCCGAGCAGCTCTCCGCTCCCCTAAAGACGCTTACCGAAACGGCCCAGACCGCAACTTCTGGGGATTTAGAAGTTCGGGCCAATCCATCGGGAACCAGTGAGACTCAGATTCTAGGGCAAAGCTTTAATAATTTATTAGAGCAGATACAGCTGTTGCTAACCCGGCAAACCAAGCTGACCGAAGAGCAGCGAGCTGAGAGGGAAAACTTAGAAAATGATATCACCCAGCTGATGGAAGATGTGGGTGGGGCCGCAGATGGCGATCTCTCGGTTCGAGCTAAGCTTTCTTCGAATGACGTGGGTATTGTGGCTGACCTGGTCAACGCGATTATTGAAAACTTGCGAGATATTGCCGTCAATGTAAAAGAGTCTACCGGCGATGTGAGCCAGTCATTGCTGACTAACGAGCAGCAGATTCGCATGTTGGCGGAACAGGCCATCGAGGAAGCTGTCTCAATGAAGTCCACTATGGTGGCCGTAGAAGCCATGGATCAATCTATTCAAACCGTTGCCGACAGCGCCAGCCAGGCATCTGACCTCACCAACGATACCTATACGACAGCTCAAGTTGGCTCCCAGTCCATGGAACAGACAGCCGATAGTATTTTAGAGCTACGGTCAACGGTGGGTGAGACTTCTAAAAAAATTAAGCGTTTGGGAGAATCGGCCCAGAAGATTGCCCAGGCAATTAGTCTGATTGATGAAATTGCCCTTAAAACAAACCTGTTGGCGGTAAATGCCAGCGTTGAGGCATCCCGTGCTGGAGAGCTAGGTCAGGGTTTTACGGCAGTAGCTGAACAGGTCGGGGCCCTAGCCGAACAGTCGGCCGGTGCCACTAAAACCATTGCTCAAATTGTGGCCGAAATCCAAACCGAGACCCAGGAGGTCGTCACCGCCATTGAGACTGGAACGGCCCAAGTCGTTGAGAGTAGCCAACGGGTTCAAACCACGCAGCAGCAGTTGGAACAGGTGCTGGCTAAATCTGAGAAAATCAACCAGCTGATGCAAAATATTTCAACCTCTACCGTTGATCAAACCAAGGCGTCAACGACGGTAACCGAACTGATGCAGAAAGCGACCCAAGCCTCGGAGCAGCGATCTCAGGCCTCGGCTCAAGTGGCCCAGGCGATTCGAGATACGGCTAAGGTGGCCCAGGAGCTGCAATCCTCGGTTGAGCAGTTTAAGGTTGAAGGGTAAACGATGGCACTAGACAAAGAACAACGGGCTCGACTGACCTTCCTGACAGAGGCTGAAACCTATTTTGGACAGATTGAGGCGGCCCTGCTGGCCATAAAAACAGTAGACGACCGTTCTAGCCAAGTCAATATTGCCCTGCGTGCGGCCCACTCCATTAAAGGGACGGCAGGGATGATGGGGTTTACGGCGCTGAGCCAGGTTGCCCACAAGCTAGAGGATTCCTTTAAGATTCTTTGGGCTCGACAGATATCTGTGGATACCTCTTTAGAAACCCTGTTGCTGCAGGGGGTGGACTGTTTGCGTGCGGTGCGACAGCACTACTATGATGGCCAGCCAACCCAGCCCCAGTGGTTAGCTACCCATGCCGAGCCGATCTTTGAGCAGCTCAATCAATGTCTGGGTGAACTCACCCCTGCCGATGAAGCGCGACTTTTGTCGGAAGAAGCGGATGAGAATCTTGATTTTATTATCTTTACAACCAGCGTTGAAGACTGCCTGGAGGAGTTTGAACAGAGGCTGCCTCAGCTCAGCGGCGCCGCCCTCAGACAAGCATTAATAGACACGGCCCAACGGCTGGGCGAGTTTGGGCTAATGGCCCAGCTGGAGTCATTTGTGGGGCTGTGTCAGTCGGTGCAGCAGCATTGTGACCTGGCTGAGCCGGAGGCATTGGCTGCGATCGCAGCCAATGCTATAAAAATCTGGCGGCGTAGCCATTCCCTGGTGCTTTTAGGGCGTACAGAACGTCTACCCACCCACCTAGAGCCCCTCGATGGGGCCGAGCAGGACAGGGCTAGCCACAGTGACCTAGGTCAGCTGCAAGAGCAGCTAGCAACGTTGACAGTTCCAGGAGAATTTTCCCAAAGCGACTCAATTAATATTCAGCCAGGCAAACGCTTAGATGAGCCGGTTGATTTGGAAGTCCTGCAGGGGCAGTTTGCGGCCCTGCCTTCAGAGCAACCTGTCCTAGACAAGATTTTAGAGCCGGCTGCCCCTAGTCATATCCTAGAGACAGAGGGTGAGCCAAAAGCGTTAGCCCCAGCCCCGGTAACTGCAGAAATGGCCACCAATGTCTCCCTGGTACCCCTGAGTGCTCCCCCCCAGCTGGAGGCACCCAGTTCCCAACAAGTATCAACGGTGCGGGTATCGGTCGACCAGCTTAAAAAAATCAACAGTACCTTTGAGGACCTGATTTTAAACCGAAATTCGGTCAACCTTAAGCTAGATCAGCTGGATGCCTTTAGTAAGCTGATGCAGGAGCGTATGGTGGTCTTATCTTCCTTTAATCGGGAGCTACGCCAGTGGTATGACCAGGCTTCAACGGAAGGATCAAGAGCCCCGGGGACTGTATCTAACAACGGCCAGGTGGTGAGTAACCAAGCGGTGGAAAATTCCGCTGCCATGACTGGTGCCGATGCCCTTGATGTGCTGGAGCTTGATCGCTACTCTAAGCTTCAGCTCCTAGCCCAAGAACACATGGAGACCATTGTTAAACTCGAAGAGGTCAGTCGCGACATTGAGCTGGGGCTCAATGAAATTGGACAGGCCATTAGCGGTTTTAACTACACTAGCCGAGCCCTCAAAACCCGGATTACGCAAACGCAAATGCGGCCATTTGAGGAGATTGTTAGCCACTTTCCTCGGGTAGTTCGAGATTGGTCAGTGCAGTACAACAAACCTGTAGAACTGACGATAGAAGGGGCCACTACCCTATTGGAACAGTTCGCTCTAGATCAGCTGAGCGATCCGCTGATGCATCTGCTGCGTAATGCCTTTGACCACGGGATTGAACGGCCTGAAATTCGTCAGGCACATCAAAAACCAAGGGTGGGAACAATTGCCCTACGGGCGGTAAATCGCGGTAATCGAGTTGTGGTTACCCTCAGTGATGACGGGGGTGGGATTGATCTCGATCAGGTTCGCGATCGCATCCGTAAATACAATCTCCCTAATGAGCAAGTCGATGGCATGACGCCCCAGGAGCTGATACCGTTTATCTTTGAACCAGGGTTCAGCACCACTGGCCAGGTCACTGAACTGTCAGGACGCGGCGTTGGTATGGACGTGGTGCGTACCAATCTCAAAGAACTACAGGGCGATATCCAGGTGCATACTAACCCCGGGCAGGGGAGCACCTTCACCCTCAGCATCCCGCTATCGTTGTCCATTGTCCGGGTCATGGTGCTAGAGCGCAACGGTTTAGTCTTTGCCCTGCCTGTTGATACGGTCCAAGAAGTGATTAGAACATCGGTGATAGCATCGGGTGATCCAACCATGAGCTGGCAAGACCAATCAATTCCACTCATTCGTCTAGAAGAGTATTGGGTGGTTCAATGCGCCACTAGACCGCTAGAAATCGCCGGTAAACCACTGATCAACTGTCCAATGGTGTTAGTCGTAGGAGAGACCGAGCAATGCTATGGCCTAACGATTGATCGCTTTTGGCAAGAACAAGAGGTTGCTATCCGGCCGGTGGTTAGCCCCATATCTATGCCCCCTGGTTTTAGTGGAGCCACGGTGCTAGGCGATGGACGTGTGGTCCCGCTGGTAGACCCTATCCGTCTGATGGACTGGATCCACCAGCGACCCGACAGCTCGTCTGCTCCACCGGTGGCGCCTAGTCTCCCCGTACAAACCAAGGCAGCAAGAATTTTAGTTGTCGATGATTCTATTCACGCTCGACGTTATCTCGCCGCTAGCTTAGAGAGAGCGGGCTATCTGGTAGAACAGGCCAAGGACGGTCGAGACGCGGTTGATAAATTGACCAACGGTCTTAGTGTTGAGGCTGTGATCTGTGATATTGAAATGCCTCGACTCGATGGCTATGGTGTCTTAGAAGAGCTACGGGAACAATCCGAATTTAGCCAGCTACCCATCGTCATGCTGACCTCTCGCAGCAGCGAAAAACACCGTAAATTGGCGATGAATCTGGGAGCGACGGACTACTTTTCAAAACCCTACAACGAACAAGAACTATTGAAGCAATTAAAGCTGCTCATTGTTTAGATTGTCAGGGTTTGACGTAGCAACAGCTGGTCATGATAACTCAGACTGAAGCGACCATTTTCAATATCCCGCACCCAGCTCTGGCTTTTACCCAGGCGTTCGGCCAGGGCACGCTGGGTAAAGTTGTGGCGTTGGCGAGCCGCTTTGATCATCCCAGCGGACAGGCGCTCAGTCCGCGGAACCGAGGGAGCCTGTCGCCGTTTGGGAGTGCGGTGACGAACCGTGTGCTGCCACTGCTCCGATAGCTCAAATCCTAGGATACGAGCATTCATCAAACGCTGCCACTTATCTTTAGGTGCAGAGTCCGTTAGGCTCTGGGTTTGTTTGGCATCATCAATCCAAAAATCGAGGGCCGCGTCTACATCATCGGGAATACGAGCCGCCCTCACCCAGAGCGGCTGGATCTCAGATGGATAGGTGTCTGGGTCAAACAGCGGTCTGAGACCATAGTTGCAAATAGTTTCAAGGTCGCTTTCAAAGGTTTTGAGCAGGCGCTTATGGGCTCCCCTAACTGTGGTGGCCTCAGCTACCTTGGTTTCGCCATAGGCAATCCGCAGCAACGTACGTATGGTCAGTCGGTGGTCACCCCCTAGCCG
This sequence comes from Cyanobacteria bacterium P01_H01_bin.26, assembly GCA_038748225.1. Taxonomy (GTDB): domain Bacteria; phylum Cyanobacteriota; class Cyanobacteriia; order Phormidesmidales; family Phormidesmidaceae; genus Leptothoe. Next base: position 21,575 of record JBCDJC010000041.1, on the reverse strand, counting down.
CAGCTTAAACAACAGCCACAGTAGAAGTCGGATGGCTCCCTCATGCTGCTGCCAGCTGCCCATTACCTCTGTCAATAAAGATTGAGGTAGGATGCCATATTGGTAAAAAGTCGTCTGGCTACGATAATCTTGCTTGTTGAGAAACTGCCGAGCCCAGACACCAGCTTTCACCGTAAAGCCCAACCCAATCAGATGGCGATAGCCCTGGCTATCTGTTTCAAAATAATATTGAGTATCAATCAAATGCCAAATTGGGTGTTCATCTAGGGAGAAGGCCTTCACTTTACCCTGGCGAGGCCAGTCAAGGGCCACCAGCAGCTGGCAAGATTGATGTACCAGCGACTTGATCAGAGTCAGCCTGTCGAGCTTGGTTAGGTCTTTGCGTTTGTCTAATCCCAAATATTTCTCAATGTGCTGATCGTTTAGTACAAACGCTTGCTCCCACGGGCAATCAACAGTGACGGCATAGGCCGCAAAAATTAAGTGAATACAGGTGGCCCGAATGTCGAACTGGGTGAAGGCTATGGTCGCCTCCTCTGGCGGCATTGGGATAGGCGATTTACTCTCAGGATCCGTCGCCAGTCGAAATCGCAGTTCCCCTCGACCTCGATGCACAGGGCGAGTATAAAAAAGTGGATTGTCACCCTCTGTTTGCCAGGGGGGCCGCTGGGCTAAAAGGTTACAGGCTTCCCAAATAACCATAGAAGAGGCAAAGGGAGTGGTCTTACCATTTAGAAAAATGTTGGGAATGGCAGGGGGCAGTAGTGAACTTTTGCGGCGTCCCTTTTTGGCTTGCAGCGGTATTAACGAATCAGCGCTGCAGACTTCTACACAGCGGGGCACTGCCAAGTCTGGGCAACCATCGCAGAGGGTTGGATCGATCCAATAGCCTTCTTGCTCAGTATCAGGTTTGATGGCGCCATTTGGGCACTGTGGCTGGCAGCTATCGCAGAGAATACAGTTGTTTTTAATGGTGTAGGTCATGGACAGAATATCCCTACTGGTCAGTTGGGTGGGTACTTTACTAATCTTGTTTTTTAAGGAATTAGCGTGACTAGAAACCTGCTCCAATCCTGCTGGTACAGAACCTTTATCAATAGTTCCTAACTCTGCAGGACAGCTGGGGAGGTATCCCCCCAGGGCGGTTGAGGCGGTTTTCTGTAAATTGAGCCTGCTGGATTTGGAACTGATTTAATAGCTGAATACCTCAGGCTATCGATAGTTTCTTAGGAACAACACACCTGTGACACAAACTTAGTCGGTGTTTTTGAATTGACTCTATTAGGGATAACAACTTAAGACCCAGGTGTTCTATGCCATTTTATACGGTTTTATTGTTTCTTTAGAATGCCCAAAGCGTATGTTCAGTCCGGACGTTTAGGTTGAGGATTTTGTTATCCATGGCACGGTTTTTGAGCAGAGTAACAACTAATAAGCCTGTTTCTATACTGTGTATTGATAAAAACTTTAGGGGTGATTGTTTATCTCGACCAGATATCGTTTGAACGGCACGTCCTGGCGATCAACCACCTCGGTGGCGTAGAGATGAAAGCCAAATTTTGTAAACAGCCCTAAGCTAAATTTGCTAGCTTCAGCATGGAGTCGTTGAATGTGATGATTCTGGGCATAGTTTAGAACGGTCTGCATGAGTATAGAGCCAATGCCCTGATGGATACAGTCATACCGAACATAGGCTGACGCTATGTGGCCGTTTTTACCAATGCCGGCAAACCCCACAATGCCAGTGTCATTGATGGCGACAAAGGTGGTTACTCCGAGAATAAACTGGCGAAAGCGGTCTACATCAGCGGCGGTGGACGCCCAAGCTGCCGTTTGGGCTGGGGTGTAGTATGTGGGTGCGTGAACTAACACCGTCTGATAATACAGCTCTGATAGCTCAGGTAGATCTGTTTCATGGGCAATACGAATATTCATAAATATTACAGCTGCTCCTTGACAGCAGCCCTGAGAAAAATGCAGTCACACCGCATGATTGCAGCGGGGAATCTTGTCGAATAGTCAATAAAAAACGCCATCAATCGTGCTCCCATCGGCTCCAACATTCCCTATTGCCAGACTGGTTTTGGTGGGTGGGGTTTTGGCGGTGGAGGCTGAGCTGGCAACCGCTCCTGGCTCATGCCAGCTCAGCGTGTGTTCTTTTTTTTATGTCCGCTGAAACCGTCCAATCACCTGGGAAGCCTAGGTATAGCGGTCGGTCTAGCCAGCCAAAATATTTGCTAACATGGTCCCAGTGTCAATAGAAAAAGCTGTCAATAGAAAAAGCTGCCTCCACCGCCAGATCCGTATGGAATAACCCAACTATCTTCCAACTTAATGGAAAGCTTGACTTACTACTATAGGGTACTCAACCTGGAGCCCGGCAGTACAAAAGAAGATATTAAACGTGCCTATCGAAAATTAGCCCAGCAGTGGCATCCCGATAAATTCCTCAAACAACCCCATCAGCTAAAAAAAGCCCGAGAGAGATTTGAACTGATTAAGGAAGCGTATGATCGGCTCATTAGCTCTTCTCACATAGAAGCGCCAGCAACCAATCCCCACATTTCGGTTCGAGCCGCTAGTGCTCAAGACTATTACGAAGAGGGTATTCTCTACCTGCAAGAATATCAATACGAACAGGCCATCGAAAGCTTTACCCAAGCTATACGTAAAAAGTCTGACTATCTACAAGCCTATCAGGCTAGGGCGTTTATTCTAGAACAGCTGGGGTTCAACCTGCGCGCTAAACTTGACTTTGAGAAAATAGCCGATCTCAAACGACACAATCGACCGGCCCCATCTCAAAAAAGTCCTGCTGATGCGGAACTATATTTTCAGCAGGGATTAGTCCAGTTCCAAGCTCGAAAATATGGAGCAGCTATCGAGATCCTCTCCAAGGCAATTGCCATCAACCCTAACCATCAAGAAGCCTATCGTTATCGCAGCCAGGCCTATTTCCGCCGAGGGTACGATCAGCAAGCCGATGCGGATTTCAACCGGATGCGTGAGCTAGAGCAGCAGGTCAACCACTCTGCTCCGACGACGCCTCCCAACTCAGAGCCGAGCGCCTGTTATTCCACCTGGCACTGTGCTCACACCCTGTCTCGGCACACCCAGACTGTCGCCGCTGTTGCGATCACCAGGGATGGCAAAAAACTGGTTACAGGTAGCCACGATAAAACCCTGAGACTTTGGAGTACTAAAACAGGCAGTTTGCTAAAAACCTTTAGCGACCACACAAAGGCAATTTACTGTGTGGCTGTCAGCTGGGATGGTAAATTAGCCGCTAGCGGCGGTGCCGATCAGACAGTCAAAATTTGGGATATACGCACAGGAGAACTGCTACGCTCCCTGGGTAATTTGTTTTTGGGGCATTCAGAAACAATTACCGCACTGGCATTTAGCCCCAACGGTCAGACCCTAGCAAGTGCCGGTCTAGATAAAACGGCTCGTCTATGGTCATTAAAGTCTGGCAAGGAGATTTATACGCTAAAAGACTATACAGCCCCGATTTTGGCCTTGGCAATCAGCTGGGATGGCAAAACAATTGTTTATGGAGGAGAGGGTAAGCTGCTCAGCATGCGTCACACAAAAACTGGCAAGCTGATTCGCTCATTTCCAATCGATGGCCAACCCAATCGAGCGGTTGCCCTAAGTCGACAGGGTTCTCTCCTGGCGGTGGGTAGTTCAACAGAGATTATTCTTTGGAATAGCCATTATCGTAAGAAACTGTTACAACTCAAGGGACATACTAAGGCCATCAGCTCTTTGAGCTTTAGCGCCGACGGTCAGATACTAGTAAGCGGTAGCTATGATAAAACGGTTAGGCTCTGGAATGTCAGTACAGGAGAGACGATCGATACCCTAACGGGACATCAGGCAGCTGTTTTTTCTGTTGCATATAGCCTTGACGGTAAGCTGATTGTAAGCAGCAGTGCCGATAAAACCATCAGACTCTGGCATCGGGCCTGACTGCTTGGCGGTCAGTTTGGCTTTCTAAGATTCAACCCGCGTTAGTGTGGTTACCCGCGGGTCGATAATCTTTTTGCCCAGACCTGGAAACTTAATCGCCAGGCAAAACTTGTTGCCAGCTCCAAAAATATGGGTAATGGTACCTTCACCAAAGCTACCATGGATAACTTTTGAACCAACATCCCAATCATCTTCATGGCCGCCAGGTTTCCGTATCGCCGGTTCAGGATTCTTGAGCCTAGCGGCCCGTTTGGGTGTTGCCTGTAGTCGAGGCAGTGCCGTAGCGGTGTTGGCTAAAATATAATCCTCCGGCAGCTCACCTAAAAACATAGAGGGAGTCGCAATCTCGCGCATGTTGCCATAGAGACGGCGCTCGCGGGCATAGGTTAAAAACAGGTGTTCCTGGGCGCGGGTAATACCCACATAGCAAAGACGACGCTCTTCTTCGATGGCAGCAGCATCGTCTAGGGAACGGAAGCTAGGGAATAGCCCCTGCTCCATACCCACCAAAAACACCACTGGAAACTCCAGTCCCTTTGACGAGTGCAGCGTCATCAGGGAAACAGCATTACCCTGTTTATCATCGTCCATGTCAGAGTTGAGGGCAGCACTTGCCAAAAACGTTAGCAGCGTTGCATCTTCATTTTCTTCTTCAAATTGAATGACGGCGTTGTATAACTCCTGTACGTTCTGGATGCGATCCAGGTCTTCGTCAGTACCTTTATCCTTGAGGGCGCGGATATAGCCTGAGTCTTCGATTACCTCCTGCACCAGTTCTGATGCGGGCATGGTTTCTACCTTTTCCTGCCAGCCTTGGATCATTTTGGCAAAGCCTATGACCGACTTACTAGAGCGGCCTGCCAACGTTTTTACCGATGTTTCATCTGACAGGATTTCCCACAGGGGCACCCCTAGTTCACCAGAGGCCTTTTCTAGATTCTCCATGGTGGTTTTGCCAATGCCCCTGCGCGGTGTGTTGATTGAGCGTTTTAGGCTAACCGCATCTGCGGGGTTGGCAATCAGTCGCAGATAGGACAGCACATCCTTGATCTCGCGTCGATCGTAGAACTTGAGTCCGCCAACAACTTTGTGGGGGACGCTGTAGCGGGTAAGTACTTCCTCAAACGAGCGGGACTGGGCATTGGTGCGGTAGAGAATAGCAAAGTCTCCCCACTTTAGTTCGGGGTTTTTTTCAATCAGGATGCGAATTTGGCTAACGGCGTAGTCCGCCTCCACTCTCTCATCGTCAGCTTTGTAGCAAAAGATTGACTCTCCCACACCCCGCGTGGCGCGTAGTACCTTGTCGATGCGCTCGGTATTATTTTCAATCAGCTGATTGGCGACTTCGAGAATGTTGGCGGTGGAGCGATAGTTCTCTTCTAACTTCACCATGGTGCGGGTGTCGTCATCGGCTCGGCCGTCGCCAAAGTCATTCTGAAAGTTCATCAAAATGGTGAAGTCGGCGGCCCGAAAAGAGTAAATAGACTGGTCGGCATCACCCACCACAAACACAGAGCGCTGGGTCCAGTCGTCAAACTTACGGCTGGATTCACCGTTGGTGACGAGTAGGCGCAGCAGATCGTACTGGGTACGGTTGGTATCTTGATATTCATCTACCAGCAAATGGCGAAAACGTTTATGCCAGTAGCCCAATACCTGTTCATTTTGTCGAAAGAGCAATACTGGAATGCGGATGAGATCGTCAAAATCAAGGGCGTTGTTTTGGGCTAAACCCGCCTGGTAGTGGCGATACACATCAGCAATCACTCGGCCCTTGAAGTTGGGGTTTTCCTTTTCGTACTCGTCTGGATCTAGTCCCTGGTTTTTGGCATTACTGATGGCATAACGTACGGAGCGAGGGTTAAACTTGCGGTCGTCAAGATTGAGGGTACTGACAACGATGTTTTTAACCAAGCTCTGGGCGTCGGATTCGTCAAAGATGCTGAAGGCTTTGGTCCAGCGATGTCCTGCCCGGCTCTGATACTTTTCAATATCAAAGCGTAAAATGCGGGAGCAGAGGGCATGGAACGTACCAATCCATAGGTCTTTGATAAAGGTTTTGTAGACGTAGGAGCGCAGCTGAATTTGCTCATAGTCGGGCAGGAGATGTAGGGGCTGACCATGGCGTCCCTGGGCTTCTTGCTCGGCGAAAAGCCTTTCGATGCGCTCTTTCATCTCCTTGGCTGCCTTGTTGGTAAAGGTGACCGCTAGCAGGTTTTCAGGATCGACTCGATGGTTGAGAATCAAATTAGCAATGCGGTAAGTGAGGGCGCGGGTTTTGCCGGAGCCTGCCCCAGCAACCACGAGTAAAGGTCCACAGAAATGTTCGACGGCCTGGCGCTGGGCGGCGTTGAGCTGACTGAGGAAATCGGGGGTGGTCATCGCGCTTAATAAATAACTCAGGGGTGACTTAAGCTTAATCAGTATTCCAATGTAGCGGATATATAGCGGATAGGGACGGCCATGGCCAGAAAGACAGGGGTAAAGGCGACAATTGTTGGCGGCGGCTATGTGGGTAAAGAGGTAGCCCGCCTCTGGCACCAGCAGGGTCTGACGGTAACCGTAACGACGACCCGTCCGGAGCGTATGGATGAGTTACAAACAGTAGCGGATCGTGTCCGGGTACTCACGGGGACCGATACCGAAGCACTGCAAGACTGCCTGTCAGATCAGCAGGTGGTGCTGGTATGTGTGGGGTCAAAGCGAGGCGCTAGCTATCGAGAGACCTATTTGGGAACCGCAAAAACCCTGGCGACGGTGTTGCCAAGTACCCAGGTGCAGCAGCTGATCTATACCAGTACGTCTTCTGTTTATGGGCAACAGCGCAGCGCGGTGGTAACCGAGGAAACCCCCGTACAGCCTGTGACGGAGAATGGTGAAGCGATCGCACAAACGGAGCAAACGCTGTTGGGGCTGTCGGGATTGCGGGTATGTGTCCTGCGGCTGGGGGGAATCTACGGTCCGGGGCGGACGTTGGAGAAAATCTATGGTCGGGCGGCGGGTCAGACGCGACCGGGTAAGGGGGATGCGATCGCTAACTGGGTGCACCTCAGTGACATTGTGGGGGCGATTGAGTTTGGACGACAGCACAATCTGTCGGGGCTCTATAACCTGGTGCAGGATGAGACGCCCACGGTGAAGCAGCTGATTGATACGGTTTGCCAGCGGTATGAGCTAGCTCCGGTGCGGTGGGATCCGACCCGGCCCAGTGCGCGATCTCACGGTGCCCGGGTCTCCAACGCCAAGATCAAAGCCGCTGGCTATCAATTTATACATCCTTATTTTTTTGAGGGTGGGGACTAGCCCTGTGGCCGTCACAGCCCTGCTTACTTGGCCCCCGATGTCAATGTCTCCCGCTGTCCCGTTGCCTTGCCATGTCCTAAGCCGGTAGCCCGTCCCAGCAGCCCCCCAAGTCTGCTATTCAATTGGGCAATAAAGGTAAAGCACACCGGCACAACCACGAGTGTGAGCAGCGTTGCTGTCGAAAATCCACCGATTACTGCGATCGCCATGGGGCTGCGGGTTTCACCACCGGCCCCCCATTCCAGCGCGATGGGTACCATCCCGGCCATGGTGGAAATCGATGTCATCAAAATAGGACGCAGCCGGGTCAGACCTGCCTCGATTACGGCCTGTCGCAGGGATATGCCCTTGGCGCGGGCCATCAGGGCATAGTCCACCAGTAGAATTGAGTTTTTGGTGACCAGCCCCATCAGCAGCACAATACCAATCAGGGCAAACAATCCCAGGGGTTTTTGGGCAATCATCAGCCCCAGCAGCGCGCCGCCAATGCACAGGGGCAGTGCCACCATCACGGCAAAGGGATAGATAAAGCTGTTGTATAACAGCACCAGCACCGCGTAGATCATCACGATCGCCGTGGCCAAGGCCAGGGCAAACCGGCTAAAGACTTCCTGCATAATTTCAGCATCGCCTGAGGGCTGTTGGGTAACCCCCGCTGGCAAATTGATAAATGCCGGCAGCCCGTGGACCTGCTCTATTCCCTGGCCTAGGGTAATACCTTCTAGGTTGGCACCGATGGTGACCTGGCGTGAACGATCCAAACGGTCGATCTGGGCCGGACCGCTACCAAACCCAACGTCGGCCACAGCAATTAGGGGCACTAGCTGTCCCTGGTTGTTGAGCACCTTGAGGGTTTCAATGGTAGACAGGCTGTTGCGAAACTCAGCCGCCAGGCGCACCCGAATGGGAATCAAACGGTCGCCCACATCAAACTCGGCCAGGTCGGATTCCGCATCTCCCAAGGTGGCTAGGGAAGCTGTATTGGCAATGTCTCTAACGGTGACTCCTAAATCGGCCGCTCGCTGGATATCGGGACGGATCAAAATCTCGGGCTGTACCAGATTGGCACTGGAGCTAACCTCCACTAGACCAGCAATCTGACGCATCTCTTGGGTAAGCGTATCGGAGGCCGTTTTTAGAGCGCTGGGGTTATCGCTGCGCAGAGTGATCTCTAGGGCTTTACCACCGCCGCCCGCACCGCCCTGGTTTTCAAAACTGATGCGAGTTCCTGGGATTTGTCCCAGGACCTGGCGCATGTCGTTTTCAAACTGGCCCCGTGGGACGCGCTCGTTTTTGGGTTTGAGTCGAGCTACGGCTTCGGCCTCGGCGGGCTCCTGGGAGACATAAACGCTGTCTACGGCGGGATTAGCCAGCAGCTGCTCGCTAATATACTGGGTGACTAGCTCAGTTTTAGCCAGGGTGCTACCGGGGGGCAGCTCAATACTGAGATTCGAAAGCCCGGTATCGCCCGCCGCAAAAAGGCTGGTGGGGATAAACCGCGACAGCATCAGACTGGCGATAAAAAAGCCCACGGCCAGCCCCACGGTTAAAACACGATGACGTAGGGCCCCCCGCACCAGACGAAAATAGGGCAGTAACCCCCTGGGTACATAAATATCTCCGGCTCGATAGCCGTCGGGCTGACCGGCTGTTTTGGCATCCACGGGTTTGGATTTAAGCAAATAGGCGGCCATCATCGGGGTCATCAGCCGGGCCACCAGGGTGGAAAACATGGTAGATACCGCCACGGTCACGCCAAAGGGCTGAAAAAACTGACCGGGGACGCCCCCCATAAAGGCCACCGGTAAAAAGACGGCCACGATGGTGGCGGTGGTGGTCACCACCGCCAGACCAACTTCAGCGGTGGAGTCCATTGCAGCCTGCCTGGGGGGTTTACCCATGGCAATGTGCCGCTCCACGTTCTCAATTTCCACAATGGCGTCATCCACCAGGTTGCCAACTGCCAGGGTCAGGGCCAGCAGGGTCATGCTGTTGAGGGTATAGCCCAGGTACTGTAGCACCAAAAAGGTGGGGATAATTGAGAGCGGTAGGGCCGTGGCGGTAATTAGGGTGGTGCGCCAGTTGCGCAGAAACACACTGACTACGACCACCGCCAGCAGTGAGCCGATTAGCAGAGCATCAATGGAAGCCTTATAGGAGTCTCGGACATCGGTGGCGCGGGTATAGATCAGTTCGAATTGAACATCTTCAAGGGTGTCGCTCAAGGATGCGATCGCATCCTTGACCCCGTCCTCAACGCTTACCAGCAGACTGCCATTGCTGCGGAACACCGAAAATGACACCACCGCCTGGTTGTCTAGGAAAGCGGACTGTCGAGTCTCTCCAAAGTCATCCTGCACCGTCCCCAGGGTTTTTAAGGGCACCGTGTTGCCATTGGGTAATGCAATCCCTAGGTTTTGTAACCTCTCCACCGTGGGAGCACTACCCAGGGTGCGAATCCCCTGCTCTTGACCTGAAATATCGCTGCGACCGCCGGGCAGATTGATATTAGAATTGCGCACCTGCCCATTGACCTGGGTGGCCGTAATTCCCAAGGCATCTAGCTCATTTGGGTCGAGGTCCACAATAATTTCGCGGTCCACACCACCAAATCGCCGTACCTGGGCTACCCCCTTAACTGACAACAGCTCCGTGGCAACGGTGCGATCCACCAAATCGCTGAGGGCTTCTACCGACCGCGTCTGGGAACTCACCGTATAGGTCAGCATGGGGCCCCCCTCAAACCTTAGCCGCCGCACCTGGGGCTCCTGGGCATCTTGGGGTAGGTCATCTCGTACCCGAGTCACCGCATCCCGCACATCGTTAGTGGCCTGCTCCGTATCCACACCCAGATCAAAACTAATGATCGTCGTGGATCTGCCATCGGTCACCGTTGAGCCAACACTGTCGATGTTGCCAAGTCCTGAAACCGCATCTTCCACCTTTTTGGTGATCTGGGTTTCCATCTCCTCTGGACCCGCCCCCAGCTGTTCTACGGTGACAATTACTGCCGGAATATCAATATTGGGGTTGGCATCGATACCCAGCTGGTTAAACGATAGCCAGCCCGATAGGGTCAGTACCAAAAACAGCACCAGCGTAGGCACTGGCCGCCGGATAGACCACTCAGAAATATTCCAATTCATGGGTTTCTCCGGTTATTCCGCAAGGGATTGGGTGGGCTGGGCCGCAGGAGCGGTCAGCGTTTCACTAAAGGGTGACGGTACCGCTAAGACCGGATCGCCCGGTTGCAGATAGCTTGCCCCTTCAGAAATTACTTCAGCGTCCTCGGTTAGTCCTGATACAATTTCCAACCGTTCAGGCTGGTTTCCTGTCGCTGGCAACCGCGCTCCGACAGTCACCGTCACCAGTTCTGCTGTGCTCGCTTCACTGACGACAAAGACCTTAAAACTATCGTCCGATTGGGGCAGTATGGCCGTGGCTGGCAGCACCATACCGGTGCGTTGGCCCGTCATAAATTCAGCCTGCAAAAACATGCCCGTTCGCAATTCTGCATTGGCTGGCAGGCTCACATTGACCGCCGCCTGCCGGGTTTGCTGATTGACCTGAGGGTCAATTGAGCGGACCGAGCCCGCCATTTGAATTCGGTCGTTGCTAGACGAGGTTACCGTTACGGGGGTACCCACTTGGACCACCGACAGCTGACGCTGGGGCAGATCCACCACCAGCTCTAACAACCCATCTTGAATTAGCGTAAACAGCCCCGTTCCCGTAGATGTTGTGTCGCCCACAGTGGCCTGACGCTCAGCAATTTGACCACTGGCGGGTGCCGTCACAACGGTTTGCTCCAGCTGGGTTTCTAGCCGTTCAATTTCAGCTGCCCGACTGTTTACGGTGGCCTGAGCGCTTTGGATCTCTGCTGTTGAAACACCGACGGCTTCACGGGCGGTAATCGCCTCAGTACGGCGGCCGTTTAGCTGTTCTGAGCTGATACCACCCTGGTCGTAGAGTGTCTGGTAGCGCTCAAAATTTTCCTGGGCCTCAGCGGCGGTGGCTTTTGCCTGGGCCTGGGCCGCCTGCTGCTGTCGCACTTCCGCTTGAGCCTGAGCGTAGTTGGCTTGGGCCTGGGCTAGCTGGGTTTGCAGCACTGAATCATCTAAGACGGCCAGGACTTGACCAGCGGTAACCTGGTCTCCTTCTCTTACCAGCACCTGACGAATTTGTAATCCGCTCACCTGGGGAGAAACCTGAAGTAAGTCAAAAGCTTGTACCGTTCCAGTCGCCTTTAGAGATTGCTGAATAGTGGCTGTTTGAACCGGCTGTACGGTAACGCTAGCAGCGGCAGTCGCAGGCATTGGGGCTGCCGGTTCGGTAGCGGGACGCGACAGCAGTCTTCCCCCGATAAAAGAAACACCTATCCCCAGCAGTAGTCCCATCCCTATCCCTGGAACCTTGGATAGAACAGAACGGGGTGGTGGGCTAGCCGATGAGCTGCCGTTGGTATGGTAACCGTTGCGAGCAGCCGGATCGGTTTTAGATCCGTCTTGAAAGTTTCGATACGTCACAGTCTAGGAATTGCCAGAACAACGGCAGGGCAAGCCTCTGCCTATAAAACTTAAAAAAAGTTAAAAATTTGACCTGTCGCTATTATGACCTATTCGAGTATGACTGTGATCACAGGCAGTGCCAGTTTTATTTGGCAGTCTGACAGCAGGATGTTACAGATATCACAACCATCTACCGTACATTCCGTAAGTCAGGCAACTATTCTGACTACATCTGACTACATTTGGGGTATATCAGCCATCATCATCCAACTGCTCCAAGGCTGTGGATGATCGTTTTCTTTTTCCGATGTTTTCTGGATGTAGACCAAAACGTTGGAAAACCGCAGGGGAAGCAAGCAATCACGTTGCTAGTTTGCGCTTCTTCCCATTCAAAGGGGGACCGAGAAGCTACCTATGCTTTTACCCAGCAGGGCATGGGTACCCAGTCTGATTTTTGTTCAATAAACCCTACGCAACCTGTTGCTGCGCATACATTCCGTTACAGGATTCTCCGACCCTAACAAAGGGCAACCCTGCGGTGTGTTAGCGTTAGCTCAGCTTAAACGCCGTGCATTTGTTTCCTCCCATCAAAGCCGCTCCTACCATGTTCAATGTCACCGAGATTCTGATCGCTGATTTTGTTGAAAAACTGCGTCTTGGCTATCGACGTACCTACGGTGGGCTACACCATGACTATGAAGAAATTATTGCGTGGGCCGGTAGTATGGCCCTTGAAAATATTGCCAATAGCGATGCGCTGTACCACAACGTCGAACACACTATTTTAGTGACTCTGGTGGGTCAGGAAATTTTGAGGGGTAAACATACCCGTGAAGGGGGGGTTACTGCCGACGATTGGCTCCATTTTATTATTTCACTTGTTTGCCATGACATTGGTTATGTCAAGGGTGTCTGCCGGGACGATTGCGACCATGAAAACCTCTATGCAACTGGCCAGGGACAGATGGTGGAGCTATCCCCCGGTGCCACCGATGCTTCCCTAACTCCCTACCATGTAGATCGGGGCAAGCTGTTTGTCGAGGAGCGGTTTGGAAATAACGAGCGAATCGATGCCAAACGCATCAAAAACAATATTGAGCTGACCCGGTTCCCGGTACCAAAACTAGACGATCACCAGGATACCCGTAACTATCCAGGGCTGATCCGAGCAGCGGATCTGATTGGACAGCTTAGCGATCCGCGCTATCTCAAAAAAATTAGCGCCCTATTTTATGAATTTGAAGAAACCGGTCAAAACAAGGAGCTGAAGTACGAAACTCCCCATGATTTGCGCAGCAACTATCCTAAGTTTTATTGGGGGGTTGTCCATCACTACATCCATGATAGTTTGCGCTATTTGGCACTTACCCAAGAAGGTAAGCAAATTATTGCCAACCTATATTCCAACGTGTTCATGGTGGAATATGAGCAGGATTTGCTCCCATGCTAGCGTCGGTCCAACGTCAGTCATTGGGGTTAAAGCAGCTAGCCGGTATGCTTCTTGCTATTCTGGCCATGGTATTTCAACGGTTGCATGGATTCTAAACAGTTACCGATTATTGGTTGGCGTGAGTGGGTATCTCTGCCGAAGTTAGGTATCCCCAGTATCAAAGTTAAAGTCGATACTGGAGCCCGGTCCTCTGCCATCCATGCCACCAATATTGAACAGTTCGAGACCCATGGCATTAAGAAAGTGCGCTTTAATATCGCTCCTGTTCAATCGAATGATAGGCGATTGATCATGGTGGAAACAGAGCTATTGGAGGAGCGGGCCATCACAGATTCTGGCGGTCATCAGCAGATTCGCCCCGTTGTCATAACATCCATTTGTTTGGGAAACCTGCAGTGGCCCATTGAGCTGACCTTAACCAACAGAGACGTTATGGGATTTCGCATGCTGTTGGGCCGTCAATCTGTTCGAGACCGCTTTTTAATCAACCCTAGCCAGTCTTATCTCCAAAGTCAAAACATCGCTAAAGAAAGGGGAACAGATTTATCCGAAGGTGATGACTGATCTTGATAGTCTTACATAGGAGATCTAGGTCTCTATTTAACTGGGTGTGTCTTATCTTCCTTTTGAGCCCACTATGAAAATTGCTGTACTATCCCGTGATGCTTCCTTGTATTCCACTCGTCGGCTCATAGAAGCTGGGGAGAAGCGCGAGCACAGGATGGTCACTATTGACCATATGCGCTGCTATATGGATATCACAGCCTATGCTCCGAAGGTGATCTATCAGGGTAAGCCGCTGGCAGATATCGATGCAATCATTCCCCGCATTGGGGCTACTAAGACATTTTACGGCACAGCGGTTGTGCGTCAATTTCAGATGATGGGGGTGTTTACAGCTAACGGAGCTGATGCTATCTCCCGTTCCCGTGACAAGCTTCGCTGCTTACAGCTGCTGTCGAAGGAGGGGGTGGGGCTACCTGTAACAGGTTTTGCCCACTCTACTAAAGATATCGAAGGTGTGATTGAGCTTGTCGGGGGAGCCCCACTGGTTATTAAGCTGTTGGAGGGGACCCAGGGCATTGGTGTGGTATTGGCGGAAACCTATCAGGCGGCTAAATCAGTGATTGAGGCATTTAGAGGTCTGGACGCTAATATACTGGTACAGGAGTTTATTAAGGAAGCAAAGGGGGCCGATCTACGCTGCTTTATTTTAGGTAACCGCGTGGTGGCGGCGATGAAGCGTCAGGGAGCACCGGGAGAATTTAGATCTAATGTGCATCGGGGGGGAGCGGTTAGTAAGATTAAGCTAACGCCTGAAGAGCGCAGTACGGCTATTCGCGCGGCCAAGGCGATGGGATTAAAGATTGCTGGGGTGGATTTGCTCAGATCTCACCATGGTCCTGTCGTCATGGAGGTAAATTCATCGCCTGGGCTAGAGGGCATTGAACGAGCCACGGAGATTGATATTGCCAACAAAATCATTGAGTATCTAGAAAGTCAGGTCACATCCCAGACATCGTCATGATGCAGACTAAGATAATGCAGACTAAGTAAACCTTGTCTGGAGGGACCACCCTTCCCACAGGTTCGATTAAGATTTACCATCAGATAAAAATAAATCGCAACACTTGGGAGACAGGAGCGATGCCTAAAGCAACATGGAACGGGGCTGTTTTGGCGGAAAGCGATAGCTGTGAGGTGGTTGAGGGCAACCAGTATTTCCCACCTGATTCTGTCAATATGGACTATCTCAAACCAAGTACCAAAACGACGACCTGTGGCTGGAAAGGGTTGGCCAACTATTACACCCTTGAGGTTGACGGCCAACAAAATCAGGATGCTGCTTGGTACTACGCCGAGCCTAAGGAAGCCGCTAAAAATATCAAGGGATATGTGGCCTTTTGGCGCGGTGTCGCCGTAGAGGGTTAGATTTGTGGGGGGTGCTGCTGATCTGCTAGGGGCAGTCTGGCTACGCCAGGGGCTGTGGGGTTTGGTATCTGTGTTTGTGGTGGAGATGGTGCGGGATACGTACCATGTGGCAAGCCATGTCTGGCCACCGCTGATGCGGCTACATAACTGGCACCACAAAGCCTATCGAAAAGATTTTACGCCCGTCAGTGTCGAGCTGTATCAAGCGGCTCAGCTATATAACGATGTGCCTGAATCCCTGGTGATGATGGCCGTAATGGCGCTGGTGGCCGTGCTAACACCCCTATGGGGCTTTTGGCTGGGGTTTCTCTACGGGGCCGGTTTTTTGGTGGCGGCGCTGCTGCGATCGCAGGGGCTACTCAACGGCACCGACCTGACCCATGAACCGGGTCCTTTAACCACGCTGCCGGGTCTGTGGCTGGTCAACCGCACCTACCACTGGCGGCATCACTTTGATGAAACGACGGCCTACTATGCTGGCTATTTCACCCTATCGGACAAAGTCATGGGTACGTCCCTATCACTCAAGGGCAAAACCATCGCCGTGACCGGAGCCTCCGGCACCATGGGGCGAGCCCTGATCAGACGGCTTGCCGCCCAGGGGGCAAAACCCATTGCCCTGACGAGCTCTGCTGCTGACAACATTGAAGGGGCAATCAGGGTAGTTCCCTGGCGCTCAGGTGAAGAACGCGCCCTCAAGGAGATTTTGAGCCGGGTCAATATTTTGGTGATTAACCATGGGGTAAATGTCCATGGTGAAAGAACGGCAGCTGCGATCGCCAGCTCTCTAGAGGTGAACGCCCTATCCGCCTGGCGACTGATGGAGGTGTTTTTAGAAACCGTGGATGCTCGCCTGGGGGCTGCCACCAAAGAACTGTGGATCAATACATCGGAAGCAGAGGTAAATCCCGCTTTTAGCCCGCTATATGAAACCTCAAAACGGCTGCTGGGAGATTTGATTACCCTGCGACGCCAAGACTCTCCCTGTGTGATTCGTAAGCTGGTGCTGGGGCCTTTTAAGAGCAATCTCAATCCAGTGGGGGTGATGTCGGCTGACTGGGTAGCCGGGGCCATCATAGCCCTGGCAAAGCGGGATATTCGGAACATTATTGTGACCATCAATCCCCTTACCTATGTGGTATTTCCAATCAAGGAGACGGCACAGGCAATCTATTTCAGGCTATTTTCGAGGGGACATTAGCTGCTGGGGCAACGGAGCAAGAAATCACTTTTTAGCAGTCTGTTTCAGTTTTTGCTCTATCAACAGCTTAAAAAAAGGTAGGTCGTCCAACAGATAACGCTTCCAGAGACGTTTAGGTTCTGACATCAGACGATATAGCCACTCCAGACCCAGGGTGCTCCAAAACCTTGGAGCACGGGGTTTATTGCCCGCTTCAAAGTCCAGGGCTGCGCCAACGGCCATAAAGATTTTTACCCCTGGCATTTGGCTGCGGTATTTGGCAATCCATAGCTCTTGCTTAGGGGCACCGACACCCACTGCTAGGACCGTGGCTCCAGAGTCATTAATAATGTTGATAATCGCCTGACATTCCGCCTCGTCTTGCTCAAAACCAAAGGATGGGGAATGGGCGGCAATCACAATTTCTCGACCGATGTTGGCATTGATATTGGCCTGGGCCTGTCTAGCAACCCCCTCGGCACCGCCGAGCAAAAAGAGGGTGATGTCAGGATTATCTTTATGGTAGTTACAAAACAGCGGTAGCAGGTCTGAGCCCGAAATTTTTGCCTTGAGGGGTTTGCCCAACAGCTTTGATGCATACATCAAAATTTGACTATCACAGACCTTATAGTCGGCCTGGCGATAGGCGGCTTGAAACTCGGTATCTTCTTGGAGCTTCATAAGATGATCCACATTTGGGGTAAAAATAACCCCTTTTGTCAGCTCTGACAAAAACTGCCGCTGGGAAATATTGTCAATTTCTACCCCTAAAATTTCCACCTGTTCCCGCAGTCGTCGCCGCTGCCGTTCCAACATGCCAGCGGCGGTGGACGTTAAAATTGCGACCCGAAACAGACGCTTATATTCAGAAGGACTTGGCCTTTGCAAAACCTGCTGATTCATGGGGAAACTAGGGAAGTGATCTGTTTAGAATGTTCCCTGGTCCCAGGCAAATGTCACGGAGTGGTGGGCTGGACTCAGCGTAGGCAGTGGTTCACCATTCACCTAGGGAAACAGACAAATGCTGCCCTCACCATGGGGGTATCTGCTAGGTGCCCTCCAAACCCATCAGGCCCTAGCTAATGCCAGGGCCTGATGGGTTTGGAACTATAGTTTGAAAAAAATGAGTCTAGCGACTCCGATGCAGCGATTTGAATGATGTGTAGGCATGCTCAGCATGATACAGGTGACATTTGTCAATAATGCCACGCATAAAATTCCAGGTAAACTTCTCTTCGCGAATACGCACCCGGTCGCCCCAGGCATCCTTGAGGCTCTGGTGTGCCAGTCTCAAGTTATAGGACGGAATTCCTGTGGAAATATGGTGGGGCACATGGACACTGATGTCATGGCACAGCACCTCCACCCATTTGGGATAGTCGCAATGGACTGTACCGGCCAGCTGAGCTTCGACCTCGTTCCATGTTTCGGTCGGACGAAACTGAATATCAGGGGCGGTGTGATGCACCAGGGTGAATGTGCTCATCCAGAAATGATATCCCAGCCAAGGCATCAGCCAAAACTTAACCCAGCCCCAAACGCCCAGGGTGGCAATTAGTGTGGGAAAGACAATAGCAACAAAAATAACAACAACAGCAATCGAGACTTTGGCCTTGGGCCTGTCTCGTTCAGTAAAGTTATTTAGATTGAAGTGAATACCGGCCCAGTGGATGATGGAGGCTAGCCACCAGAGTCGACCACGCATTAGCCAATAGGCAATTCGCAACCCTTTGCTTTCCGCTACAAAGTCCTCGACATACCAGGGGTGCCAGGCGTTGTCAACCTCTTGCTTATTAGTATGGCGGTGGTGGTGATCGTGGAGCAACCGCCAGGGGTGAAACGGATAAATGAGCGGTAAGAAGGCAATATGACCTACCAGATTATTTACCCAGCGGTGTCTAGAAAATGAACGGTGACCACAGTCATGACCGACGACAAACCATCCGGTCAGCGCTGTCCCGGCTAGAAACCAGGCAGCGGGTAGTAGAAACCAAGGCGATAGTGCGATCGCAACATACCCCACAATTGCCATGACGATACTAAGAGCTACCTGTTGCCACGCCTTGCGAGAATTTTTCTCAAAGCATTCCTTAGGTATGGTCTTAATTACATCCCTTAGCGTTACATTGGCCAACGATCCCGTCGAGGGCCGATCGGTTGACAACCTATTAAGTGTTGCGGTCATAGATTTTTTCCACACTCCAAATTGAGACAAACTTGATTGCAACGACACCGCGCACTGGGACACTTTTTAATTAGCAGTCTGGTATGCCATGGCCGTTACAAAGCCACTAAAAAGCGCATACCGCCGGAATCAGCATGCATGCGCCGGACTAACCCCAAGGGGCGCGAC
Source organism: Cyanobacteria bacterium P01_H01_bin.26 (assembly GCA_038748225.1). Classification (GTDB taxonomy): domain Bacteria; phylum Cyanobacteriota; class Cyanobacteriia; order Phormidesmidales; family Phormidesmidaceae; genus Leptothoe. Next base: position 2,877 of record JBCDJC010000041.1, on the reverse strand, counting down.
TCCAGCCAGTCTAGTTAAAGAATTATTAGAGTCGCTTAACAAATTGTTTCGATTCTACTATGACGCGGGCTGTGTTCTGAGCTTATTGCTTAAAGAAACCACAGATTACCTGGGTAGCTATGTCGTTAGGGACGTGATTACCGTCGCGGCTGATGTATTCGCGGGTGCGACAGTTATAGCGAGCCATGGGTCGATGCTGGTCATCAACGGTGACCACCGCCCGATATTCCCAGTAGTATTTGGCACTGCGGGTGATTTTTAGTATGCAAATCTGATGATCGGCCACCGTGCGACAAAGGGGAGCGGCCTGGGCAACGGGAGCCAACAATAGACTAACCAGCAGTATTAGTCCTAATAGGCCCAATTTCTTTAGCATGCTACTTGCAATTGGTCTACTGTGAAATCTACCCATCGATTTTTGCCTTTGCTGATTGACGGCATGGGCATGAGCTAGGTCAAAACCGCGACAGGTCAGTTGTTTAATTGATAGGATAAACGGCTATATGGAACAAAGACAATCAATGGCGCTAACTAAACAACCGATGGGGCGTTGGGTGTTGGGCAGTCTAGCTGCGATCGCAGCCTGTAACCCCGTCACCACCAACTTTGTCACCAGCGACTACAGCGCCACCGCCAGTGTCACCTACACCTGGCAGGTTCGCTACAACCGCGACGATGGTCGCGATCGCCCCAACGACACCCGTGTCGAAAAATTTGCCTCAGTCTCCCTCGATAACCAAAACGGCGTCCGTCCGGGGCTAGCGGTCACCGGTCCCGACAGCGAGGGGCTTTGGTGGCCTCAACTACCCCCGGAGCCCACGGTGGACGATATTGAATCCCGCCTTGATAAAAACGAAGTGTCCGAAGCTCCTGCGCTGATTAAATCCGTAGACTATAGCCTGACCGTTGATCAGGCAGGACAGACCGTGACCCTACCCACCAGCTATGGGGTTTACCGGCAGGTGGTTAAAGCCCATGCAAATCAGCGGCCGCTTGAGGTGATTTTGGGGCCGCAGGAAGGGTCGGTAATGGGCGTAAATGTGCAGTAGCTACACCTAAACTATTTCCCAAACAACCCATCACCTAAAAGGCGTTGCGAATTCCAAACGCCTCCTGGATCGGCTTTTGCAAAAAATAGTAGATGTAGAAGCCGCTAAAGGCGATGGATAGCAGACTGATGGGGTTGACCATCAGCAAACCACCTAGATTGCCAAGGATGCCCAGGGCCTGCAGCCCTATATTTAGATACCAGGCCCAGGCCTGGAGCAGCCACAGCCCCACTGCGATCGCAGCATTTGCCAGGGCCATCACCAAAAAGATGCCGCCCAGTACCCTGGGAAATACCTCGGGTACCCCGGGCGGTAGCTGGTCTAAAAGCTCGGCCATTTCCCCATCTAAACGCATTTCGTTAATCAGCAGGTCCCCTACTAAAAAAGCGGCAATGCCCACAAGTGTCAGCAGCAGCGCCTGCAGACCATTGATAATTGCGAGTACCGTCACACCGATGGGTCGTTGCATGGATTGCTGCCTGAGTACCTGTAGTTCAAGGTATAGCAAAATTGATAGCTATAATCATGACGGCTTGTATCCCAAAGACACCCCATGCAGTTTGCTTCTGTCATTGCCCAGGACCTATCCGTGCGGTCCACCCAGGTACAGGCCGCGTTAGAGCTGCTAGAAACCGGGGCGACGGTACCGTTTATTGCCCGCTATCGCAAAGAAAAAACCGGGGAGCTAGATGAGCGCCAGCTGCGGCAGATTGCGGAGCAGTTTGCCTACCTGACGGAGCTAGCCAGTCGTAAACAGACGGTCCTAGAATCCATTGACGGGCAGGGCAAGCTGATCCCAGGACTGCGCGATCGCATCGAGAACTGCACTAGCAAAACCGAGCTAGAGGACCTCTATTTGCCCTATCGCCCCAAACGGCGCACCCGGGCCACTGTGGCCCGGGAAAAAGGGTTAGAACCGCTGGCCCAGCAGATTGCTCAGTTCAACAAGACCGGTGAGTCCGTAAACTCCCTAGATCAGCTGGCCAAGGATTTTATCACTGACGGGGTGGCCGATACAGCGGCGGCCCTACAGGGTGCGGCGGACATTTTAGCCGAGGGCATTGCGGAGCGCTCAGAGCTGCGGGCCTACGTGCGGCAGACGCTGCTAAAGACCGGTCTAATTAGCTCAAAAATCAAACCGGACTATCCAGAAGGCAGTACCAAGTATGAGATGTATCGCCGGTACGAAAGCGAGATCGCAAAGCTTGCTCCCCACAATCTGCTTGCCCTGCTGCGGGGAGATAAAGAGGGTGTTCTCAAGGTGAGTCTTGTGGGTGATGAGGCAAAAATTCTAGAGCATCTGGAATACAGTCAGATCCACACCAAACAGACCAAGGTACGACAGTTTTACCAGACGCTGATCAAAGATGCCTTCTCTCGGTTGATGAAGACTTCCCTCACCAATGAGGTGATTGCAGAGAAAAAAGCCTGGGCCGATGGAGAATCCATAGACACCTTTGCGGTCAACATTAAAAATCTGTTGTTGGCAGCACCAGCGGGGATGAAACCGACCCTGGGCGTGGATCCTGGTTTTCGGACGGGTTGCAAAGTAGCCGCGATTGATGAGACTGGAAAGTTTTTAGAGTACAAGCCAATTTTTCCCCATACGGGTAAACAGGAGAGTGCGGTCAAGATTCTCTCGGACATGATTAAGCGCCATAACATTCAGCTAATCGCCATTGGCAACGGCACGGCTAGCCGAGAAACGGATGCATTTGTTGCAGGGGTTATTCAAGGGATGGAGCCGAAGCCGATCAAAGTGATGGTCAATGAGTCGGGGGCATCGATCTATTCAGCCAGTGAGGTTGCGATCGCAGAGTTTCCCGAT
>JBCDJC010000040.1:0-29582 GCA_038748225.1 Cyanobacteria bacterium P01_H01_bin.26 | reverse complement strand
CGAAATCGAGGCCGCCAGGTCTAGAGCGTGCACCTCGGTGTAAAATAAACAAGCCCAAAACTTGGGCTGTCTAACTGAATAGGCCCCTGGAGAGGTGGCAGAGTGGTTGAATGCGGTAGACTCGAAATCTATTATGGGCTTCGGTTCATCGGGGGTTCGAATCCCCCCCTCTCCGTTTGATAGCAAGGGTTTCAGCCTTTGCAAATAAACTGAGAAAGACTTCCTCAAAGCAGCTTTTTTGAGCTGAAAACAGGTGATTGTGGACTGTTCTTGGGGAAGATATGGGGAAGAATTTTGCACCTGAAAAAGTCGATATAAGCCTGCGTCTGCAAGCGATCAACCAGCAGCTGGAAAAGGTCAGCTTGCGGCAAAAAGGGGGGAAATTATACGTCCGGGGCAAGGCGGATGATTCGTTTCCACCAAGGCCAGGACAGCAGAAGCCGCGACGGGTGGAGCTGGCACTGAACTGTAACGCTTCGATAACGGGGCTCAAGGTGGCAAAGGCGAAGGCCCAGGAGATAGACAGTCAGCTGCTTTGGAGCCGATTTGACTGGGGACCATACCTGAAGGGAAAACAGAAGCCAGCGAAAACGGTGGCGGAGTGGATTGAGAAGTATGAGGCTGACCACTGGGCTTCTACCCCCAGAACGCTGACAAAGGAAAACTCTTATCAGCAGAACTATCGATTATTTTTTAAGCGTCTACCGCAAGAGAGGATTCTTACATTGGATCTATTGCGGTCAGAGATTTTGAGGGGTTCTAAACCGGGTACTCGTAGCCGTGAGTTTTACTGTATGTCCTACGGTAGACTGGCAAAATTCATGGCGAATCGAGGTGCGATCTCACCTACAGATTTCGCCCCTTTCCAAGCGGAACTCAAATCCTTAAAACAGGGTTACACACCGAAGAAGATACTGCCGGAGGATTTACCAACTGACGAGCAAATCGTTGAGATTTGGCGATCGCTGAAAAATCCTAGCTGGCAATGGATTTACGGGATGCTTGCCACCTATGGGTTACGGCCCCATGAGGTGTTTCATATCGATGTGGAGCAGTTTACGCCAGAAACTGAGGTGCTGCGAGTGGCTGATAGTACCAAGACGGGGACCCGGTTGGTGTATCCCTGTCCGGCTAGTTGGCGCACTACGTTCAAGCTGTGGAATGTGCGGTATCCGAATATTCAGCGGGAAGGTCGAAGCAACGGCAAACTGGGGGAGAAGGTTTCGCAACGGTTTCGGGAAATTGGGATCTGTCATAATCCCTATGCGCTGAGGCATGCCTGGTGTATTCGGACGGCATTACTGGGGGTGCCGGATGCGATCGCAGCAAAATGGGCAGGCCATAGTGTGGCTATCAGAACCCAGACCTATCATCAGGCTATTAGCAAAGCTCAGCACCAACAAGTCTTTGAACGAATGAAACAGACCGAGCAAGCACACCTGACCATTAGAGCATTAGGCGCTGATCCGGTGGAATCAGCAGCAGACGATCAAAGTTAGCTACATGCACTTGCCAAGTAGAGTTTTCGACGCTGGGATCTTGAATATTGCGGTAATGGACACCATATTCAGCATCACCAGGCTTTTCAAAGATGCGTAGTTTCTCAGCTCGGTCGATTTCAGCCATTATCCGGTCTCGGCTGACGCCCAACAGCGGTGATGCTTTAGCTGGGGACAGCCATAACCCACGAATGCCGTAGCTTTCAAATATTCGCTCAACCCATTTTTGCCGCTCTTCTAATTGAGCGTAGCGAGTTTCTAGCAACTCCAGTCGCTGCTCAAGAGCGGCAAGGGTTCTGGGCATAACGAGTATGAGCGGTTTAATAATTGAGCTATACCGTAGAACGGTCCAGCCTGAAACACTTAGAGCTATATGAAAGAGGGCAGAGTGGTTGAATTCTAACTCAGCAGCTTAACAAGCAAAAACGAATGACTTATCGTTCAGTCAATTATAACTTATTTAAAATTCGTGGCAACACATATTCTACGCTGAGCTAAGGTCAACATCGACGGACCAAAAATTTTAATTATCTAGTAGATGCAATGATGTGTACTAGGAAGAATGTGATTGCAATTTAACCAATTTTAATTTCCTGGTTGTCGAGCGATTAGAGACTGGTTGACTGCTTTTATCGCAATCACATCTTTTTCAACGGCATCGAGCCTACGTTCAAGCTCAGTCAACAGCTGCGCTGAATGATCCGATAAGGTTTTATAGTCTCGTTTTAGGTGAGCAATATCTCGCTCTACACCGTAGTTTCGACGAACTCTACCAATCCCCCAGCCAATAGCTCCAGCGAGGGCAGTCAGCACAGTGACAATGAGCGGTAAGTTTTGAATCATAAATTTCACAGTTTATTCTAACCTCACCGTAGTCAGCTAAAACGATTGGTAGGCACATTGATACAGCGATATATTTTGGCGGTAGCCGCTTAGGAAAGCCCTTAGCTCTCTCAACCTGGAACCGTCTCTAAGCTAAGGGCCTACTGCTCTAATCGGTTCCCCTGTGACTCATGAGCCCATAGCGTATCGGGGACATCCTCTGGGCTCTCAGGTGAGATCGCCTCAAACTCAACGCTCAACCCGGCCACAAACAGACGCTGGCTAATCAAGTCTTGGTCCCAGGTCTGGTTGAGAGATAGCCCCTCAACGACCAGCTTAGAGACTTGGAACCTCATTTCGTACCCATCCATGACGCCCCCAGCTCCATCCGCAAGCTGCCCAGTATAGGTGGCAATACCGTCAACTTCGTTGCGGGTGAAGGTCACCGTTTGCTCATGGCCATCGTCAAACAGCACCTTCGCGCTCGACACATAGCCGTTGGTGCGCTGCACTTCACTCACACCCACCGGTTTAGCCGCCTGCTGGTCAGCTAGCATCTGGAGAAAGACAGGCGCGTCAATCTGCTCCCCCCGGTAGCCAATGGCAAAGCTAATCTCCAGGTTGGGCAGGTGCTCCTGAATCATCTGGAGCACTTCGGCTCGTTCGGCTTCTTGCAGATTGGGTAGCTGGGCAATTTGGGCTTGCAGCGCGGCAATGGCCGTCTGGTTTGCACCAATATCTTCTACCTGTTGATTGATGCGAGAGTTTAGGGCAATGGCGACCTCCTGAGTCGCCTCTGCACTTGTCATAGGCAGCACTTGAGACAACAGACTCAAGGCGTCGACAGCGGATTGTTTTACGGTGAATACCATGGATCTTTAAAGCGAATTTCGAAACAACAAGAGTGAGGCATAGAGTTCGGGGGCCAGGTTTGAGCCATAGCCAAATCCCCAGGGTTTAGCCCGGTCTCGGTCACACCGCATCTCTAAGACAAACGGGGTGACTTCTGAGAGGGTAAACACCCCCTGAATGGGGATATGCCAGGAATAGTGGAGAGAATAGGTGGTAGCACCGGGCCAGCTGATGCGGGCATCCAACGAGCGAAATCGAGCCCGCATGCGGCCATTCTCCATGCCCGTTGACCAGCCCTGGAAGCCATAGCGACCCGGTGGTAATGCTACTTCACCTAGCGCCGTAATCTGTCCAAATCCGGTCGATTTGAATGTGAAAGGCCGTTGAATCCATTGGTTAGGCGGATGGAAGACACCACCCCCTTGACCAACGGTCTGTCTGATTTGGACAACCACCCACTCCAGACTAGACCTGGTGGTGGGCTCATGGCCCACCAGGCTAGGGTGGGGTCCCCCGCGATAGGTCAGGCCATCGCGGACGACCAGCATCTCATCACCGGCTTGATAGGGCAGGGTGAGACGGGGGAGAGAGAGAAATTCTTGGCTCATGGAAAGAGAATGGACACACCTAAAACAGTTAAGGGCTGCGCCGTATTAGCCTCTGTCCCAAACAGCACGAGCCTTGGCTCATTGGGTATCGTCACCGCCGTGGAAGCCACTGGCGCTATCCGACCCCACAGCTCCAGGCGATAGTCCGTAATCCAGATATGGGGCCAAACCTCCAGGTAAAAGCTCAGCCCCTGCCAGGGCAACAGAATATGCTGCTCGTTAAAATACATCCGGTGCACCGACTGAATCGGATCCGGTATCGGCGCACCGCGCATGATCTGAGCGAGAAACCCGGCTCGATACCAGCCGTTTGTCTGGGCAATCGTAGACGAGAGCTGAATCAGTAGCTGGGCCGGTTGCCCTAGCTCAACCCCAAGCCGGATGCCTCGATTCGAGCGCTGCTGTTTCACCTCAAGCCGTTTGAAGGTGGTGGTTAAGCGCTCCACCCTAAACCCGGTGGGTAGCCCCCCCGGTTTTGAGATGGGCCAGCCTCGGCGTCTGGCCATCGCTTAAACGTAGCAGCGCTTCAGGGGGCGATAGACCCGCAGGATCTTGCGGCCACCGATGCTCTTATCGGGCAGTTTGACAATGGCATCTTCGGCTTTATCCGGGTCACACAAAAACGTAAAGCGCTTGGGTCTATCGGTTTGGGCCGCATTGCCCACCACGCTCCCGGCCGCACTTTTGTAGGTCATCACGAGCTTTACCAGCACCCGCTTGGCCGATTCAGCATTGGTGGTGATGGTGCCCTGGCGCGTGGTACCCGAGGTGCGGGACCCGGCCACGGACGCTCCGATAATGCCCTTGACGGTGTTGTTGGTGTAAAACCATTTGGCCCCGTTAATCTGGTAGGTATTCCCCGCCACGGTGAAATTGATCTTGGATCGTTCAGTTCCCATTGTGGTTATCTCCTAGGGTGGATAGTGTCTTTCAGCCGTTAGCTGAGGTACACACCGGCAGACAGGGTGAGATCCGCGCCCGTCCCCCCGAGTTCAACAGGTAGCTGCATGGTGACCGTAATCAATCCGCCCTCAATATCCGTATCAATCTGCACGTTGTTCAGCGGGCTATCCGCTGTGGACTGGGCCGACTCAAGCTTTTGTAGCTCGCGAGCGATTTCTAGAGCCTGACCTTCAATCGTGGTTGCAGTAGTTGTCACAGCCGTTGCCATAACCGATGATTTCCTTGTCTCGAAACGTTGGGCTCAGTATGGCCCCCACCGCCCCAAGGCTACCGGCTTACCAACATGATTGTCGCTTCGGCTATATACCCAAAGGGTCTAAACAACTTTCGTCAAAATCAACCAGTCATGCCCCACTTTATAGGCCTGCACTTTTCCGTATTTACACCACCGTTGCACCGTTCTGATATGCACAAAAAACCGTTGGGAGTAGGTAATGGTCGTGATGAGTTCAAAGCCGCTGGGGATCTGGTCACGACCGGTTATTTTTTGTCGTTTGCGATAGAAAGAATCCATTTACCATCATTGAAGTCATTTTTCGTTCAAAGTATGCCTACTTCATTACCGGGAACTATCCCCTCGTCTGTGGATTCCGTCGAAAAGCTTCTGGTGTATGCCCTCGATATGTATAACCGGGTGGCGGCAGGCCGCTACTACAGTGAGCGCACCGATAGTGACCGCCGCCCCTTTCTTCAAGCCTCCATCGACACCGTATTTGGGGAAGAGAATCAGTCCCAGACATTTATCATTTTCCGGGGAGCGGTGCCGCTAAATCCCAACTATGCTCTCAACGGTGAAACCCTGTGGCAAAGTTCACCCGGACTGTCAGGCAGTATCACCCTGCCACCGGGCTTTACGGCCTAAGGAGGGTGCAATGCCGGTTGACAATACCCTCCCGGTTCTAGACCTAAAACCGCTGGAGTACAATCCGTTCCTGGATGGGACGATTGTGTATGACCTGGTGGATGGCACGATGGTCCCGAGGTCAGCGACCACGGCCCCTCCGCCCGTGTCGAACCCGTATCTCGATAGCCGACCGAGCCATGCGAGTACTCAATCCCTGATAGACAGTGCGCAGTCGTTTGACTATGCCAACGTGCGTCAGAATGCGGCGGCCTTGCGTGGCTATGAAACGACCGACGATGCCTTCGATATCAAGACATTTGAACGAGGGTTGGATAATCTCTCGGAGGCAGATTTAGACCGCTTTGCGGATGAGCTGGCGAATCAAGCCAGCCGACGAGCGGCAGAAGCCAAGGCGGTTGCACCCCGAATCACGGCCCAGCAGGCCCTCAGACGCGGCGCTCAGGTGGCCGGTGCATTGGGCAGCGCCATCGATGCCTACAACGTCGCGAATGCTATTTTGGATCCCACCAATAACCCGTTGGATGAAATCGGGGATGTGGCGGGCTCGATGCTGGGGGGAGCGCTGGGGGCCAGCCTGGGACCCGTTGGTGCCCTGGGTGGGTCCCTTGTGGGTGGCTGGCTCGGTCGGCAGCTGGGCAATTTACTCCAGGGAGAGCGCAACCCCCAGGGCTATCAATCTGGGGTGACCTTAGCCTTTACGGTAGATTGGTCGGCCATTACCAATATCTGTCAGCCGGTGCACCGAACCAACCGACCCTACACCTGGGAACAGGCCGGGCCACCCCCCTATGCGATTGAAAATGCAGACACCACCCCCAACAATAACTGCCCGGAACTCCCCATCACCCGTGGCTTTCATCTGCGCGCCAGCGATGGGCAACTATCGCCCGTGTTTAGCCCCCACGTCGGCTTTACACGTGTCACCTTTTCAGACAGAAACACAGAGCCCTTTCAGCCCCCCAGACAGTATCCCAATTTTGATACCCCTGAGCCGAGTCGGGGGCCATCCGGGACGACAGCAGCACCGCGAGTCAATCCGACGAACTACTCGCCCCGTCGCCTCAGAGACCCCATGGGTCAGCCGCCTACCCTAACGGGGCCAGATGACCTCACACCTGATTCAGGTGACTATCCGACACTGCCCAGGGGAGGACCGCCCAAGTATGAGGACCCACCGGTCCCCGATAATCTGCCTCAGCCACGACTCCAACCCATCACTGGGCCAACGCTCAACCCCAACCCTGAACGGCCCTGCTGTGAGCTAAACGCCCTCACCCTTGAACACCTACTCACCGAGGTAGAGGCAATTCAGGCTCACTTTCAAAGTTCAGGTGTGGCTACCCTCAATCTGACCGCCTGTGGGGATACCACCCCGTCTTTGTTGCCTTGGACTGGCTCCGGGTTAGCCGGACTCTATCGAGCCTTGGAAACCCTATCAGAGGCGACCAACCAGCTATGGGCTCAGGTGAAGTGTCCGCCAGAGACCACAGCCGCCACCCCGATGGTGTGGGAAACCAAGGTCCAGACCCATGCTCAGCTGATTGTGTTGTGGGCTCCAACCGAGGGGGGCTCTAGCCGGTGGGCGATGCACATCCCCCATCCCCGGTCAATGGTTCAGCCGGGGTATAGGTTTCGGTTTCCGGCCTATACGAAGGGCTCTGTTAGAGGCACGTTGCGCCTGGCCGATAACAGTCGCGTGGTGGTCAATGGGCAGTCTGAAGCGGAGTGTAAAAAAGTGTTGGCCTATGCCCGTGGGCTGATTATCCCGACCTATCTCGATGGGGCTCAGCAGGTCTTTACAAAGGGGACGGCTAACTTTGGTGAGCGCTCTGTAAAAGCCGTCTATGTCAAGGCCTTTGCCGGTCACCGCGATCTGGCTCCCCTCTGGGTCAAGCGACTCACGTAATATCGCTGAAACTTAGATTTTTCGGGACGGATTCGCCTGAAATAGATCAGCCGGGGGGATTGAGGTGTAGGAGCATTTGCGATCGCTAGTCGCTCAGGGTGATGGGTCTATTGGGGTGGTGCCGATTGAGAAAGACCGCTATGGCCGCACAGTGGCAGACCTGTTTGTTATCCGTCCTGATGGTTCAGAGATTCACCTTAATTCTCAAATGGTGATGGATGGGATGGCCTATCACTATGGGGCGTATTCGGACAGCTGCCTACAACCAGATGTATTGCTTCGTGCAGAGGAAATAGCTAAGGAGCAACCGACAGGAGTATGATCAACCCCTTATAGAGAGAGGCCCTGGGAATATCAAAAACGTGGTACACCTTAGAAATAGGCGCACTGATCTTGCGCGAGGTTGCAACAAAATTCGCAATTTGCTAATATGTTTTCACAGTTCACTAAACTTAGCTATGCATTACTGAGTTTAAGTGTTTACCTTTGTTCCCTAGATTAAAAGGTAAACATTGCGTAATTTGATTGCCCTTTATTAGGACTAGACAATGTTGTCGAGGAACCTATCGAGGCTGTTCGCGATGTTTGCCGACACTAGAATTATCTACACTCGTTACCTGAATACTATCTCTGCTGCTCATACAAGCATCAGAATAGTTAAACGAAAACGAAAACATAGATCCTCTTGTGTCGGTCACGTCGCGAAGTCAGCCACTTTAGCTATCAGCTTTAATAGTTAAATCTACGCGACACCGAAAACACGCGTTGGTCTTGATACTCCTCGCAAGGATTTGTTCACCACTATTTCCTTGTTCGAGTTCAAGATATGCACATCATCAATATGTCTTGCCTTGAGGCATATCTCAAGGCCAACTCTGATCATGAACGTGGACTGCAACTTTGGTTCAAAGTTGTGTCCGTAGGCTACTGGCAAGATTTTGATGATCTCTGCCAAGCATTTCCAGATGCCCAGAAAACAGGGCGGTTCGTCACTTTTCAGACCAATAAGGGTGACTGCCTGGTCGAAACCTGGGTAGATTTTAAATATCAAAAAATATATGTCCGCAAAGTTTATGGGCGGGCTGATTATGGTTCATGAAAGACGAGCGAAAAGCTCGAAAACATATCTTGAGCTGCTGACGGAGTTTCCACCTCGCCCAATCACATCAGAAGCTGAGGCCGTTGCAACACAGCGTATGATTGATGCTCTGTTGGATCAATCACAGTTAACCGATGACGAGGTTGATTACCTCAGTGTCTTGGGTTCATTAGTTCATGAGTATGAGCAGAAGGCGGTGCAGATTAAGGACATCTATGGCGTTGAACTGCTTGAGGCGTTGATTGAGGAACGTGGGTTAAGGCAAAAGGATTTGGTGCCCATATTTAAGACGGAGTCGATTGTTTCAGCGATTTTGAATGGCAAACGTAAGTTTACGGTTGAGCATATTCAAAAGCTAGCAGACTACTTCAAGATCGCACCCACAGCCTTTTTCCCAGTAAACGATATCTAGCTAAGCGTTAATCACGACAAGAGTTATGTGGTTACAGGTTTTAATTTCGATCTCCTCCTATTTAGGGATGGCTATTTCTGACCATCTTTTGGATAAGCTGCTGAGCCAGTTGACTGACTCGTGGTTTAACCAAGGATTAAATTCAGAGCGATCGCAAATCAGCGAGGATGGTGAAATCTCTGATATTCATGGGCTGGAGGCATTTCAGACATTGCTCACGGAACGGAACTTTCGCTATCGTGACCTCGTGAATGTATTTGAATCAGAAGCGACGTTACAAGCGGTGTTGACTGGTAAAGAAGAGCTGACTCACGACCACGTCTCTAGATTGTCCGAGTATTTTAAGTTGTCTCCTCTGGTCTTCTTTCCAAAGGCAGCGTAAGCCTTGGTAATTGCTTGACGGCCCATCCATTGCAGGGCAGCTACGATGGTCATTTTAATAATTTCAACCAGTACGTTGAGAATTAATTGCTCAATTAGCATCGGATTTCCTCAAGTAGTTTTGTCGTTCAGTAAAACAGAGGATGAGTAATCTCTCTGACCGATTGCTATGAGCTTAAAACCTCTCAAGATGGGCTATCATTAGCAATGTGTCACTACCCAAAGCAAATGGCTTACGTTTATGGTCAACCTCCACCCAAAGCCCGAACTTGAAAGAGAGCTTGTCAAACCAGTTGCACCAGCTTTCTTACTTGCTTTTCTAGGGCATTGAGTCGTCGTGCCATTGAGTTCACATTGTCTGGATCAGTTTTCTCCAGGTATAGACCAATTGCTTCCTTAACCACATCACTTGGCATTTGATCGGTTTCGGTTGAGATCGCACATATCTGGTCATGCCAACTATGGGGAATCCGGGCAGAAGCGATGGGCTTGCTCATAGTGTAAACAGTGTAGACAGCGTTAACGGTTGCCGGGTAAGACGTGGGCTATTTCCTTTGTCGCCGAAACTGTAAACGCTGTTAACCGTGTAAACACTTACAAACATTGAGTTAGGCCCCATGTGACAGTTGAATTTTGCCAGGGTCAATTCTCAATAGACATCGACGTATTTTGGGCGTTTGAGCCAAACCCTTGAAAACTCGTTTATTAACTGACTAATTTATACTTGTAATTTAGTCAGTTAGGGAATCTGGATTCAAACGATGCTGCAAACCAGCACAGCTAATTTTAAGCGAGGAAAAAATAGTCAGTATCGCAGTCGTGAGTATCTAACGGCGGATGAGATGCAACGGCTAATGGACTCGGCTGAAAATAGAGGGCGGTATTCTATTCGCGATCTCACATTATTGTTGTTGATGTATCGCCATGGATTAAGGGCCAGTGAAGCGGCCTCTCTGCGTTGGGATACTGTGCTGATGGATGATAGTTTGCTCAATATCAAGCGGTTGAAAGGCAGTAAAAGCGGTGTGCATCCGCTCAAGGCTGATGAGCTAGCGGCGTTGGCTAGTCTCAAAGTTGTTGCACCTGGGCAATATCTGTTTCCCAGTGAGCGGGGGACACATATTATATCAAGTCGTCGAGAAAGCCCACAATATGAATTTCTGCACAGTCCTGAATTCACAAGGCTTACAGCTTATTTCATCTGGTCGTATATTGTGGTTATTCAATCTGACTTGATATTACGTCCTATGGCATTGCTAGCTTAGTAAAGCGATGTGGCGAGCTGGCTGACCTACCGTTCAAGGTACATCCCCATATGTTGCGCCATGCCTGTGGTTATCATCTTGCCAATCAAGGGTTTGATACTCGTCTTATTCAGGAGTGGATGGGACATCGGGATATTAAAAACACGGAACGCTACACAGCTCTGAATGTGGAACGATTTAAGGAGATTCAATGGTGATTAACTGACATTTGATAGTCCAAAATGGTTGTTGTCCCTCTATGGAGTTGTTTGCATCGTTGGAGGTGATGGGGTTATAGGTGTGATGTTAGATGTGTTATGTACAAGTACACCAGAGCCACATAGTATTGCCACTGCTATAGATAACAATTTAACGATTGTTGGGCCAGAGAGACGGAGATTAAATTCTAGACTGTCAGGTTCTGGTGTAGGTGGTGTGGGCATCGGTCGTTTGTGACGGCAAAACATTAGGTTTACTCCTCGGTATGTAGCAAGGGGATTTGAAACTTAGTCGTCAATAGTGTGATCTTGGTTGGAACCTAAAAACAGATTATCTAGCTGTACTTGGATGTAATGCACCCAGAGTAGAAAGACAAATTCGTGCATCAGCCGTCGTCGAATTTGCCAGGGAGACTTATTTGTTTTCCTTAAGCGGCGTTGTAAGTATCCCAGCTCCGCAACATATTCTTCTGGAAGAAAGGCGATAAGATTGGCGGTACGTGGTAGGTTAGGCACTCTTTTGAGCCTGGTAAGTGTCACTAACAAACCGAACAGTACTATGGTTGATGCACCCAATAAAATTCCTGACTGCATTAAGGTACGGACACGATTAGGCTCACGGCTCAAGAGAGTTGTCAAGGTGTTTCCATGTTGTAGTGTGAACCCATGAGTTTCTTCTAACTCTGTTGCTATGACGAATACGAGTAGAGTGTTGTTAGCCTGATTCAAGAGCTTCACCAATTCGTCAGCCAGGTCAGATACTCGAGCCAAATCCTGAGCCAGAGCCTGATCCTGAGCCACAGCCAAATCCTGAAGCACATTCTGAGCCTTGGCCCAAGCCAAATCCTGAGCTAAATCCTGAGCCAAATCCTGAGCCTGATCATGATCCTGAGCCAGAGCCAAATCCTGAGCCAGAGCCAAATCCTGAGCCAAATCCTGAGCCAAATCCTGAGCCAGAGCCCGAGATAAAGCTAGAGCCTGAACCTGAGCCACAGCCCAATCCTGATCCCTAGTCTGAGCCTGAACCCGAGCTAGAGCCAGATCCTGAGCCAGAGCCAGAGCTAGAGCCTGATTCTGAGCCAGAGCCAGATCCAAAGCCCGAGCCTGATCCCGCTCCTGATCCAGAGCCAGAGTCCAAGCCCAAACCCCATTCCGATCCCAAGTCTGAACCAGAACACGAGCCAGATCCCGAGCCAGATCCCGAGCCAGATCCCGAGCCTGACCCAAATCCTGAACCAGAGCCAGATCCAAAGCCAGATCCAAAGTCAGCCCCTGAGCCCGAGCCCACTCTAATTTTTCAAAAACTATCCGAGTGCGTTGTAAGTTGCGTTCTTGTGAGATTTTGTAAATCTCTTGGATAGCATTGTTTAGTTCTTCTTCAGATCCATTCTCATGCACCAGTATCTCAACTGAATAAGAATAGTCCAAAACCCATGAAGGATATACAGAACGGCTCTTAAAAAGACTTTGTAGCTGTAAGGCAGAAAATCCAAAAACTAATAGACCACCAATGCTAATCAGCGATCGATCTCGCCATAGTTTCCGAAGCGTACGCTTAATCCGTTTGTCCACCTCAAGTCCCTCCTCCGCACATAGCCGGAGCCTGCCCCGCTCGCTGCGCCAGTGCGGCTCGATATTCTTGTACCGCCCTTAAAGATCTCACCCCTAACCCAGTCACTTTGTAATACTTGCGCCGAGCACCCCCTGACTCATCCACCTCATCGCCCCATTTCCAGGACACCAATCCCTTCTTTTCAAGACGATTCAGCGCCGGATACAAACTGCCAAACTTCAGCTCACTAGGACGATCCAGATTCAACTGATCCAAAATCTCCAGACCATATAGCTCACGTCCCAACAGCGCCGTGAGAACATCTTCATCTATAGCTGAGATGCGTACTGGTTTTTGATCCTTATTATCAGGATCTTTCTTCTTCTTGGCAGGCATAACACCAACCTCATTACCGACACCGATTCAAAATCGATATCTACATACTATTGTAAAAACATATAATTATGCATGCTTTTCTATAAAAACTTTTGAGCAATCCCTCAAACGCTCTTCCTGACTGGCGAATAGACTGCTACAAATTTTAAGGAAACCGCATAGTCAGGTGCTGAGAACGCTATTCCACCCTCAACTGATACCCCAACATTGCTTAGCCAACTATCCAAATAGCCAGATATCCAACTGTCTAGCTATCTAGATATCAGCCGATCCAAATTCACCTGATACCGTTCCGCCAAAAGCTCAGCGATGATATCACTCATATCCACATCCCCATCACTATCAAATGCCTCCCGCTTCAGCGCCCTGTGCAGATCCACCGGAATATAAACCAACAGCTTCTGATAATCCGGGCGTTTGTTCTTACCCACCCCTTTCGACACCGGTACCCTCGGACCTAAATCCGCCCCATCGTCTGAGGCCGCATTGATCAACTGCTCAATCGCCTTAGCATCCCGTTTGGGTCTCGGTTGCGGCATTAGCCAACCCCCATCAGTTTCAGAATTTCCTTAGTCAGATTAGTCACCTCTCGCTGGGCCTTTTCATCCTTCAGTTCGTAGATAGTGGCCCCATCGGCACAGCGCTGAAACGCCACCCGCTGATGCACCACCGTTTTTAGCAAGTCACCTTCCATCCCCTTAATCACCTGGCGCAACTCCCGATCCAACGAAGACCCCACCACCGCTTTACTCACCACATAGGCAATCTTAATGTCAGTGTAGATCGCTCGAATCGGGTCCATCCGTTCTAAAGTTTGCTCAGCAGCCCACAGGTCATAGGACGATGGACTGATGGGGATTAACACCAAATCCGCCGCTGAGATCGCAGCCAACGTAATCGCCTCCGCCCGCCCTGGCGTATCAATCAAACAATCATCATGGCTGCCCTGCAACGCATCAATATCTCGATTCAGCGTTTTCCTGGCCGCCGCCAGCACCGTAAACGGCGGTCTCGACACCTCATCGCGAATCGTAGCCCAATCATTAATCGAACCCTGGGGGTCCGCATCCACCACCACCACCGAACGGCCCAGCTTTGACAGCGCCGCCCCAATATTCACACACAGCGTCGATTTACTCACCCCGCCCTTTAAGCTGACAATGGCGATTCTCATAGCAAAACCAGTAGCCTGGCAGCTAGCCTACACCGACATTCCATCGCTGGTTAGTCAGCTGTCTGAATATCTAAATAGCTGACTATCTGGCTGTTTAGATAGCCATGACCTTTGAAAGCTATCACCTTAGGGAATAAGCGTCCCCTGAGCAGAGTCGAACGGGGCGCTGGTAGGGTGTAGCTTTGGCTCCGCTCAGCTAGCAGAACATCTTAAGCATCTAACTATCTAGATAGCCAGCTATTCAAATAGCCTCCTAAAGTTTCTCCACCCGCCAGGAAATCTCCAGGTCACCCTCATCCCCTCGGGTAAACCGATAGCCATAGCATTCAAACGCTTCCCTCGTCAGTTCTTCCATCCCTAACAACAGGGCCAACTCACGGGTAGGCAATCGCCATCCCCGCTCTGCGAGCTTATCCAACAGGTCATAACGGGCCAGGGGTTCTGCCTGCAACACTCGCCGCAGCGCCATCAAGGGAGCCTCCTGGGGAGAGGCCACACCGGACATATCATCTTCTTGTTCGGTGCTGTCCGCTGCCGACCGGTCTAAGCTACCCGCCACAAGATTAGCCGCTTCCCCAGTGGTCAGCCCTTCCTCATTAATCAGCCGATGGACTTCATCAAGACAGGCCAGTACCGTTTCACTGACATAGGAACGTACCCCTGCTCTAAATGGAGCCAGCTCAGGATTTTGTACTTTGAGCGCATTAATGCGGGTGTAGACCTGCGATCGCACCAGACCATAGCGCTCCATCAGCTGTGAAACCGGGAAATCTGTCTCTTGTTTTCTCATTTGTCCGGTTTCTCGTTCACTACCCCACCAGCTACCTAGAACCAAAGTTTTTGCAATACAGCTATTGAATTATCCTGAACTTATCCGTACACTTGTACTGTACATATTCGAGCATCTGCTGAACGTGCCACGAACAGCGGGTGAACGGTGCTAGAACCCTTTAAATACAAGGATTACGCCATGAATGATATACCTAATTTGTCCGTTGATCGAACGGCAACAAAACAGGGCTCATACACAGCCGTACAGCTAGGCGAACAACTGGGGGTAAGCGATGCCACCATCCGCAATCGCTGGTTTCAATGGATTGTGCAGGTGGCCCCTGAACCGCTGCTAAAACAAGGCTCCACCTATACCGAGCTGGCACGGACACTGTTTGATGAATTTAGTCGAGTCAGGCATGCTGACCGTACCCAATGGGTCGCCAATACCAAGGCCCGCTATGCCCACGAATGGAGCAATGCCGGAGTAATTGAAGGGGAGCTCATGCCCGATAGCGTTAGTAGTGCCCTGGCCCTCCGCCAAACCCAAAACGGCATAATGCAGCAGTCCATCGCCGCCGAGCTGGCCGACCTGGAAAACTTTGTCGATCAGCTAGCCGTTACCGAAGCTGACTTCTCAGACGCAGAGTTGGCCTCATTTAAAGCCACCGGTCAACGCCGGGGCATTATGCGCTACAAGCTAGAAATCCAGGCCGAGCTGGACACCTACGGTCATCTAAAACAGCGCCGCATGGAAGGGGGCCAACCGTGAGCCCAAATTCACTGCTCCAGGAGAAATTTGCGATCACTCACCCCAAACTGCAACAGGCCATAAATACCACTCCTAACAAAGACTTAAAAGCTTAGGGTTAGGTCCGTTAGCATAGACCCACACCCCGCAAACTAATTCCCATGACCAGCATTACCCTCAACCTCCCTGATACTGCTTTCTCAGCCCTACGCAAAACCCCTGAGGAATTTGCCCAAGAAATGCGCATCGCCGCCGCTGTCAAATGGTACGAACTGGAACAAGTTTCCCAAGGAAAAGCTGCCGAAATCGCAGGGCTTACCCGTGCTGACTTCATTCAGGCACTTTCCCGCTACCAGGTATCCCCCTTCCAATACACCGAAGCTGACTTGATCAAAGAACTCAGTAATGCCGATTAAACACGTCATCATCAATGCATCGCCTCTGATTACCCTCTACAAAAGCCAGCTCGCTGATTTATTGCCTCAGCTATTCGGCCAGGTAAACGTCCCGCCTGCCGTGTGGTTTGAAGTAACCGCTTGCAAAGAGGACATTGCAGCCCAAAGCTTACCTCAAGCTAATTGGGCCAACCGACTGGCAACCATCACTACCGACCCAAAAGTATCGGCCTGGGATCTCGGAGCCGGTGAGTCAGAAGTCATTAGCTATGCCCTGACCCACTCTGATTACACCGCTCTCCTCGATGACGCTGCCGCTCGTCGCTGTGCTGTGAGCCTCAAAATCCCCACTCTGGGAACAGGTGGGATAATCGTACTTGCCAAACGCAGGGGCATTATTTCATCTGTTTCAGAACCCATTCAAGCCCTCCAAAATGCTGGCCTATGGCTTTCTGAGAGTTTAGTCCAGTTGCTCAAACAGCAAGCTGATGAGTAATGTTAAACAATTATTCTCAAACCGCTATGGCAATCCCAAAACTAGCGGTATCCTAGAGCCAAAGCCAACTGACGTCACAATGAAGCTGCCCGAGCTAAAAAAACGAGTTTGGAACGCCTGGACCCGGTTTAACGAGGCCAGTGGTGTGGTGACGCAGCCCCAAAACTACGTTCAAGATGTCAAACAGTTTGGGGACCGTCGCTATAAGGTCACCTGGATTAAGGCATTGGCTCACTTCTCAGCCCAGGCCAGCTACGAAAGCTGTTTAGATGCCTACATGCTGGTGTTAAACAGTTTTAACTTCACCCCAGACCGTTGGGACTATGAGTATCGGCACGAGATTCTGGATGCCTTTTTGATGTATCCCGATGGTCTAGAGCTGATCAAAACCGGTTTGGAACAACTTTTAGAATTTACACCCCAGGAACAGAACGAAGCCCATGGCTTTTTTGAATTGGTGGAAGAACGAGGCTCCCAACCAGGAAGAGACTGCCTCCCAATTAGAGTTGAGCGGAAACTCCCAGGCGCTTATTCCGCCGCGTAGGCGTGTAGATGGAGCGCTGGTAAATCGGCGGTTTAATAAGTCGATTAAGGAGAATGGCGGTACAGGCGATATATATGAACAGGCCGCTGTGACTCAGACGAAAGAGCTGTTTGGCTGCACGGTGAATGACCTGTATCGGGAGACCGGCGGCAAAAAAGGTCGGCGGGATACGTTACCCCAGCCTGCCCAGGAGGCTTATATGGTGAATGAGTCGTTGGCGGCCAATGAGTTGGATCGGCAGATTGGGACGATTGGTGGAGAATCTCAGGATGAGGTGAATAGTCGAATTTTGGCGTCTGTTGAGCAGACTTCGAAGCAAACGCGAAAGTGGTTGCCTTGGTAAATGGGGTAGGCTAGCGCTGATAAATAGTAACGGACAAAGCACTGCTAATACCGCACTAATCTCGTCAGGTTAGCTTATGTTTTTATTTTTTGAGGGCATAAAAATATTATGGGTGAAGAGGGCACAAGAGAGCAAGTGCAAAGGGCTAAGATGTCCTCGCCGAACCACACACTACCCGAAAACCGCTATTGTCGCTGCGGTCGCCCGGGGTATAGTCGTCGCGGAACGCCGACCGGCAGAACTCAGGATTGCCGTACCACGAACCGCCACGCAGTACGCGCAATTCACTCTCGCCAGAGGATATCCATGCGCGACCATCTTTAGGAGCTTCTTCATAGGTTTTGTGCCAGTGGTCTAAACACCATTCCCAGACGTTGCCGTGCATGTCATAGAGACCAAAGGCATTTGCGATCGCAAAACTTCCCACATCTGTAGTTTCTTCTCGATAAACACCATGAGGACCATTGCCATAGGCCCCTGAAAAGGTTCTACCTCCGTATTCATAATCGGTTCCAGAATAATTGGCTAAATCTGTTGTGATCGATGTGCCAAAGTGGAATGGCGTAGTCGTGCCTGCCCGACAGGCATATTCCCATTCAGCTTCGCTAGGTAAACGATAGGGCTTCCCTGTATGCTTCTGTAGCCGCGCGCAGAACTCCATCGCATCGTGCCAGCTGACTTGCTCTACCGGGCGATTGTCTCCCTTAAAGCTGGACGGGTTTGGCTCAAGCTCCTGCTCTATCTGGGGTAGAGCGGCCACTGCCCGCCATTGGGCCTGGGTTACCGGGTATTTACCAATAAAGAAGGAAGGCACCCTCACCAGGTGCTGAGGGCCTTCTACATCAACACCTTTGTAGTCGTCTTGCACTTCACCATATAAATCCCGCCCTTGCTCATCTTGAGGGGAGCCCATCATAAATTCCCCCTCAGGAATAAGCACCATTTCTAGAGCTGTCTGCTCCGCTGTTAGCGCTAGATCATCTTCGGTAAAAAACTGAGCTGTACGGTCTCGATAGCGAACGACTAGCTGTGGTTTAGTTTCGGGTGGTGCTGCCATAGTATCCGCAGAGGCTCCCGTTTTGGGGCGCTTCCAAAAAACGAATTGGGTGGGTTGGGTAACCGTTCAGCTAAGCTTACCAGGCTTGCCCAACCCGATTTTATATTCGGATGCTGTCACCAGCATCACCGGAACAGGTCTGGACTCTTCTGACGCCCTCCCAATAGATTCCCATCCATCAGTTCTCACCTCGTGAAGAGTGCTCGCCGAACCACACACTACCCGAAAACCGAGATCGAAGTAGCGGTCGCCCGGAGAAGAGTTGCCGCGGATCGCCGACCGGCAGTTCTCAGGATTGTTGTTCCACGAACCGCCACGCAGTCGGGGTGCCTGCCCCGCCTTTACTGCCTTGCCTATCCACAATAGCGGGTAAACACAAGGTCAGCAAAGATCTGTTTACGCAACTGCCAGGTATCGCCATGGTTCAGGTGGGCCAACCAGCTCTGTATCGAACGATCCAGGTCCGCCAGGCTTAGCCTACCGTTGGCATAATCGGCCTGCAGCTGTCGTAATCGTCGTTTGCCCCTGCGCAGGTTTTCTTTACGCACACGAATGCGGTCGGGCAGTATACGAAATCCCAGAAAGTTAGCTCCATAACGGGTTTCAAACAGCTGACTTTTTACCGGGTGAATCTTAAGGCGAATATCTGCAAGAAAGTCTTCTATGGCCAGGCGAGCATCGGCCAAAAAGGCACGGTCATCGCTAAAGAGCGAAAAGTCATCCACATAACGGACGTACTTTCTCACCCGCAGCTGCTCTTTGACAAAATGGTCCAGGCCATTCAGATAAACATTGGCAAAAAACTGACTGGTCAGATTACCAATGGGCAACCCCCGTCGCCGCTCTAGCATCGTTAGTAGGTCATCCCCTGGAAAAAGCTCATGTACCGGAATTTGCTCATTACTATGGTCAATGATGGTATCGATTAGCCAGAGAGTATCAGGACACTTAAGCTTCCGCCGTAGCCTGGTTTTTAGAATTTCATGATCAATGCTGGGGAAGTATTTTCGGATGTCGCACTGTAGCACGTAGCGGCTGGACCGTGCAAAGCCAATAAACCGCCGCAGGGCGCGGTGGACACCATAGCCCAGCCGGTTGGCATAAGAGTCAGCAATGAAAGTGCGTTCAAAAATCGGCATGATGTGCTCACATAGGGCATGGTGCACTACCCGGTCCCGGTAGGGCGCGGCTGAGATCAGGCGCGGCTGAGGTTCATAAATGTCGAAGGTGTAGTACGGACCTGGTGCATAAGTTTTAGTCGTCAGCTCGGTGTGCAGCGCCAGCAGTTCTGTTTCCAGGTGGTAGTTAACTGCAGCACATTGGGCTGATAGCGTTTGCCTCGCTGGGCTTTACGGGCCGCTAGCAGCAGATTTTCAAAGGCAATGATATCGGGCCAGAGGTTGCCGTAGCGTTCCATGCTGCCTTTGCCCGCTGCTGTCGTATCCAACCGCCCAGCTCTCGGCCAATGTCATTCAGCAACTGCCCAGCATACTCATAGCGCTTCACAGACATCAGCTCAAAGTCCAGCAGCAGACGAGTCTGATGCCGCAGCAGATCCAACCGACTGTTTAACACCTGGAGTCGAGGCAGTTTGTCTGAGCTGTATCGCGCCAAAACCAGTCCTTCCATAAGTTCGTATAGCCCTGTAATCATTCGGTCCCCCAGCAAAAACTTATGCTCACGAGGCAGCTTATTCAAAATCGGCACATACCACTTCAGCAGGTCGTAGGTCTTTTGCACAATAGGCAACTCTTTTTTCATACGCCCAGCCTCTAGCCAACGTTCTCAAACAATGCCATGAGCCTCGCAACTTCAGCTCATTTTCTTTATAAAAAGAAAAAATAATGCAAAATATGAACAGGGCAAAAGTGAACAAGCGCAAAGGGCTAAGATGTCCTCGCCGAACCACACACTACCCGAAAACCGTTAGAGCTGCTGCGGTCGCCCGGGGTAAGGGAGTTGCGGGCCGCCGACCGGCAGTCCTCAGGATAGATGTACCACGAACCGCCACGCAGCACACGGTTTTTGCTCTCGTCAGAGTCTTTTTTGTTACTCTTGCTAGGGTCTATCCGAGCACTACCGTCGGTAGGAGCCCCTTCATAGTTGTCATGCCAGTGGTCTAAACACCATTCCCACACATTGCCGTGCATGTCATAAAGGCCAAAGGCGTTGGCTGGGAAGCTTGCTACATCGGTTGTTTGTTCTCGATATTCTCCCTCAGGACCGGAACCAAAAGTTTCAGTGGCATTATAATTTGCTAGGTCTGCCGTAATAGTCTCACCAAGATGGAATGGAGTTGTTGTTCCGGCACGACAGGCATATTCCCATTCAGCTTCGGTGGGTAAGCGATATTCGCGCCCCGTATGGTTAGAGAGACGCGCACAAAACTCTACTGCATCAAACCAGCTCACACTCTCAACAGGGCAATTGTCTCCCTTGAAATGTGACGGGTCAGCCTCCAGTTCACGATTCACCTGCGGCATCGCAGCAATCACACACCACTGAGCTTGAGTAATAGGATACTTGGCTATAAAGAAGGAAGGTACCCTAACCACATGCTGTGGACCGTCCATAGGATCATATCCCTGTTCATCCTCCGGCGAGCCCATTTCAAATGTTCCACCAGAAAGTAACACCATTGGGAGTTCAATGTCTTTCCCTAGGCCTTCAATATACTGCCTCCCATGACTTTCTTGATAGGTGATTAACAGCTCCGGCGATTGCTCATCAGTCTTCTCAAGAGTTATGTAAGCAGTTTCAAAGGAGAATCTTTCAAAGCGCATATCTTCGCCGAGAGATTCAACCTGTTCACGTTTGGCTTGAATATTCCTTAAATGCTTTCTAACGGTATCAACAGTAATGTAAAGTTCTTTAGCAATTTCCTCTTTGTTATGATTAAACTGATGCAGCTCCCACACGGCTGCCTCACGCTCTGTAAATCCGTATCGCTGACTTTCAGCAGCTAGTTCTTCTTTTTTCTCTACGAATTGCCGTTTAGCCAAAATACTCTTGAGATGTTTTTTGACTGTATTTACTGAAATAAACAGTTCTTGAGCGATTTCTTGATAGGTCGCTCCCCGCTGACGTAACTGCCATACATCTGCTTCACGGGAAGTTAAGCTATAACGCTTATTATCGTCATTGGACTGTACTCTCGCAAGCTGCTGTTTAGACAAAATATTATTGACATGTTTTTTAACCGTATTAGCTGTAATAACTAGTTCCTGGGCGATTTCCTGATGAGTAAGTCCTTGCCTACGCAAACGCCACACCTCGGCTTCACGAGGCGTTAACCCATAGCGTTGAATTTCGTCTTCTACATCGTCAGGCTCTGCCACCTCTAACGACCTTTCTACTGTTGTTTCTGACTGAGTTTCAAAAACAACCATCGCCTCTCTAAACGTGAATGTCTGTAATAGAGGCACCCAATTACTCGCATCCCCTTCAACAGACGGTAATGCTACCTTTGGTCGCGTCTGTATTCGATCTGCGATCGCCGCATACTCTCGCCCCATCCGCCTTAGGGTTTGTTCCGCTACCCTGGCAAAGGGCACCACCATTCCCTCCGCTTCAACATCATCTCCAAAGTCAACGCTCAGCAACGCTTCAAAGCTGCGGGTATTCAAATTCAACCGCTCTGAGATGTAAGCCGACACCGCATTTAACACATGCTTTGACACCGACCGAGGTACTGAATTCGCCAACAGCTTGCGCACCTCATCATCAAAGTCATAGGTCACTTCACTCTGGTCATTAGCCTGCGAGGGCTCCATCAGCCCTCCCATATACACTTCCGCCACATGCACCGGCTCCGCCCTAGGCAACAGCGTCTGCCGGATTAAATCCACAATGGGGGGACTTACCGGAGCCACGGACATCAGCCCCGCCAGTTCCTGCGCCATCAACGACGCCGTCATCCGAAACCGCTGCACCCGTAGTGCTGGCTCTATTTTGCCTATCCCTTGGCCTTTATCTACTATCTCTTCTCTTTTCTTCTCTCCCCCATCAAACACCATGCCTGTGGCCCAGCTCTCACCACTGCCTGCCACCACTTTGGCCCACTGCTTCAGGGGCTGAGCCTGCAAAGTCACAACGGGTAACTTCACACGGTCTGCTGTATCTATCCCTGCCAGTAACTGTTTGTAGATTGGTAACCGATAGGTCATCATCAGTCGCTCATTTACACAGCCAGGTTCAATGGCCCCTAGCTGCACTGGCACTCCCCCTCCCAGCCCTGTCTGAGACCACAACCTCTCGGGCAATAGCTGCATCATGGCAGTCGGGGCGCGCTTGCTCCAGGTTTGCAGCCAGGTCAATATGGAGCCATCGTGCCAGGCCACTGACGTACAATCACTCAACAACAAAATCAACCGCCGCCCAGACGGATCCCACAGGTCCTTAGCCTGCCGAGGTCGCTGACCTGGTCGCCGCCAATGTTGAAACAGGGCCAACTTACCCCCTTGTTCTTTTAGTCGCCAGGTGGTCACCTGCCGAAAAGCTCCCTGCCGCTCTAGCAGGGTTTGCACTTCGGTAATGGTCTCTTTCCATACTGACAGTGCTTGAGTTTCTTCCACCACCAGTGCCACATCTAACCATCGCTCTGGCGCAGGCTTCATCACTGGCGACCAAATCTGTTGATCGGCAATCTGTTCTACCGTGGCCGCTTCATCAAACATCAATCGACCTGGTGAGTCCACCATACGTCGCAATGGTCGCAGCGCCCGTGATAGGTCTAGCCGTATTCTCAGTGCCGGGGCTGCTGGAGCCTTGATCGGGATACCGTCTGGCTTCTCGCCACCTTGAGATTTTGCCTGAGTCGACGGTAAGCTCAGCTGGGCCGTATTATCCTGATCCAGGTCTTCCTCAGGCTCTAAATATTCTTCGCGAACAGTGGGACCTTCTTGCTCTTTATTTGGATCATCAGCCTGTATGGCCTCATCTACCCCTGGATCATCCACAAACTTGGCTAACCACAGGGCATCAGCCAGGTCCTCCACACCAAAGTCTACCCCCGCCTGACGCAACAGCGTGGTAAATCCATCCACTCCCTGAGGGTCTTTGACAGGACGGCGATCAGACCTCATGCATCCTCAGTACTCGAGAGATACTTCATCAGCTTAGCCACTAGGGCATCCCGTGTTTTTTGCTCCGGTACCCGCTCCCGTGTCACAAAATACACTGCATTCAGCAGCTGGTCTGTAGCCAGGTCACCCTTTTTCGCTCGCTGGCAAAATTGTTTAATCAGTTCCTCGGCAGCGTCCACCTTATCCTTATCGTCCAGGTCCAGACCTAGATGAGCTTCCACAATTTTCTTGAGCCGCGCTGGATCTGGCTCACCCATATTCAGCCGCAGACAGCGCCGCAAAAATGCAGGTGGAAAGTCTCGTTCACCGTTGCTGGTCAACACCACAAAAGGAAATGCCCCACAGCGAAACCGCCCCGTCTGGGTTTCTACAAACTGAGTTTCGTCCGGCTCACTGTAGGCTGTACGGATCTTCACAGTGGTGTCAGACTCCTTAAGTGTCTCCGCCATCCGCAGCACCTCAGGAATATCAAACTCTCCATCTTCAAACAGGTGCAGCAGGTCGTTGGGGAGATCAATATCACTCTTGTCGATCTCATCGATCAATAAAACCCGTGGCCGCTTTGGGTGGTCCGTTGGCAACAGAGCGGTACCCAGAGGGCCAAGGGTAATGTAGCTGCCAATGTCTTTTTCTCGCTCCAGCTGCGCATCTTGCAAACGGGCAATAGCGTCATAGCTATAAAGTCCTTCTTTTCGGGTAGTACGGGTGGTGATGGGCCAGTATAGTACTTCGCCTAAGTTAAGCTCGTGGGCTACTGCATAGGCCAAAGACGTTTTACCAGTGCCAGGTTTGCCTGTAATCAACAACGGTCTCCGCAGATACAACGCCGCGTTCACCATATCGATTTCATCATCCGTTGCCTGAAACGTGGCCCCGCGTTGCTGCTTTTTCAGAGTGGCCACACTGTCAGCGTGCTCACCACCAAAGGGCCGCCATCCCGGCGGATCTGGCAGATGCTTGGTGATATAGTCCCCATCCTGTTGGGGCTTTCGGTTTCCCTGGAAAATTCGCCAGTTAGCTTTTTCAGCCATCGTTATTTCATTCCAAGAGACATTTGATTATTGGGATGGGCACTGGGTGGAATGAGCGTAGGGTCATCCCATAAAAAAGACAGATGATGACCAATGTGAGCATCCTCAGCCTCGGCCATAGCATCAGAGCGAGCCTGCTGGATTGCCTGCGGTAGCCTAGCAATTTTACAGGTCAGTAGACCGTCGATTTCATCCATAGCCACCAGTCCATCGGAAAACTCATCCGACCGTAACCAAATCGCTGCTGGTACCCCCGCAGCAATCACCGATCCAAAAATGTCACGGTAGGAAGCATTGTTACAAACACTGGCTAGCTTTAGGCCCAAACTATCGGTATGGTTGAGCTTTGAGAATAAGGCCGTCTTAGGGTCTAAACTGTCACCTGGAATAAATACTTTACATCCCTTACCTGCTGCCAGTTTTTGTAGTGCTGTCCATTTTTTTTGCCAGTTCACACTAAAGAGATTCCACAGCTGCGGCTCCAGCCGCTCTGCTATGCGAACTACAAAGCGGTATTGCATGCCGATGCAAACATCAGGCAGAAAATCATAGGCTGCTTTTTCAATGATGGTGCGATCGCACGTCTGATGAATTAAATCCAATGGCAAAATCAGATGAATCATCAGGCTCTGAGGGGCCTTCTGGGTCACTTCCGCAACACAGGCACGGACCAAACTTGATAAGGTGTCGGCTGTCACATTCTCGCCAAATTTATTAGCTTTCGGAGCCTGTACCGGTTGTCCACCCATGCCAAACTCAGGCTGATACTGACTTACATCTGGCATAAACAGAGCCTGTACCGGATATTCATCTCCAGAAACAGGCTTCACCGTAATCAGTAATAAAGACTCTGCATCAGTCTCTTGGCTTTCTGATAGATCAGCCAGCTGAGCTTGAACCTGGTCTAATAAATTCTGGAAATTCTCAACCTTGGGCTCCACCCATTGTTGAATCCGGTCCCGTAGGTCTTGCTCCAGACCTAGCTCAGGCTGGGTTAGCAAAGCTGCGAATCGGTAAATGGCCTCATACTCATTTTCAGCCAGTTGCACATCTTGCAGACCGATTAACTTTGATTCAATGCCGTCAGGCACTATCCAGCCATCAGGGCAACTCAGCCCATAGGCTTGGGCAGTCGCTGCGTTTATCTGCGCCGCCAGCCCCTCGTCGTCTACCGTTAGCAAATACTCCAACACCAAACATTCTAACTTTCGCTGCACCTCCACCAGCGGCAAAGCTGGAACCATAAATCCAATATCCGAGTTCTGTTCCTCCGTCTCCACCGCCACAGTCATCCCAACCACCGCAGCGACCTGCTCATCCCAGATTGCAGAACCACTAAAACCAGCCTGAATCGAAAACCCATCCTTACCAATAATCTGCACTAGACCGTCCGCCAGATCGGTCATAAACCGTCCCGTCGCCTCTCGCCCAGCTGCTCGCTTCTCAGGAAATCCATACACTCGAAAGGAATTTTCCAGACCATAACCTTCAATCCGTCGGATAGGGCTGGTTCTCTCCGGCAAAGGCTCCAATAAAATCAGTCCTGCTACGTCTTCCCGGTGCTGGTCTTCTTCTTTGTAGTATCGATAAATTTTTACCTCAGCCGATATCGGTCGCTTTGATACAGAAAACGGAAAGCTAATCATAACCTTAGAGCCCTGGGCAGGCGTCTGACCGCGACCCAGCCGTAGCGCATCCCGAACCACATGGGCGCAGGTAATCACACCACCGTCCACCAAAAAGCCAGTACCAATCACCTTGTTACTTTTGCCGTGGATGCGTGCGATCGCACACTTATAAGCCTGATCTAGTCTCCTACCACCGTCTGCCATAGAGTTCTATCTGCCTATTTTCCCCACTTCATCGTGATCTCAAATGTCACTTCGCTACCCACACTCGAAAAAATCACCCCAGCATCCGCACTCAGATTTAGGCCAAATTTCACCTCTACCTCGTCTGCCGAAGCTTTCTTTAACCTACCCATGGCCGCAGACGCCACTGGAATCACTTTATCCAAGGCCGCCTCAAATGATTCCTTAGCCTTGAGTAGAGGCTCATCCAAGACAGAAACTTCTTCTACTACATCTTCATTAATCGGCTCAGGCACCTCCACTAAAAAAGTGGTCTCCCCATCTGCCAATGTAAATTCAGCCAGTTTCTTCTTTTGAGTCATAAAACTTGCTTCATCCTCCAGAATTCATTTCCGTACGTTTACTTAACTCCAGCGTTAATGGCACCCGCACTTTCTTTGCGGATGTCTTCTTACTCTTGGCTTTCGGCTTTCCCGGCGGCTTCTCCTCAGCAGGCGGCGCAAGCCGATCCCCAATAATATGCAAGATCTGACCAAAATCCTCTGCCTTCATCACCCCAACCCGCGCCATGATGTCAGTTCGCGTCGGCCCATGGCTACGACCATACAGATAAGCAATAAAATCCTCTACCAGCATCCCCTTCAACCGAGCAATCTTCTCCAAATTCTCCAAACTCGGCACATTTCGACCATTCTCCCACTGCTGCACCGTAGACTGCGACACCTGCATCGTCCGCGCAAACTGCCGCTGCGATTGATCGCCACGAATTTCATGCACCACCTCACCCAATCGCTTCAAAAACCCTTCGTCCACAAACGCTACAGCCGACTTTTTACGAACTTTCAAAGATTGACCTCCAAATAATAAAGCCAGACATCACATAATTGCTTGACCAAATAATCACTCATAATTAACATGATTGATCAGTCGGACAAATTAGATTTATGCATCGGTCATGAAAAGCGCCCCTCAGCCGAACCCCCCTCGGCAAAACCTCACTATCCGCATGACGCCCGAGCTTAAGCAGCGGGCACAAATCAGCGCAATCCAACAAAAACGCTCACTCTCAGACCTGATTGAGGAAGCCCTCGAAAGCCTGCTCAACCGCCAAGAACGAGCCGCCTAGCTATCCAGCAAATTCCATAAAAAAATGCCCCACGCCTTGCACAGCTCCGGGGCATCCGTAAATTTAACTAGTCCTATGATGACAGAAAATTCTCCGAGTGCCTACGACGGAGGACAGAGTCTGCAGCCTGCAAAAAACACTACCCGCTCACACCTCAGACTCACCCCAGAGGCCGTCCACCAAAACTGGCTCGACCATTTCTACACTCCCGCTGGGTACCTCTACCACCTCATCCTTGCCCTCAGAAAACAAGGCTGGTGGTTCCGTGTCGAAAACGTTTCCCAGTTCTGCCGCGAATGGCACATCAACCGTCGTACCTTTTATCGAGCCAAAGCCGAATTGATCGCCAACGACAAGCTAGAAGAACATATTAAAGGTAGCGTTAATCTGCGCGTTCCCACCCTGAGTCAAATTGACTCACCTGTGACAGGTCTGTCACCTAGAGCGATCGATCTGTCACACCCTGAGACAACTCAGACACAGTCAGTCGCCAAAACCGAATCCCAGCAAGCATTTCCCAATTCCCCAGATCCTTCTCAACTTCCTTCCAACTCTTCTTTAAAAAAGAGAGAGAAAATCGCTTCGCTTTCCTCAGAGCTAGAGCAGTCCAATAGCCAAGAAATCACGCTATCCCTAGATGCACCTGAGCATTCTCAAACGGGTGAGGCATCACTTCCCGGACCTCAGCAATGGGTGGACTTTTCCGCCGAGGACGACCCCGATTTTTTCGCCTTTGTAATAAGACACAAAATACCCCGACTCCCTGAGCCACCCGCCTCCAAACAAAGCGCCGCTCAAGGCTGGATCCGTAAATACGGCAATCGCCTCTACACCGAATACCTGCAATGGCTCGAAAGCCAGCGCCAAGTTGAACAACGTCTCACCCCCATTCCCCTCAATGAGGAAACCCCAGACCAGCGACTACAGCGCTACCAGATGCTTTGGCAAAATCCCACCTGCCGCAAAGGCGTCCGTACCGCCATCCAAAACCACCCCGAATGGCACCTAGAAATCGGCCCCAATGGACCACGGACTCAACCACCAGCGCCCCAGGCTCCATAAAATCCCGTTATCATTTGAAAGCCATACATAGCAATACACCCAATCAAACTAGTGCTGTGGAGTATCCCATGAACACCCAGCTGATCGACTCCCTTATCCAAGTCATCGACTCCCTCACCCCCGAGGAAAACAAGCTGCTGCGCACCAAACTCCAAGCCCGCACTATCCAGAAAACCCCCGGCGTCTGCGGTGGCCACGCCCGCATCCGCAACACCCGTATCCCCGTCTGGACCCTCGTATCCTTCCATCAACAAGGAGCCAATACCGAAGAACTCCTCCGCAACTACCCCAGTCTCATCCCCGCCGACCTCGATGCCGCCTGGGCCTACTACCAAGACAACCAACACGAAATCGACCAAATCATCTCCACCGATGACACCGACGACCTAGCCCGTGGTTGACCTCTACTCCAACGAAAACTTCCCCATCGACATGGTCGTCCTCCTTCGCAACCTCGGCTACAACGTCCTCACCTCCTACGACGCAGGCCAGGCCAACCAAGGCATCCCCGACGCAGACGTCCTAACCTACGCCACCCAAAATAATCGAGTCGTCATCACCCTCAACCGCCAAGACTTCATTCAGCTCTACCGCAGTAATATCAACCACAACGGCATCATCATCTGCAAAGACGACCGTAACTACACCGATCAGGTCCAGACTTTACACACCTACTTAGAAACCCAAACCAGCCTCACCAATCGCCTTATAAGGGTTCTAAAGCAAAACCAACCCAAATCCAGTCAGCAGATCTTCACCATCCGCGAATACTAAAGCCATAACCACTCACCCCCACTCAGCCCAGGAAACCAGCAGTGTAGAATAGATCCACCTGGGGGAAGTTCTGGGGAAACGAACTAAGTAGATTTCTAAAACCCTTATCTATAAAGGCTTTTAACTACCGCCTTTATAGACTCGAAATCTATTATGGGCTTCGGTTCATCGGGGGTTCGAAACCCCCCCTCTCCGTTTGATAGCGAGGGTTTCAGCTATCATTAATGCATAGAGAAGAAATTTTCTCAACGCAGCTTTTTTAGCTGAAAATTAGGTAATGGATGCAGTGTCACAAGGGCAGTTCTAAGGGGACGTTCGAGAAAATACAAAAACTGGTCTAAAGTCT
>JBCDJC010000039.1:0-29993 GCA_038748225.1 Cyanobacteria bacterium P01_H01_bin.26 | reverse complement strand
GCTTCCAAGCGGCCCAGGTTTTCATCTTGCTGGAGTTCAGCTGCATCGGGAAATGCCTCCGGATCTAGAACAAGGTCGCTGATGCGGGCATCTTCATCGCGGGCATCGCCTTCGTTGGCGGTGATGTAATAGGTTTGGCCATCCACCTCAAAGGAAGCGATGGAATCGGGCATATACATACCAAAGACAGGCTCGGTATCAATGTTGATACCGCCGTCGCGATCGCTCGCATCTAACCCGTTGCCCGCTTGGCTATGGTCCTTGAGACCAAGGGGGACAATACCCTCAATTTCTTGGGTTTCCAGGTTGACAACGGCAACGGCGTTGTTTTCCTGGAGGGTAACAAAGGCCTGGGTGCCATCCTGGGAGACCGCGATGTATTCGGGTTCTACATCCTGGGAAACGCTGTTATCGGGGAAGATGCGCACACCCTCAGCCCGCAGGGCATCTTCACTACCGTTAAAGGCTTCAAAGCCCAGGGTGGTCACGCTGTCTTGGGAGACGCTAGCCACGCCGTTGGCCACATCAATGATGCTGACGGAACCGTTGGGGTCAAAATCGTCACCGGGCTCACCTTCATTGGCCGAGAGCACCTGGGTGCCATCGGGGGTAAAGGTGACCATGTCCGGTAGGGAGCCCACCTGCACCACGGCAAAGGCCGAGGTGTCACCGGCAACAACGGCGTTGATATCAGCGATAGCCACAAAGCCGGGGTCAGTTTCAGGGTCAGCGCCGATTGCGATCGCAACTAGCCCATTACTCACAGCTACGCTATTTACCCCATCAATACCGGGGATAAAATCAGCCACATCGAGCACACCCACCAGGCTTGGACTGCTGGGGTCAGCCAGACTAACGGCCTGTACTTCGGTGCCACCGCTGACTAAAAATACCGTCTGGGTGGTCGGGTCGTAGGCGGTAATTTCAGCTCCAATATCACTGGTAAAACTACCAATTCTTTCTAAAAAATCTGCCATGGTTTTCCTAAAAAATTAAACAGTTGCCATTAGAATCCAGCCCCCCTAGTCAATGGGGAGAAAATCAGTTGCCAGAAGGCGATTGAGTTACGTGGGACCAGAGCTAGCTGGTTGAATGGTGGTAGCAGCGGGTCTGGGTACTCTCTAGAGCAGACGGCTGAGCAAGCGCTCCAGACTGAGCATGGCCAAAAACGGCATCAAACGTAGCGAATTGAGTGGGAACAGACGTTGGCATGACAAATAGGCAGCCTGGGGTAGATGACAGGCAAAATGATGACAATAAATAATCAAACAGGCAGCTCGATCGAGCTGCGCCCCCCGATGGGCGACATCTACGACCCAACGCTCGCCACAGCATGGTTAGAAGACATTAAAAACCACGCCCGTAATTTCTGCGTTGACAGCGTATCGTTCGCCCGTTCGGTAGCGTAATCAACCCAGGTAAAGGTAGGTTTATGGGAACATTATCGTCTAGGGGAAATTAGTCATAGCGATGGCTATTCACCAACAATTCAATTATTTCGATAAATTACTCCGACAGCCGCTGCCTTGACAACCGTCGATAGAGTAAGTAGGCAACCACAATCAAGCTAAATGAAAACAGGGTTGTTAGCGTCCCCAATGCGTAGAGGGCAGGGGATGTCACATTAGTTGTCATGCCAAAGATTTCCAGGGGCAGCGTATTATACTGTCCAGACACCAGCGAGGTGCGCGTAAACTCATCATAGGACAGGGTAAACGTGAGCAAACTGATTCCCACCAGGCTGGGGGCAATCAGCGGTAGTACTATTTCCCAAAATGTGTTGGCATCATTTGCCCCCAGGTCCTTGGCAGCCTCCTCATAGGACGGATTAAACCGATTAAAGATACCCAGCATAATCAAAAATGCAATGGGTAAGGTCCAAGTGAGGTGGGCACCCAATCCAGAGCTATACCACCGAGTCGGCCACTGCATGACCTGGAACATCACCCCCAGGCCCAGGGAAATTAAAATGCTGGGTACAATCAGGCTGGCAATACTCAGATAAAACAGCACCGTTGACCCCCTAAATCGCTGACGAAAGGCCATTGCCGCTGATACCGCCATGCCGGTTACCAAAACGGTGACCAATCCCCCCAGCACCAGCGAACGCTGAAAGGGTTCCACAAAGTTACCGACCCGCTGCTCTTGAAATACCTGCCCTAGCCAGTAAACACCAAAGCCCTGCACCGGAAATGTCAGATTTCCCTCCGGTCCCTGGAGAGACAAAATAAAAATGGCGATCATCGGGCCGTAGAGAAAAAGAATAAACAACCCAAAAAATATGGCTAAAAGATAAAAGGACAGGGAGCGCTTTTTCATAGTTCTTTTCTAATATCCACCAGTCGTAAAATTGATATCACCAGTAGCAATGTCACCCCCAGCAGCACAATGGCATTGGCCGCGGCCAAAGGATACTGCAAACTGCCGATCTGGGTCTGAATCAGTTTGCCAATGGAAGCCGCCTGACCGCCGCCCATTAGCCTGACGGTAACAAACTCGCCCATCACCAGGGTGACAATAAAAATCGAACCAATGGCTATACCTGGGGCTGACAGCGGCAAGATCACCTCCCTAAGAACGCCAAACCCCGACGCGCCCATGTCCTCTGCTGCCGTAATTAGGGTACGGTCAATGCGCATCAGGCTATTAAAAATCGGCGCAATCATAAAAATGATATAGAGATGCACCATACCCAGCACCACCGCAAAATCGGAATAGAGTAAAAATTCTAACGGTTGTTGGATCAGCCCCGTTCCTATCAGCAGCTGGTTGACTAGCCCCTCTTTGCCCAGCAAGGGCACCCAGGAAATCATGCGAATGATATTGGAGGTCCAAAAGGGGATGGTACACACCAAAAATAGCAGCACCTGCCAGCGCAGCTTGGGCACGTGAAATGCCAGAAAGTAGGCGACCGGATAAGCAATCAGCAGGGTGGCTATCCAGACCAATCCAACAAACTTGAGGGTGTTGAGATAGGTTCTAAGGGTGACATCGGAGGTGAAAATGCCGATATAGTTATCAAGGGTAAAGGCGGGAGTCATGGAGTAACCATTAAACTCCCAAAAGCTCACCACGCCGATAAGAACAATAGGGAAAAGTAAAAACAGCCCCAGCGCCAACGTTTGAGGTGTCGCCAGGAGATAGGGTTTTAGACGGGGCCAGGCTCTAGCCATAGAACGGATATACGACAGAACGGATATAGAAAACGCCGTTTGTTTACTAAGTAATGGATGGCAAAAAATGCTAGTGGGGCAAGTTTTGCCCCATCCATAGACGTTAGAAATCTCCTATCTCAAAAACCTTGTAAGAAAAGAGAACTCCAACCTACGATGCAATAAACTCATTCCACTTTTGAACAAGATAGGTGTTCTCTTCCATGGTGGAGTTCCAACAAACAATGTTGCCAAAGCGATCCTTAAAGGACCCACCGTCGCGGACGGTGCCTGCCTTGGCAAGGGTCTTCTCAAAGGGATCTAACATGTCGGTGGCAGCGGGTTTACCCTCATACCAAAAATCCCACTCTTCAGCGGACATAAACTTTTTAGCATTTTCGGGGGCGGCGCTGTAGTAGCCCTGGCGGCCTAAAAATGCGCCTACCCAGCCATCTAGCATCCAGTTGAGGTATTCATAGGCGGCGTCTAACTCAATCCCTTGGAGATTTTTTGAGAGACCAACGCCGCCGCCCCAGCCGCGATAACCTTCTTTAAGCGGGGCATAGATGCAGTCGATGCCCTGGGCCTGTACGGCGGTTACAGCCGGGGACCACATCGATTGGATAATGACTTCCCCCGATGTCATCAGATTGACTGATTCATCAAAGTTTTTCCAGAAGGCTCGAAACTGCCCCTTGGCTTTTTGCTCTTTGAGAATATCCGTAATCTGGTCAATTTCTGCCCTAGTCATGTTGCCCTTATCCCCAAAGGTCATGAGACCCAGGGCTTCGGCCACCATGGCGGCGTCCATGATGCCAATCTGAGGAATATCCAGAATAGAGGTTTTTCCCTGGAATTCTTCATTAAAGAGTTCGCCCCAGCTTTCAATTGCACGACCGACCAGGTCCGGACGGTAGCCGAGGGTATCGGCGTTGTACTGGAAGGGAATCAGCGTGGCAAAATCGGTGGGGGTGGCGGAGAATTCCGTGGAGTCTGCGCCGGTGAGGTACATCACTTTGTAGGGGGCCGTACCTTGGGACGATTCGACCGGCATCCCCTCAAACTCACCGGAGGTGAAAAAGGGAACAATTTTGTCCCAGTCACTGATTTTAGTTACATCAATGGGCTGCAAATTTCCCGAGGGTACCACTAGGGGCAGACTAAAGTATTCACCGTCAAAAATATCGTACTGGTCGGGCTGGGTAATGGCGATCTGATTGTTTTCTTCGGTGCTCAGGGCGCGCATTTCCAATTTAAAGCCCAGATCCTCTTGGGCCTTGTCGCGAATTTCGTTGATCTGGGAAACGCCGGTACCGATTAGCCGCAGGGTGACATCCTTGGTCTGGTTGGTATTGACCTCAGGTCCGGGGGCCGGATTGTTGGGGGTCCCTTCGGGGGCAGCGCAGCGCGCAGTGGCGACGGCAGCTCCGGTGGCCAAACCAGTATAGAGTAGCTTACGGCGAGTAATTTTAGTCATAGGTAACAGGTTAAAACAGGTTCAAGTGAGCTTATGAATCCGGTTGGCCGGGCTTGGCCAGTTGTTTAATGGGCCAGAAATCCCAGTCGTCGGCAGACTATACCGGTAAAACGGTCGGACCTTCCCATGGGAAAAGGACTCATGGAACCAATTTGGCCTAAGTACTTATCCTGAGTTGGTTTAGTGGCAATAGTTTACTGGCCGATGCCACCAGGATTCGTAGCTAAAGGATCAATTTAGAAATAGGGGTGCAGGGTGTCTAGATTGATTGGGTTTTTGGTGCCATCTACCCTCAGTGGGCCAGGAACACGGTATCGTCAGCCGCGAACTTAACAACTACGCTGTGGCCTTCTGCTAGACCAAGCCGGTTCCAATCCACCGTTCGTAGGGTGTGCAGCAGGGGCTGCCCCGTGGCGGTTGCCATCAGTCCGACACGGGTGACAAACCCGGTGAGTTCCACCTGGGTGATGCGGGCGATCAGTCTATTGGTCAGGGGCGGGTCGGCCGCTGGGGAAGACTCTATTGTTGCTAGGGTGAGCAGATCGGGACGGACACAGCAGGCGGCGACGGTGCCTGGCTGGGAGCTTTGGCCGGTGGCAAACACCGCACCAATGCCGTCGACGCTTAGTTCGATCAGATCGTTGTCGCTGCCATGGGGTGTGGCGGTGAGCACCGCACCGGAGAAAATATTGTTGTCGCCAATAAACCTGGCAACAAACTGGGAGGCGGGGCTATTAAACAGCTGGGTGGGGGTGGCCACTTGGTCGATATGACCGTGGTTCATGACGACGATTTGATCCGATAGGGAAAACGCCTCTTCCACATGGTGGGTGACCTGAATAAATGTCAGCCCAAACTGTTTTTGGATTTTACGTAGCTCGCCCCGCATCCGCACCCGGAGGTTTTCATCTAGGGCGCTTAGGGGTTCGTCTAGCATGAGGACCTGGGGACGGGTGACCAGGGCCCGCGCCAGGGCAATCCGCTGCTGTTGGCCACCGCTCAGCTGGTGGGGTTTGCGTTTGGCGGTGTGGCTTAGACCCACTAGTTCTAAAATTTCTGCGACGCGATCGCAGCGCTCAGTTTGGGAAACCCGCTGCATTTTCAACCCAAACTCTACGTTTTGCCACACGGTTTTGTGGGGAAACAGCGCATAGTTTTGGAACATCATGGCGGTGTTTCGTTTGGCCGCAGGCAGCTCATTCACACAGCGATCGCCAATCAGCACCTGACCGCTGGTGACCGCTTCGTGACCTGAAATCATCCGCAGCGCCGTAGTCTTACCACAGCCGCTAGGGCCAAGCAAACAACAATAGATACCCGCCGGGATATCCAGGGTCATGTTTTCAATGGCGGTGACGGTGCCGTACTTTTTGGTGACAGCGCGCAGCGCCACCCCGGCTGCTGTCTTGGTTGGCAGCGGCCCTGGGGATACTGAAGTTGAGGGCCGGGGGGCAATTGGGGAAGGTCGATCGGCGCTAACCGCCATGGTGATTGGTTCCTACAGGGTCTACGACAAGGGTAGTTAAGGCCAGGATAGTTAAAGCTAAGAAGGATTGTATCGGATCCAATCACTAAACTTTAGATTTCTGGACAGCGGCTGCGGGCATGACTTCCCCTGCGGGCATGGCTTCGTTATCCTCGGGGCAGCGATAGTGCTGATCCAGCTTGAGCAGGGTGTGCAACAGCACGTTAGCCCCTTGAATGCAGTGCTCCGCCGTGGTGTATTCGGTTTCGGCGTGGCTGATGCCGCCCTGGCTGGGCACAAAGATCATGCCCATATCGGTGATATTGGCGATAATTTGGGCGTCGTGGCTGGCGCGACTGGGCAGGGCCTGGGTGGGTAGCTCTAGCTCGCAGCAGACCTGGGCAATGGCGTTGTAAATGTGGGAGTTAACCGGGACCGGTTCATTGCGGAGCTGAAGTTTGGTACCAATTTGGGTGTCTGTGGTGGTTGCGATCGCGCCTATTTCCAGCTCCAATGCCGCTATCATCGCATCCAATCGCTGGTTGGAGAGGTCTCGAATATCCAGGGTCATCTCCACTCGACCGGGGATGGTATTGGCCACATTGGGTGAGAGCTCCATCGCTCCCACCGTCGCCACCTGCTCGCCATAGCCGTCACCCGTCCTACAGCCGATGCGGTTAACCGCCAAAATAATCTGTGAGGCGGCCACCAGGGCATCCTGGCGCATGGCCATGGGCGTCGTACCGGCGTGGCTGGCGCTGCCATCAATCGTAATCAAATAGCGCCGCTGCCCCACAATACCAGTGACCAACCCCAGAGGATTTGCCGCCGCCTCCAGCACCGGCCCTTGCTCCACATGGAGTTCCACAAATGCCGCTAAACCATCGGTATCCCGCTGGGCTGCGGGCAGCTGAGACCAGTCGCCACCGATGTGACCCAGGCTGATCTCAATCGGCTCATAGTGGGGATGGTCATAAAAATTGGGTTCTAAACTGGCTTTGCCCGCCATGGCTTTACTGCCAATCATCGTGCGCTCCTCATCGGCAAACACAATGACCTCAATGGGATGGTCGG
The DNA here is from genome assembly GCA_038748225.1 of Cyanobacteria bacterium P01_H01_bin.26. Lineage (GTDB taxonomy): Bacteria > Cyanobacteriota > Cyanobacteriia > Phormidesmidales > Phormidesmidaceae > Leptothoe. The sequence goes on along the minus strand of JBCDJC010000039.1, from coordinate 22,825 downwards.
GATAAATGCCATGCTCGTGGAGGGTGCGGGCCGCTTCTATCCCCGCCAGCACACCGTAGGTGCCGTCATAGATACCCGCATTGGGCACCGTATCCAAATGGGAGCCCGTGGCCAACGCCGGCGCATGGGGAAACCGCCCCCGGTAGCGCCCGATTATATTGCCCGCCGCATCGATTGTGACGGTCATGCCGGCCGCCTTCATCCAATGCTGCACCTGCTGTCTGGCCTGCACATCCTCCGGACTAAATGCCAATCGTCGCACCCCACCGTTGGGTAATGCTCCGATTGCACCAACCGCGCCCATCATCTGCATGAGGCGCTCGCCGTTAATCATTAGGGTATCAACCGACGCAGCCAGGGTATTCGATGACATAAGCAATGTGACCAACTAAAACAAACACCGTAAACCCAGGAAGACAGTTCCCAGACTCTAAAGCCAGAGTAGACATCAGTTTATAAATGCCCCGGTCTGACTATCTGTAACGACAGTTACCCAACCTCTTCGCAGTTAGCGACGTTCTCCGGGCAGCAAAATATTCAACACCAGTGCACATAGACCGCCGGTGGAAATACCCGAGCCAAAAATGTTTTTTGCCAGGACAGGTAATCCTGTCAGCAGGTCCGGTGCAAAGGTGACCCCCAACCCCAGACCCAATGAGGTTGCCAAAATAATGGTCTCCCGTCGACCCAGCTCAATCGACGCAATAATTTTAAGACCGGCGGCCGCCACGCTGCCAAACATAACAATAGTGGCCCCACCCAGCACCGGCTGAGGAATGGCCTGCAGCACCCCGCCGATAACCGGGAACAGCCCTAGCAGGGCAAAAATACCTGCAATAAAATATCCCACATAGCGGCTACCAATCCCAGTGAGTTGAATCACCCCGTTGTTTTGGCTAAAGGTGGTATTGGGAAATGTGTTGAAACAGGCCGCCAGCAGAGAGTTAATACCGTCTCCTAAAACCCCGCCGCGAATCCGCCGAAAATAGGTTTTGCCACGGATGGGCTGTCCTGTAACCACCGATGTGGCGGTCAGATCGCCAATGGACTCGATGGCCGTAATCAAATACAAAAATGCAAAGGGAATAAACGCTGCCGGGTTAAACCCAAACCCATAGCGAAACGGAATCGGTAGGCTAAATATGGACATCTCGCTTAAACGGCTCAGGTCGACAATACCCATAAACAGACCGATGATGTAGCCCACAATCAGACCGATGGCGATGGAGGCCATCCGCAAAAAGTTGTTGTTACTGGTGTTGAGAATGACAATAATTGCCAGCACCAACAGGGACAAAAACAGATTCTGAGCGCTGCCGTAGGTCTCGTTCTGTCTGGCTAGAGCGCCTCCTCCCATGGCCAGCACACCAGCGTTGATCAAGGTCAAACCGATCAGCATGACCACGGTGCCTGTCACCAGCGGTGTAATCACCCGGCTAATCACCTCTAAAAACTGACTCAAGATCATCTCAATAAATGATCCCAGAAAACACATGCCAAAAATTAGCCCCAGCGCCTGGGTTGGTTCGGCCCCGCCTGCAATGGCCGCTGTTCCGGCCCCGATAATCGGTCCGATAAAAGCAAAGCTGGTACCCTGAATGCTCAGTAACCCTGAACCCACCGGACCAATGCGACGCGCCTGAATAAACGTGGCGATACCCGAAACAAACAGCGACATGCTAATCAGGTAAGCTCGATCCTGGGGAGCTAGGTCCAGCGCTCCCCCGATAATTAACGATGGGGTAATAATGCCGATAAAGCTAGCCAGCACATGCTGAACGGCCGCAAACAATGTTTCCCGCAGGGGTGGTCTGTCTTCTAATCCATAGATTAGATCGGTGGAGACGGCTACAATCGGCTCAGGGGGGAGGTCTGCCGTCGTCTCATTGGGTTGCTCAATATACTCGTGCTTACTCACCACACTGCTCCTGATTTTATAAAAAGCCTGTTACGGTGATTCAGCTTCACCACCGCCCCCAATGTCGGGGCCCAGGGTTAATTCGTTTGTCTACACAGTTAATCGTTTGTCTATACAGTTAAATAGATATCTAGATCTCAGAATGTTTCTGTGTATACAGTTTGCATGTATTGTCTGTATTTCTACTGAGTGGGACGACGGCTTTGCCCTTTACTGGCTTGGGAATAGCCTGCCAACCCAATCGAGGCATTATGCATCTAACCTACTCATGTAAACGATAGGCATTGCTTTTTGTTGGATTCCATGGGGATTTCTACAGTGGAAGGGTAGCTAGCAAGAGAGAATTAATCATGAAATCCCCATGGACGCCGTCGCAGTTGCTCCAGATGAGTCGAAGCCTGGAGACAGCCTATGGAACAGGTTCAATCCGGCGGGTTAAGCAGGCTTCCCACTGGACACAGCAGCAGCTGTTAGCCCTATCCGCCGCCAAGTCATCCATCATTATCTAGCGGTCGGCTCTATTCAGATTTATCCAAGTTCACCAAACTTATCCCCAAACGTTAGGGTTTGGCAGGTTTGCACTGCTTTTCCCTTAAAAAACACCATTTATAAAAACGCCATGGAACCCGAGCAACTATCATCTCTGCGGATCAACGGGGCTCGGTTGATGCAAACCATGACTCAGATGGGTGCCATCGGCGCCTTAGCTGACGGCGGTGTCAATCGGTTGGCCTTTACCCCTGCCGATAGAGAGGCGCGGCAGCTAGTGCAGCGTTGGATGGTAGATGCCGGTATGGCGGTGACCATTGATACGGCAGGCAATATCATCGGTCGCTACCTCGGGCATGATGCCCTGGCCCCTGCCCTGGCAACGGGCTCCCATTTGGATACGGTGCCCAATGCGGGTATCTACGATGGTACCTACGGCGTGCTGGCGGGGCTTGAAGTGGTCCACACCTTGAGTGAGCACAATCGGCGTCTTGATCACTCAATTGAGGTCATTGTGTTTGCCGATGAAGAGCGGACCATGATCGGTAGTAAGGCGATCGCAGGCAAAGCGAGCACCGATCCTGAGGTTTACCAGCATCCTCACCATGGCTCCATGCAGCAGAGCCTGCAGGCCATTGGCGGTGACTGGTCCCAGCTGGGGTTGGCAAAGCGCGATCCCGGCAGCCTAGCGGCTTTTGTGGAATTGCATGTGGAACAGGGGCCGGTGCTAGAGGCAACGGGCTGTGACATTGGCCTGGTCACCGGTATTGTGGGGCAGCGCCGCTATTTGATTACGATTGAGGGTAGCCCCAGCCATGCGGGCACGACGCCCATGGATATGCGCCAGGATGCCCTGGTGGCGGCCGCCCAGATTACCCTAGCGGTCAATCAGCTAGGCGTCGATTCAACCCTACCCCAGGGGGGCGATCAGGTGGCGACGGTGGGGGCCATGGCGCTATCTCCGAATGTCGGCAATACGATACCCGGACAGGTGGAGCTAACGGTGGACCTGCGGGATCTGTCCAACGATTGCTTGGATGCCATGGTGTCAAGGTTGGTGCAGACGGTGGGTGCGATCGCAGCGGCCACCCGCACCCGTATCTCCCTTAAACCCCAACTGCAAAACGATCCCGTCCCTGTTAGCTCCCACATTTACAACACCGTTGCCCAGGTGTGCCAGCACCTCAAACTGAGTGCTCGTCAGCTACCCAGCCGCGCCAGCCATGACGCTCAAAATATCGCCAGCGTCACCGACATGGGTATGATCTTTGTGCCTAGCCAGGGCGGCATCAGCCACGCCGAAACCGAATACACCACGGCGGAGCACTGTATTCAAGGGGCCAATGTGTTGCTGCATACCCTGCTCAAACTGGACCAGCACTACCGCTGTCCCCACATTCCCCACAAACGTAACAAAACGCAACCCACCGTCCCCTAACTTTATCCCTGGTCGGTTAGAGTACAAGCAACGGGTCTAGAATGCATGAGGGATTTTTGTTGCTGAGTTCATCGTCCTCGCCGCCGCTGTACGAACGGGTGTACCTAACGCTGCGGGCCTCGATTTTAACCGGCGAGATTCGTTTAGGTGAGCGTCTGGTTGAAAGCCAGCTTGCCCAGCAGCTGGATGTCAGCCGTACTCCTGTACGCGAGGCTATTCGCCGTCTGCAGCAAGAGCAGCTGATTACCGCTGACTCCCCCGATGGCATTACCATTGTCGAAATTTCATTGGACAGCGCTATTCAGCTGTATGACTGTCGTATTGCCCTGGAGCAGCTGGCGGTAGAAAGTGCCTGTCGCCGCGCTACCCCCGCCCAGATCCAGGCCCTCAAGCAAAATCTAGTCGCATCAGGCGCCCTGAGTGACCGGCCTGACGATAGCCAAACCTTAAAACGGCTAGAGCTTAACTACGACTTCCATCATCTGGTGGCCCAAAGTTCTCAAAATCCCTGGTTAATTTCCCTTCTAGACCAGCTTTCTAACCAGGTCAAGCTGCTACGGCTGCAAATTTTACAGGCTCCCATGGATGTTGACGCCATCCAACAAGAGCATTGGCAAATTGTCGATGCCATTGCCCTGGGCGATGCCGAAACCGCCAAACAACACATTCGTCAGCATCTAGAACTTAGCCAGACTCGGATTGTCAATGTGTTTAAGCGCCACAGCTACAGACCCCAGACGTCACAGCTAGCCTGTCCTCGCTGCGGCTCTCACCGTCTGAGAAAAAATGGTCGTCGACAGCATCGACAAAATTATCGCTGTAAAGACTGTGGACGACAGTTTTTGACTAATCTGCAGCCAGGGAGCTGATGCCATCATCTGGAATTTTTCCGGGTAGCCGTCTCTGACCGCTACAGCATTTCCCCCGCCGCTCGTCCAGTTTTGGGTGAGTCAATCAGGGTCTCTAACAGCGCATAAACTGCTGGCGGCTGCAGGGCTTCTGCCAAAACGGCTACCCCTATCCGTCGTTCAATCGGTATCGGCAGCGAATAGACCCGTACGGCCTTTGGGATCGGCTCTGCTGCTAGCCGTGGCAGGATGGTACCCCCCAACCCCTGGGCAACAAGACTCACAATGGTGGCATCTGTTTTGATCTCATTGACCACATTAAGGCGATAGCCCAACCCGTTAATGTGGTCGTAGACAGGGCGCATCATAACATAATCCACCGGCGGCATAATCAAAGGCAGCGCCGCCAGCTGCGGCCAGGTTAACTGGTCATTATCTAGCTTTAGATCGGGGGGCAACAACACAATATATTCATCCTTGAGAAATTCCCAGGCCGTCAGTCCTTTACCCGTCGGCATTAAGGTAATGCCAATATCGGTTTGGCCCTCCCGCAACATCTGTTCCACCCGGTGATAGTTATCATATTCGGCAAGGTTGAGTCTAATGCCTGGAAACCGTCTATGAAACTGTGCCAATTTATTGGGTAATACGTGGGTGGCAATGCTGCGAAACGTTGCAATCCTAACCTCGCCGCCCTCTAGACCACGGGTGAGATGGGCTTCTTTTAAGATTGAATCGGTGTGGGTGGCAATTACTCGAGCATGGGGTAAAACCCTGGCTCCTAGGGGGGTGAGGCGGGCTCCATAGCGTCCCCGTGTAAACAAAACAACCCCCAAATAGGTCTCTAGGGATGAAATCGCGTGGCTGACCGCTGACTGGGAGATACCCAGTGTGAGAGCAGCTTCGCTAAAACTTTGCTGATCAGCGACAGCCACCAAAATCGTAAGCTGCGAAAGTTTAATTCGATTTTGAGATGACTCTTTCATGACCCAACAACTCTATTTACGGGGGGTAGAATTTTCCAGGAGGCCGTCGTTATGGGGTTTAATTAAGTTACGCTGACAGTCCTATTCTCTGTCACTTTTGTTAAAGTTTGCTATTTTGTTTTACTTTTCTAATGTTCAGGGGAGACTTTTTATGAGCGACGATAAAATCAAGCGCGTGTTTATTTGCGGGTCTGCCCTGCGGGGCCAGCCGGACCATGGCAATCTACAGTCGGCAACCTTTGCCGGGGCGGCTAAAACCGCAGCCAGCTATCGTCTACACGCCGTTAAAGATGGCTGGCACCCGGGTATCTATGCGGTAGAGTCGGATGGGATTTCCATACCTGGCGAACTATATGAGCTTACTGCCCAGCAGTATGACTATCTGGTATCCACAGAGCCACCAGATATGTATCCGGCGACGGTCGCGCTAGCTGATGGGGGCAGTGCGATCGCAATGCTCTACCCGCGAGCGTTAATTGTAGAAAACAACTGGCCTGATATTTCTCACTATGGCGGTTGGGCCGCCTACAAAGCAGCCCAGACCTAACTCAGACCTAACGCTGACCCCTAAAAAAACTCCCGAGCAAGCGCCATGCAGGAATATTGACCCCGTGGGTTGCTTGCCCGCTAAAGCAACCTATGGGGTCATATTCCTCTAGCTAATTCCCCAGACGTTTACCGACTCCTGTCAATGGGGTCTAGTGCCATCAGCCCAGTGCTTTACAGAACACCAGAAAATTAATCCCGAAAAATAGCAAGCCCACTTTCAGATTGCTTCAAGGTAGACTCGTAGCATGAATACATGTAAAAATCATCATTAATGAATTCTTAACAGAATGACTGCCCTATTATGTCTGCAGAGGCTCGAGCGCTAGCTAACTTAATTACTGACATAGCAGACATTGGGCGGGGAAGGTTCTTCGGCCTACTAAGGAAGCGTCTTAACTCAAAGACAAAACAGGCTATTTTATCTGCGTCCCAGTCATACGTACACCGGTTTAAAGAACGGCACGGCAGACTCAAAATACTAGGCATGAGTAAGCCTGTCAGCCTAGACTCGGTCTACGTTCCCGTACGACTTTTAGAAGACAGCGAAATCAACAAGTCCATGTCCATTGACGACATGGAAAAAGCCTGTCGTGCCAGACACGAACGAAAATCATCCACCGGCTCAGCCCGTCAGAAAACAGCCATAGACATTGCCAACGAGCTTCAATATTTGTCAATCATTGGACCACCTGGGGCGGGTAAAACCACACTACTCCGAAAAATTGGATTGGAATCACTCAAGTGTAAAAGTGAAACCGAGTTTCAATATAGTTGCATGCCAGTTTGGGTCGATTTAAAAAAGGTGACTGAGGAAACAATCAGTTTTCAAAGTTACATCGCCAACGAGTTAGAATCCTTTGATTTTCCAGATGCCAAAAGGATTACCGAAAATGCCCTACGGAGAGGTCGGTTTCTAATTTTATTTGATGGCTTAGATGAGGTCTCATCAAGTAATCGACACCAGGTGCTCGACAAGATCGAAACTTTTGTCGAATCCTATGAGAAAAATCGCTATGTTATATCCTGTAGAGCCGCAGCCTATCGCTGCCCATCGCCTAGTTTTCGAGAAGTCACCCTGGCTGGTAACAGCCAGGAGCAGATAAAGAGCTTTATTTATAACTGGTTCTCTTCAGGTGAAGGAGAAGACTCTGATGAAGCTGAAAAGTGTTGGAAACTACTGCGCAAATCCGATAATGTTGCTGTTAGAGAGTTGGCCCAAACGCCCCTACTGCTGACATTTCTGTGCCTAGTTTACAGCCGCTCTCAAACATTCTCTGGCAACAGGAGTATCCTCTATCATCAAGGGTTGCGTATCCTGCTAAAAAAGTGGTTTGACGAAAAACGCATTTCAAAAAAAGGAATTTATGAAGGTCTACATGTCGAACTTGAAGAAAAACTGTTATCTGAAATTGCCTACAAGGCTTTCCGAGATGACAAATTACTATTTTCAAAAAATGGCCTAGTTAAGCATATTAGAGGGTTTCTGCTCAAGGAGTTAAATGCTCCCAGCAATCTAAGCGGAGAGACAATATTAGATGCTATTGCTATTCAACAGGGTATTTTAGTAGAACAGTCTGAGGGGATTTACTCATTCTCCCACCTAACGTTTCAGGAATTTCTAGCTGCCAAATACATACACGAAAACTATAACAATCAGGCTCTCTCCGAAATGGTGAGGCTATATGCCAATGACAAGCGTTGGGAAGAGGTTTTTCTGCTAGTTGCCGGCCTCAAATATGACGCCACTAACGTTATTAACCTGTTGCTATATCTCAACCAGGTAGCCCAGGGTTTTATTAATACAGAAAAACTTAGTTCTCTGTGGATGTGGGCTACCCAGGTTACAGCTGATGAATCCACATCCGAAAAGCTCATTGAGAAACGAGCCAATGCCCTTTACCGTGCCTTTCATTACAGTCGAATTTTAGCCCAAAGCTCAGAACTAAAGGGAGAATTAGAGACCGTTCAATCATTTCTCCAACCCTTTATTTATAATTTGAGGGCATCACGAGGCTTAACCCTGACAACCCATCTAATCAATGCTTTTCACAATGCGGTTGTTCAGGTTGAAAGCACTAGCAAGCTTAGTGATGCAGCCCTAAGAAAGAGTATTGAAATCGAGCTGAAGAAAGCCGTGCAGTTAGCTAAACCATTAGCCAACAAGATTCGCAAACGGGCAAGTGTTCGAAGTATGCGGTATCTAAAAAACTATGATCAACAATCGTCCATTGATGACGATCTAAAAAGAAAAGAAATTTTTGCTAGTTCCGATTTTTTGACCCTGTTTGAGCAGCTAAATCGTTTAAGCCTCAACATTCCAGGAACTCAATATCCAAGCCACATTCACAAGAAGTTTTTAGATGAGCTCAAGCAAGCCTGCCTCGGTATTCTCAAGATAGATGAATCATGGCTGACGATTTCTCCATCAGAAGCCAAGGCGTGTCAGGACTGTCTGTACGTTACCCTGTTGCTGCTAAAATGCCGCAAAGAAGCCAAGCGAATATCACCAGAGCTATGGGCATCCGTTGAAGAACAGATTCTTTCCCTAAGCGTAGGTGGTTATCGGCCAGCCATGGTCATTGCCCAAAGCTTTCTAGATCAGGTAACTGCTATCTCCAAACAGGAGGATGATCATACTTTACTAGTCACCGAGATTCCAGATCATTTTGGATTGAAACCGCCTTTTTTGGTGTCCGTGATATCATCACACTTGACTAAAAGCGATATAGAAGAACTGTTCCATCGGTCTACTGATATTAAACTTCACAATCCGGACCTGGTTGGAATAATTTTATACGAAGAGCTGCCTGGAAACGCAGTAAGGGAACTGATTGCGGACTTGAAAGTACGGGAGAATTTTAGGATTGTACCGCTCTCGCTAGCGGAAATAGAGCATGCTTTGCCCAGCGGTGACGAGTGTAAAGAGGTTTTATTTAGACATATTCGTCGATATACCGACACCACAGACTTTTTCAAAGATAAGAAACCTATCCGTGATAAACTGTTGTTTTTTGGCCGTACGGAGCTCCTCGAACAGCTGGCAGCCGACTTGAAAAACAATCAAAGTGTTGGCTTATTTGGATTACGCAAGTCAGGAAAGTCATCTGTCTTACACCAGCTATCGTTAGCCTGTCAGGATCATGCCGTCATCTATACGGACCTGCAAAAATACAATGACATTGGCTACGGTGCCGGACTGCTAGACGACATTCTGCAAAATCTATATCTCCTAGCTAAAAACAAAAACCCCCTAATAGAAAAACCGCCTGCTCTTTCCGAAAGTGGTCGTTCCATAAAAGAGTTATCGCGCGAATTTTACCGACACTTTAAAAAGCTCTCCAAAGATCTTGAGGGCGTTGGCTATGAGGTTCCTATTCTATGCTTTTTAGATAATTTAGACAGGATTTTTCCACAGTCCAATGAAAAATTTGAAGAGAAAGCGGAAGAATTTAATTTTGTCTTTGGTGCACTACGTGCTTTGAGTCAAAAAGAACAGCTTGTGTCTCTGTTAGCCACAGCCGTGCGACCTCAGTGTAATCGGATGAATAAGTGGAATTTCTCTGATACCTCCAAAAATCCGCTCCACCGGTTCTTTAAAGAATCTTTTCTACAGCCGTTCTTTATTCAGGAAACCTCATTGCTGATTCACGGCATTGGCGGCCTGATGAAATGGAAGTTTGACAGCCAAACTATACAGGCAGTTCACCGTCTTAGCGGTGGGCATCCATTTTTAGTCAGAAAGATAGCAGGATTTTTAGCTAAAAAGGCTGAAACCCGGTCCGAACCGCGTGCAAAGAGAAGAATCACCTTTGTCTTTGCCCAGCAACATCTAAGAAAGATATTTCGCGATCAGTCGCTCAAGGCCTATGTTCAGCATGGCATCATTGGCGAGCTGAGAACCTACCATTCGAAGCCTAAGGTTCATCATGTTTTGAATGCCCTAAGCTTAATGACAGCCGCCGCAAATAGCACTGACGGTTGGCTCAGGGCCAGGGTTTTGCTTGCATTTTTATCTAAAAAACTAAATCTCTCAGAGATTCAATGTTTAGATGCCGTACATATCCTCCAAAATCTCGGTATTGTTGAGCAGAGCGAACATCCCGATGGTTATGACTGTTATCGGATTCGTATTTTGGTATTGCATCAGTGGTTTCAGATGCTGAAAAAGTCTAAGAGCGCGTAGGTAGAATCAAACGACACCAGCTAGCTGGTGTCAGACTTCTATCGCGGAGCAATCCTAATCCCTGATTCTAATACCCGGGATAGTGATGAGTCAGTAGAAATTCGGATGATTTGGAAGGGCGTCTTCTGGGCAGAATTTCTACTAAGCCCATCTAAGCATAGGGTACTAAAAACCGTATGACATCCATGCCAATCATTGTCGATCTAGATAAGAAAATCCAGCAGTGTAAGGAACGGCAGTTTACTGGAATTCTATCGATCGAAACTGAAACAAAAGCCCCATGGCATCTTTACTTTTTAGTTGGGCAAATTGTTTGGGCAACTATACAAACCCATTCGAAACGTCGCTGGCATAGACAGCTGTTGAAGTATTGTCCGGAGCTGCTTAAACAAAATCAAAACTCTACTTCCGTCCTGACTTACAATACGCTAGCTAAATTGGTAATGCGTAAGAAATTTAGTCGAGAGCGTTTCTCCGAGCTAGTAATAGGCTGTATCTCGGAGGTTTTGTTTGACATCGTACAGCAGGGCACCTTAAATTTTCAAATATCAAGGAAATTATTGACCCATCGAGCAAGCCCTCGAGATGCAGCTAAGTTTCCTTGCATCAGTCTTCAATATGTTCAAGTCTGGGAAGACGTACGTCAAGATTGGCGAAATTGGGAACAGGCAGATCTAATTAATATTTTGCCCAATCAGGCCCCTGTGATTGTTCAACCTACACGCTTGAAGGAACAAACATCCTTGGCCATGTTTCGAGCCCTAACGGGTCTGGTAACTGGTCAACAAACCCTGAGAGATTTGGCACTGAGAGTTAAGCAGCCAATTGTTCCACTGACTCTATCGATCTTACCCTTTATACAAAAGGATTTTATTCGTATGGTCGATGTAGAGGACCTAACGGTTGGGGTTGCTAATGTTGGTGCTTCTTCTGTGCCATGTGAGCCGCTGTCTAATACTGCTGCCCCTACCTCTAATGCTCTGCCTCTAACAGCTAAATCACTAACTGCCGTACCCCGTGGACCGACGGTGCTCTACATCGATGATAGTCCAGCAGATAGTCAGGCCATGGGGAAAATTATTCAAAGTGCCGGATATCACTATGTCAATATTGCAGATCCCCTCCATGCCCTGCCCCAGCTACTAGAGTTAAAACCTCAGCTGATCTTTCTGGATTTAGTTATGCCGGTTGCCAATGGCTATGAGCTATGTGCCCAGATTCGGCGAATTTCTGCCTTTCAAGAAATTCCAATTGTAATTGTCACCAACAACGATGGTATAGCCGATCGGGTACGGGCCAAAGTGGTGGGTGCTTCTGGTTTTTTAGGTAAACCCATTAGACAACAGCGGGTTTTGAAGGTGCTAAAAAAATATATACGGGGCCATGGCGAAAATGCGGCCGGTAGCCTTCATCAGCATCCTCGGCTTTCGACCTCGGTCTGACACAGCAGTGGTCGAGGTTTGATTTGAAATATCTGTTGTTGGTCCAATTCACTTAAAAAAATCGAGGTTCTATGGTAACTGCTTTGATTGTAGAAGATAGTTTAACGGATAGAGAGCGACTGACCCAGTATCTCCAACAGTCAGGAATAACGGTTGTGGGGGTTCAGAGTAGTGAGGAGGCCATGCTCAAGGTTCAAGCTAATCTGCCTGATATGGTTTTTTTGGACGTTGTACTACCGGGACAAAGTGGTTTTGAATTCTGTCGTGATCTCAAGACAAATGAGCAGACTCAAGCGATTCCTGTCGTTATTTGTTCGACTAAAAGCACAGAAGCCGATAAGCTTTGGGGTTCAATGTTAGGCGCTGATGCCTATTTGAGCAAGCCTGTCGATCAGCAACAGCTCGCTGCGACACTTCAGCAAGTTATGCATTAGGAGCTATTGGGCATGTTACCAGCAACAGGTGTGTCACAGTCTCTGATTGCAGAGCACGCTATACAAACCGATCAGCTTGGTTTAGAGCCAATTCCTGAAGACACACGCCAGCGCTTTTTACGAATCAGGCTCTCAGGGGAAAATAAGACGCTAATACCGTTGCAGGACATCGTCGAAGTACGACAGCTAACCATGGTAGAAATCTTACCAATTCCGGAAATCTCTAAGTCTATACTGGGTGTCTTTAGCTGGCGCGGTGAGATTCTTTGGTTGGCCGATTTGAATGCGTTGGTTGGAGATAGTCCCCTGTGGCATCAAGCGCCACTGTTAGAGGAACCAGTGGCCATCGTGGTGCGCTCAGACCAGCGCTCGGTTGGATTGGTTGTAGAGCAGGTAGATGATGTAGAGCTGATTGAGTTTGAATCAATTCATCAACAAACAGATCTTGACTCTTCTAAACTGGCGACCTTTACAGCTGGTTATCTTCCAGACCATGGGGGAGTGGTTTTAGATATTGCGTCAGTTGTTGAGCATTTGGTGAAAGGGCTGTTTTAGTCTTTATAGCCGCCTGTATCTACAGTCAATTTCAATCTTATTTAATTTTCTGAGACCTTTCTATGTCAAATACTTCTAGTACTAAATCAGGCAGACACTCTGAGGAACTTGAAAATACCCTTGAGTTAGAGACCTCTTTTGGGACCGCAAATCCTGATATCGATGAAGCTACGGAGCTTACTTTTCCTGCAGAGGATCTCACATTCTTTGACCAATCTCCGGCCGAGGCTAACCCAGAGGTTTTGCCAGAAGGCGCTACTTTACCTTTGACGGCAAACCCTGTGCCATTTTTAACCAGTCCAGGTAGGCGACCGTTTGCGATCGCAAACGCCATGGCCCAAGCCACCGATCTCCAGAATCTTTACCAAATTACGGTCACTGAGCTACGCAAATCCTTTACTGCCGACCGTGCCCTAGTCTATCAGTTTCAATCCGAAACCCAGGGTACCGTCATTGCCGAATCCCTGACCTCTGGTTACCGACCGGCCCTAGGCCAGTCGGTAGCTGCCCTGGCCTTTGGAGCCACCAAAGCTCAAAGCTATGAACATCAAGCGATTGTCAAAGTCACCGATGCTTCAGAAGCCGCCATTACTCCCTACCAGACACAGCTGTTTCAACACTTTCAGGTACAAGCCAGCCTGAGCTTACCGATTTTTCTAGCAGATCGACTATGGGGACTGCTAGTGGTTCAAACCTGTGTCAGCCCACGCCATTGGACAAGCGATGAAATTGCTCGACTCTACCAAGTGGGTACAGAGCTGACCCTCAAGCTCCAGTCCCATGAGCTGCAGCACCAGGGACAGCAAGAGGCCACGCGCGAGCGTCTGTTGATAGGACTGATTGATAATATTCGCGAATCCACTGATATTCAACAAGTATTTGGCTCAGTCACCCGCTCTATTCGGCACCATCTCCAAGCGGATCGAGTTGCTGTTTTTCAATTTCATTCAGATACTCACCATGGCAGTGGCGAAGTTATTTCAGAAAACGTCAACGCCAGTTTTGTTTCAGCTAAAGAGGTCCATGTTCAAGATCACTGCTTTGGTGGACAGATGGCTGAAGCCTACCGTCAAGGGCGCTTTTGGGCATGTGCCGATATCTATGAGCAAGGATTGCCCGACTGCCATATCGATATCCTAGCTCAGTTTCAAGTCCGGGCCAATTTAGTCGTTCCGCTGCTCAAAGCGGGTCAGCTATGGGGACTTTTTTGTATTCATCAATGTGCTGGCCCCCGTCAGTGGAAAGATACTGAAATTACCTTCGTCCAAAGAATTTCAGCCCAGCTAAATGTAGCTCTGCAGCAGGTTGAATACCTAGAGCAGGTCAACGAGAAAAATCGCCAGCTAGAGCAGGTGGCGGCCCAAGAGCAGTTAATCACCAAAATTACTGAACGTCTCAGAAAGACAACTGACTTATCTAAAACCCTTAAAACAACGGTACGTGAAATTCGCCAACGGCTCAAAGCTGATCGAGTCGGTCTATTTCAATTTGACGTGGCCACCAACTATAGCGTCGGTGAGTTTGTGGTCGAAGATGTTGCTTCAGGGGTCTTCTCTGCTGTAGCCGCCAAAGTCCAAGACCATTGCTTTGCTGAAGATCAAGCAGAAAACTACCGTCAGGGGCGCTACTGGGTGGTTAATGATATTGCCACCTTAGATTTGCCAGACTGTCTGGTGGAGCTGCTATCACAGCTACAGGTTCGAGCTAGCCTAGTGGTCCCCCTACTTAAAGGGGATACGCTTTGGGGGCTGTTTTGTATCCATCAGTGTACCGGTCCCCGCGACTGGCAAGAGGCTGAAGTAGAGTTTGTCCACCGCATTGGTGCCCAGCTCAACTTGGCCTTAAAGCAGGCTGACTATCTTGACCAGCTCCAGGAAAAGAATGCCGCCTTGGCGACAACAGCCGCCCGTGAAAAAGCTTCCAAAGAGCTGTTACAGCAGCAGGTAATACAGCTGTTATCGGAAGTTCGCCCAGCCTTAGAAGGCGATTTGACCGTACGAGCCCCTGTCACGGAGACCGAGGTCGGCACCGTCGCCAGCGCTTATAACAACACGCTTCAAAGCCTCCAGAAAATTGTGTTAGAAGTGCAGCAAGCCGCTGACCAAGTTGGACATACCTCTCAGATCAGTGAGCTCTCCGTCAGCTCCCTAAATAGAGAAGCACAGCAGCAGGCCATCTCCCTAGAGCAAGCTCTTAAAAGAGTCCAGGCGATGATGAGTTTTACCGAAGTCGTTGTTGACGATGCCCAACGGGTAGAGGTTGCCGTTCAACAGGCAAATCAGACTATCCAGGTCGGAGATACTGCCATGAACCTTACGGTGGATGGCATTATGGCTATCCGATCTACGGTGGCCGATACCAACCAGCGTATCAAACAGCTCAGCGAGTCGTCGCAGAAAGTTTCCAAAATTGTTAGCTTGATTAGTCACTTCACCACTCAAACCCAGCTGCTGGCCCTCAATGCCTCTATTGAAGCAACTCGAGCCGGTAAGTACGGTCGAGGGTTTGCTGTTGTAGCCGACGAAGTTCGCTCCCTAGCCCGTCAGTCTGCTGCCGCCGCCACCGAAATTGAACAACTGGTACAAGAGATTCAACTCAACACAGCAGAAGTTTCCACCGCCATGGAAACCGGTATTCAACAGGTCGCCACAGGGACGAACCTAGTCACAGATGCCCGCCAAAATCTGACGGCAATTGTAGAAGCAACGGGGCAAATTAGTGGGTTGATCCAGGGAATTACTCAAACCACCCACAAGCAGGCAGCTGAATTTAAAGGTGTTGCCGCCACTGTGACCGAAGCCACCGAAATTGCCAATCAGACTTCCAAGAAATCGGAACAATTGAATCAGTCTATTCATCAACTGCTGGCAACGGCTGAGGCGCTCCAATCGAGCACAGGCAAGTTTAAGGTCAGTTAAGCCAGAGTTCTAAATCTCCAGTTCCGAAGTTTGAGGTAACCAATTTTCTCCCTAGTTTCCTCAGAAGGTTGTGAGCTTTCTATATGCCAGTAACGCATGTCTTTATCCAATCATGACTTCCGATCCAGCGATCTCTCAGCCGGTTCCCACTTATTTTCTGCAAGAAGCATCTGAGCTGCTTCAGGAAATAGACAATGAGCTGCAAACCCTGCGGCAGGACTTCAGCGTCCAAAAAATGCATAGTTTGATGCGGGCAGCCCATACCTTAAAAGGGGCAGCTGCCAGTGTAGGGCTAGATGCCATCAAAACTACAACCCATTCCTTAGAAGACGCCTTTAAAGCCCTGTGTGTCCCAGATGCCACCCTGACACCTGTTGTAGAAGGACTGATCTTTGAAGCCTATGACTGTCTACAGTTATTGCTCTCAGCCCAGCTGGCAGAGGCTCAAATTGATGAGTCAAGCATCCTAGATCGGATGGCCGGTGTTGTCACCAAACTTCAAGATAACCTAGGCAATCAGTTTGGCCAAGATGGCTATCTGCCAACCTCTACCGAACTTGGGTTTGACATGACCCAGTCCATTTTTGAAATGGGTGTTGCCCAGCGCCTGAATGATTTAGAAACTGCCCTTAAAGCTCCTGAACCAGAAGCTTTAAGGGTTCTTTTAAGGTCCCAGGCAGAGGTCTTTTTTGGTTTGGCAGAATCCTTAAGTCTGCCAGGGTTTGGAGAGATTGCCCAAACTACCCTAGAAGCACTCAATCAGCGGCCTGATCAGGTGGTTCAGATTGCCACCGTTGCCCTGGGAGACTATCGGTCTGGCCAAAGCAGCGTCCTGCAAGGAGATCGCACCCGGGGCGGTGCTCCTTGCCCAGCCCTCAAACAGCTCAGCAAAAAGCACTCCCCTAAAAAAGCAAACAAGCGCCATAGGATTCAATCCCCTAACAACCGTCGTACAACATCTAAACCCAGCTGGTATAGACAGTTATGGCGATTGCTAAACCGACCAATCGGTGGGTCTCAGCCGCCTAAAGTTAGAGCTTCACGGCCTGCTATCCCCCACCCTCCAAAATCCTCGACTCCGCCCATACCGGTCAGCAAGGTCAATGACCAAACAACGCTGCAGGCTCTAGAAAACATTTGGGAAACAGCCGCGGTCTCGGCATTGCCAGAAGTATCTACAGCAGCCACCGAGCACTTATCACCTCTCGTTGAACAGTCCTCTGCCGATTTATCCGGTTCGAGTACAACCAACCAGGAGAGCAAACCGTCAAATCCATCCGTACTCCCAAGGAATAGCACCCTGCGAGTATCCATCGCCCATCTTGAGCAGCTTAACCACACCAT
The DNA here is from genome assembly GCA_038748225.1 of Cyanobacteria bacterium P01_H01_bin.26. Classification (GTDB taxonomy): domain Bacteria; phylum Cyanobacteriota; class Cyanobacteriia; order Phormidesmidales; family Phormidesmidaceae; genus Leptothoe. The sequence goes on along the minus strand of JBCDJC010000039.1, from coordinate 5,721 downwards.
TGGTGAACTTCTAACCCAACAAAATCGCCAAGCCCTCTATAATGAGCGGTTAACTACCGCTATGCAGACATTACTGAATCGTTTGGGTCAACAACAGCTGCAGTTACATAGGCTCCAGCGCCAAACCATTCAAACTTCAGGAACGTTTCACATAACATCGTTTGCGCCTACTGAACAGCAGTTCGATTCCCTTGAGCTAGACCACTACAGCGAACTACAGCTGCTCGTACAAGCCTCGTTAGATTCTATGGTCCAGCAAATGGAAAGTGCGGAAGCCGTAGAATTGTTTGTTCGCCAAAGCAGTCAGACCCTAGAAAGGCAGCAGCGCTTGGTAAATGACCTGCGTGAAACCATGCTAGAGGCTAGGATGCAACCTCTCGGGAATTTACTGCAGCGATTTCAGCAGGTTCTAACTCGGCTATCGGTTCAGCATGACAAACAGGTTGATTTGGTAATTCGGGGTGACGATGTTCTAGTCGATAAGGTCATTGCCGATAAACTGTACGATCCGCTTTTGCATCTGGTGCGTAATGCGTTTGATCATGGTATTGAAAAGCCAGAAGTACGCCAACAGCAGGGCAAAATCGACAAGGCTCAGATCCACCTATCCGCCAGTCAAGCAGGCCGTTATCTGGTGATCAAAGTTCGAGATAATGGCCAAGGTTTAAACCTTGAAGCTATTCGTCAAAAGGCGATTGAGAATCAGCTAATTACAAACCTAGAAGCACAGCAGCTAACATCGGCTCAAATTAGTGATTTAATCTTTGAACCCGAACTCTCTACAGCAGCTCGAATAAATGACCTTTCGGGGCGCGGTGTGGGCTTAGATGCTGTTCGAGCGCAAATGCAGATATTGCGGGGTACAGTCACTGTCACCCACCAATCAGGGCAGGGGACCTGTTTTATTCTAAAAATCCCAGCCGATCTGACCATTGCCAAACTGTTACTTTGTCAAGCAGGAGAGAAACTATATGCCCTGATGACAGATACAATTGAGCAAATTCTGATACCAGGTTCTGAGCAGTTAACCACTCGAGGCAAGCGAAAAGTATTGAGTCTGCAGTTTGAGGATAATGTGCAGCTTGTCCCTGTTGTTCCCCTATCGGAAGCGCTCACCTATAATGCTTTACTGCCCGCACTCCATCAGCAAGAGAATCATAATGCCTCAGAGCGTCCCATTATTTTGATGCGACATAAAAAGCGCCTTGTAGGGTTAGAAATAGATCATCTGCAAGGAGAACAGGAGCTGGTGATTCGCTCCTTAGGAGACATGTCAGAAACGCTAACATATGTTTATGGCTGTAGTATTCTTCCCGATGGTCGCCTCAGTTTGGTGATTGATGGGGTAGCCCTAGCCCTAAAAATTCTTCAGGGATTTTCTGGGCAAGCAAACAATCCAGTCAAGGACGATTTGTCTCTGTCATCTGACAAGTTATCACCGACCCTCAGACAGTCTATTTTGGTTGTGGATGACTCGATTACGGTGCGTAATACTTTGACCCAAGCGCTTCAAAAAGCTGGTTACTGGGTTCTCCAGGCAAAAGAGGGAGCCGAGGCGTTAAGGATGCTACAGCAATCAGATGTGGCCGCTATTCTATGCGATCTTGAAATGCCTGGAATGAACGGCTTTGAATTTTTGAGAACCCGACAGAAGACTCCTGCCGTTGCCTCAATTCCAACCATCATGCTAACCTCCCGTACCGGCGGCAAGCACCGTCAGCTGGCCCAGGAGTTAGGAGCCACCAGCTATCTCACAAAACCGTATCTAACGCCTCAGCTATTGGCCACATTGACGGATGTTTTAGCACAGTCTGCCAAAACTGATTTGTTTGATGTATTAGAGGGAAGCCATGGATAACAACATACCAACACTTACTAAATTTATTACCTTTCAGGCAGCTAGCCATTGGTTTGCTCTTTCAATGGCGTCGATCTTAAGAATTGTTAACTGCCCGCCTCCGGATCAAGGCGGTATTGTCACCCTTGGTGTTGTACAGCTGGGCTCACACACAATTCAACTTTTAGACTTGCATGGGATATTTGGTGTCGGTACCCATGGAACGTTACCAGAGCAAGTGCCGTTTTTACTAGTGCTGCAGAGTGATCCAGAAAAACTTTGGGGTATAGCCTTGGAGTCGCCCCCTGATCTAATCGAGCTCCCCCTCACCGCTTTTCAGTCTGTATCATCAGACAAAAATTTTTTTCCCAGAAAACAGTGGATTAGCCACATAGCGGTTGTTTCTGAACCCGACGTTAGCCGTACGTTGCTACTCCTTGACCTGGAGGCTGTTTTTTCCCATGAGCATAAAGCAATGGCGGTCTAGATTTCCCATAACTGTTCAAATTTAAGCCATTAAATTCGAGGCGGAACATTAATCTCAAAGTGAATATGGTTATCATGTCCGCCCGCCCGTCGGCATAGCCCTTTACTAATTAGTGCTGGGTCATTAAAGTACAGCGTTCTTTTATCAACCCAAGGCTGGGCACGTAAGGCTTTCAAAATGGCTTCTGTGGCAGCTCGGTCGTAGTTAGAGTTACTCCATCTGGTCCCGCCAAATCGCCCCCCCTTTCTTGGCAACACAACGTCGCCAGCATTACCACTTTGATGTCCAGCGTGGTCTGGAGTACGTCCTCCCCTTGGTAAACTGACATCATTAATGGCCATGGGGGCTATATTGGAACGATTTTTACGGTAGGCTAACTCATAGTGAATTCCGGCCGCTCGAATAACGTTGCTAATCCAATCAATGCCATAGTCGTGACTGTCCCCTGGTTGGTCAAGCACTTCAACATTATAGAAACCTACCCCCTGACCGGGCATGCGCATCCATTTAGGCGCATTGGCTGCTTCTAGAAACTGTTGGGTGTTACCCCCCACATCGATCCGCCCATCGCCTCGAACGGTAGTACTGCCTGAGATGATCGACTGAAACAGCTGAATCGCTTGGATGAGATCGTTAATAGAGTTGTCCTTAATAAAGTTATATCCCAGTGCCACCAGCCGATCTCGCACAAGTTTGACGTCATTGGCTCGATTGCTACCGCGTAAACCAACACTGGCACCCAGGGCAAGACGCTGGGGCCCGGGATGCTTCTCAATGTAGGGAGTGAGGGTGAGAGAGGCAATATCGCTGGATTGATCGGCAACAACCTTGAGCTGACGCGTCCTAGGTGTGTGGACCGCTAAAAAGACGGACTGAAAAGCCCACTGTTTATTGGCGTTTACCGTAGTGGTCGCAACGGGCTTCTGGGCGTTATCTACATATAGCTGTATAGATTTCCCTACTAGGTCATCGCTGGTAATGCCCGCAACCTGATAGGGGTGATAAATCTTGACCTGATTGGGAAACTTGGTGATGGTAATGCGTTGCTCTGGGGGCGGTGTTATGACTTTAGGCTCAGGTTCGGGGGTACCAGTACCGACCGAAACAAGAAAGAACCCCGGCGGCTCGTTACTATTGAGCCATTCTTTGAGCAGCTCGGTCTTAAAGAAGGTTTCGCCTTCGACGGTGCCTGAGCGCGGGGTCTTATCAATTTTTTGCAGATACTGACCACCGTCCATCCAATAGATGGCTTTGTCAGTTTCCTTAATCCAAGTCCCCATATAGCCTCCAACTGATACTAGTAGATGTTGTGGGCAGGGTAAGAAATCACCTAAGCCCAAGCTACTGCCGATGGTAGCAGGATGTCATTGACTTACTTGCTATCTCAATCAGTTTTTTGGAAAAATTACGACGGCTGCTAGGGTCCCATGGCCCATCAGGTGGCAAGATAGTACCTGTCCCAGCCATGACGTGGGGCACCCTGTCAGACATTTGCTTTGGGGTGACTGTAGTCGTCAATATCTCGGTAGAGCAGCGTAGCCTCACACAGCAATTTCTACGTAGGGAGCATTGCCGGGAGCATTGGGTTATGTTACTTAGGCTGGAGCTGATACTGCGGGCTCAATTATATCCGGTGCCGATCGATTAGTAGACAAAAGTTGTGCGAATATACTTAATATCATCCGGATGGGTCCAGACAGAATATGGGTATCAGATGGAGTCAGGATTAACACAAACTTCACTTTACTGTTGTTACCTTTTCTCTAAACAACATAGAAAGCGTCAACCCTATTACCTAAACTAAAGTCTAATTAACTATAATTCTTGAGTTTGGTTCATATTGGCTAAGCTTTGGTCTTTAATCAGTGTGTATCTTCCAAAGCTAGGTTTTACTTGATTATGCTTTCTCAATAATGTAATATCAGCGACCGGGTGATATCACTGTTCCTTTTGAGAAAAGCTACAGCCAAAGCTTCCAAATAATTCATATCCTGTACAAGAAAAATGTGTTTTTCTAATAGATGCCTGAGGGGTCTTTACTGACTAGAGACCTCTGATTGAGGTTATTTCAAGTAGCTGGTTAGCCAATTAAATAACATTGCTAATCCTAGGTATGATTTTACAAAATTTTGGTGTATCATCCATTTTCGGCCCTATTCAGCCTTTAAATCGACAACGGCATTGATTTGGGAACTAAGTAGCTATTACAACACGTCCCTAGAGATATATTCTTGCTGGCGGAAATCTCAGATTTCCGATGCGGGTTGTGCATCATTGTAGGGCCGCATATAGTCTGTTGTAAAAGACGAGTGGTTTTTTAACAGGTTTCAATAACGGGGCTGCGTAGAATCAAATAAAGGTCGATCAACAGCATTGAGACTTTGGTGCTGGCAAGTTGTTATGCAAATACTCTAATCAAGCTAGGGGACTGTTTTAGAGATGCTTCAATAAGCAAAGCTTTGATCGCTTAAAGAGTCTAAGGATTAACTGTTTTCATTAGAATAATTGCCTTGAAATGTAAAAACCTCTCAAGGCGTCCTTGTTCTCAAACTATATCTTAAATCCTAAGAACGCTATGTATGAGCAGTTTGAAGTAACTTCTTTTCTGCATAAAATTGTTGGATCTCCACGCAACGGTCGAGTTCATATTGTTGGCAAAGATATTGAATGGTGTCTTGATATTCTTGATGGGCAGGTATTGTTTGCCGCTCACTCATTGCAATATCTGGCAGCGCTAGAAACAATATTGCCAGATCTAGGCTACGAGGCATTATTGCCTTTTTACTGGCGATTGACCGAATTGGATCTATTCAGACGTCAGATCGATCACTGTGGTTTGGAAGCTTTGAATTGGACCAGTAAAGTCGTTGGAGCATTGGTGCAATACAACACCATCAATCTGGATCAGGCCGAAAAAATACTGGCCAAATTAACTGAAGATGCCGCTGAAGCCCTTTTGGGCTTGGAAACAGCAACCGTTTCCTGGTTCCCATTTCCCGAGGAACACTGGTATTCAAAAACCGATGGCCTGAGTCTTATTTCCCTGATTGATTCTCTTACTAAGAGACTGCAAGGTTGGCATCCACTTTGCGATCGCATTAGCTCTCCCCATCAGCGACCCTATTGCGACACCCCCAGCGATCTTTATCAGTCTGTACCACAGGGGATGCTCTCCCATGAGATGCTAGAGGCCTTGACACGGTTGATGCAGGGCTCTAGCATTCGTCAACTAGCCCTGGCTGTCAAGCAGGATGAACTTAAATTAGCACAGCTGCTCTACCCCTATATTGAACATCGGATGATCAAGCTATGGTCCCCGATACAACCCCTTAACCGTTTGCCCTGGCTGCCTAAAAAACTGTCTGCCCAAAGTTCTGCTGCCGTAGCCTCAACACCT
>JBCDJC010000038.1:0-30030 GCA_038748225.1 Cyanobacteria bacterium P01_H01_bin.26 | reverse complement strand
GCATCGATTTGTAGGGTGGCTGGCGCAATACCCAAGCATCGGGCAGGCTGTAGACTCAAGTAGCTCCACAGCTGCAGCGCGCTCCAGCGCCCGGTGGCGACAAAGGTATGCCAAAGTACCGGTAGGGCTAGCTGTAACCCAATCGCTCCGGGGGGCGCAACGCTAAAGGGAACCGCTTTTTCTTCATAGGTATGGGCATGGTGGTCAACTGCGATCGCATCCAACGTGCCATCCTCTAAACCTCGGATTAGCGCCTCCCTGTCCTCAGGGGTACCCAACGGCGGCGCTAGCCGCAGGCTGGGGGCGTAGCTGGCCAGGGCGGCGGTGCTAAATAGCAGATGTAACCAGGTAACGCTGGCGGTAATCGGCAACCCACGGGCCTTAGCCGTGCGAATCAGGTCAACGCTGCGGGCGGTGGAAATGCGCATCAGATGCACCGGTCGCAAACAGGCGGCCACCTGCTCTAACAGGGCGCTGAGGGGGATGGTTTCAGCCGTAGCTGGCAGCGGCAGCAGCCCCAGCCGGATGGCGTCTGCACCCTCGCGACAGGAGCCGGTTTGGGTGTCGGCTGTGCGATCGCACGGCCACAGCACCAGCGGCAATGATAGCGGCTGGGTATATTCCAGCAAACGCTGCACCACCAGCCCATCACCCAGGGGATATCCGTCGCAAAACCCCACGATGCCAGCCCCGCTCAGCTCCATCAGATCCGTCAGCCGCTGCCCTTGAGCGCCCAGGGTAATCGCACCCCACGGTAGGATCTGGGGCTGGTCCATGGCAGCCTGGGTCAACAGCCGGGCCACCTGGGCCGGGTGGTCCACAGCCGGCATCGTATTCGGTAAAATCCCCACCTTTGTAAATCCCCCCTTTGCCGCCGCTGCCAGCAGCTGCCCCAGGGTTTCCCGTGATTCATGCCCCGGCTCACCCGTTTGGCTATATAGATCCACCAGCCCAGGAGCTAGGATACAGCCCCGGCCATCAATCTCTGTGTCCCCAGTATTATTAGCCACATCAAGAGACCCATCGAGCGCCTGAATCTTGCCATCTCGGACCAGCACATCTCCCAAATGGTCCCGCTGCGTCAGCGGATCCAGGATGCGTACCTGCCGTATCCAGCTATCCATATCTCTTTGCTCTCAGTGTGTCTATTCTTTCTCTACAGCGCCCCTGCCGCCGTCGTATCAAACAGGCTCCCCGACAGATGGGTTGTAATATTAGCTGCACTGAGCATTGGTTCACTACCCACACCATCCGGATAGTCAATTACACTAACAGCACCATTTCCCTGCTTAAACTGCCAGAAGGCTTCTGGTCCGAGACCTGTAACTTGACACAAAATAGACTTGTTAACCGCGTCATGGGCCACCACTAAAACAGTTTTAGGGCTGTCTTGCTGACTGTACTGACTGACCAGCTCATCCCAGGCCTTAGCAACCCGCTCCCACACATCCTGCAGGTTCTCACCCTCGGGCATTTGAACCGTTTCCGGCTGAGATTTCCAAGCATCCAGCATCCCCGGAAAACCGGCTTCAATTTCATGCTCAAATTTACCTTCCCACTGGCCGTGGCTGATTTCCCATAAATCGTCAGTAACGGCTAGAGCCACCTCAGGATGATGTTTCAATATAATCTCAGCGGTTTCCTTGGGGCGCATCATAGCGCTGGAGACTGCCCCATCGATAGGAATTGCCCGCAGAAACTCCCCAGCCTGAGCAGCCTGGGCACAACCATTATCATTGAGCGGGATATCGATCTGCCCCTGGAATCTCGACTCTCGGTTCCATTCCGTTTCCCCATGGCGCACCAGCAGCAGTCGGGGTCCTTTAAATCCGCGTCGGAGCGCAGGTACTGCAGCCCCAGTGTGACCGGTTAAATTCATGGATTCTAGCTGAGCAGGCTCTCCCCAGCCCCCTGGAAAATTGAGGACACTGATTCCACAATTAGCCTGATACATGCGATTGAGTGCTTCTGGCCCCAGGCCAATGGCCGTTCCCACCAGGGCACGATTAATTGCACTGTGGGCCACCACCAAAACAGTCTGATCCTGGTGCTGCTCCAGTAGCCCTTGCCAAAACTCAGATGCCTGCTGCCATACGGCCCGCACCGGATAAAATTCCTGGGTAGTCCCATCGGCCTGGGGGACAGCCATCTTGAATTCGTTGGGCGCATGTCTCCAGGCCTGGTAAGCCTCCGGATAGTTGACCTCAATCTCTGTAAACGACTTGGCTTCCCAAAGGGGCAGGCTAATCTCTTTAAGTAACTCAGTGGTTTGTGGAACAGGCGCACCCTGACCCAAATTTTGCGTAATCAGCGCCGCGGTTCGAGCCGCCCGCTTAAGCGGGCTACAGTAGGCTGCATCAATGGCAATACCCTGCAAAAACTGCCCTACCTGCCCCGCTTGGGCTTCTCCTTTTTCCGTGAGAGTGGACTCATCATGGTGCCCTTGAATAATACGTTTCACGTTAAATGTACTTTCACCGTGCCGAACCACAATCACACGCATTTTCAAGGGTTTATCCTCTTCTGACTGTACTGTGCTGAGTCAAACAGTGTTGATTGTACGTGATATTCACCAGCCTCAACCGGATCAATACATCAGAACATTTGGCTAGGGCATCATCAAGCCTATGCACATTGGCTTAGGTTTAATCGGACCACTGGCGGATACACTCCCAATTTCCTAGCGCTGTAATAAATTCAAAGACATCACATGGGCAGATTTAATGAAACCGAACTTTATTAAACCCAAAGTCGATGGCCAATGGTTATGTCCGGTGCAAACAGCTCAGCTCAAAAGTCATTCATTTCTATACTCTTTCTATACTTTCAGGGCTTTACGGTATCTTTAGAGCAAACTGTCTAAAATCCATGATTATACCCTAACAATTGTTGTTCAGATTGGACAACAATAAAAGATAACATTCATCTAAGTTAGCTTCTATGAAATCTACTCGGAATGCAGCTGGACTAGATACCCACAGTCAGCCGACCACAAAGGGCCAGGCTTCGTCTAAAACACAGCAAGCTCAAGAGAATACGATGGTGCTGGTATATCCCGACGGCCGAGTTACTAATGTAAAGCTACGTCAGAAGAAATTCTGTTCATAGAATCTGAAGATTACATCAGCCAGGTCTTCAGATGCATTTATCCAGATCCCTAGGACGGTTGACCAAGGTTTTCCTGTCGGTTCCCTGTCCACTTTGCCAGCGCCCCACTTCATCGGTGTTGTGCACCGACTGTTATCGACAGATCCAAACCTGCCAGTGGCCTAGTTCGACTCGCGGCAAAGCTGCTCAAAATACCAGTGCCCCTGGTCTGACCTTGTACGACGGCAGTGCCCTATCGGTCTTGGCATGGGGCCGGTACCAGGGTGTACTCAAACAGGTATTAGCCCTTTTAAAGTATGGTGACCAAACCGAGATTGGTTTGTGGTTAGGACGTCTGCTGGGTCAACACTGGCAAGCCAGCCAGCGCCATACAGCCTATCGTCAGCTACCCGTGGTTGTTCCAATCCCTTTACATCAAAAGCGACAGCAGCAGCGAGGGTACAACCAAGCAGCGCTGATTGCAGCGGGATTTTGTCGAGTGACCGGACTTTCCTTAATAGAACACGGTCTAGTGCGCATCAAGGCCACCGAAGCCATGCACGGCCTGGGCATAAACGCAAGAAAGACAAACCTCGCCGATGCATTTCGGCTTGGTACTGGGTTGCCGTCAACAGCTAGGCAAATTTTACTGATTGACGACATCTACACCACAGGCACCACTGCCCAGGCAGCAGTTATCCCTCTAATACAGGCGGGCTACACCGTTGCAGGAATTGCTACTGTGGCTCGAGCGGTTTTTGTGTCCCGATCGGTCTAGTGGTCAAAACCCGACCCTCTTGGTCAAAAACCAGGCTGGCATCCAAGCCCGTAATTTGTTCAAATTGCTCAGGTGTTAGCGTTATATCTACGGACGTTGGGTCTATCGGACTTTGATTGGTTGCCCTAACGCCCAAGGATGTCGCCCCTAAAAATCTGGGATTCAAAGGTTTGAGCTGTCTGGGAATATGGGCTAGGGATTCCCGATCGGGCTGCCAAAACCGCAGGCGTTCATGCACGCCATGGATAAAGGATAGCCCTTTCCTCATGGGTATTTCTGACCAGCCTTTAATAATGGCTTCAGTTAGAGCTAACTCGATCAGAGGGTAAGCGTAGGTCTCCAATAGCTGGTCCAGGTAGTCTACAAACACATCGCCATCGTCACCATCTAGCTGATAGCTATCGATAATATGCTGTACTCGTTGGCGGCTAATACGTTCCTGTATGTCCATATGCCTAGAGCTGAAAAAGCAGCAATGTACTCAATCCGACATGGTAGCTAGTGGAAAGCATTTCTCTAGTCCTAGCCAAAGACAGTTTCAAAACATTCAATACGGTGGCCAAGTTCCTATTTATTATTTAACGAAAAATATTTCTTGTGCAAAGAGAATATTTAATTGTGCTTTTGATTCCATTTCATAATAGATGTAAAGCGTCTTACTCTGCCAAAACTAAAGCCACAGTAGCTGATTTTTTAATTTCCTTTACTGCTTTTTAGTAGGATGCTAAGCCTAGTTGAACAGCTTATTTTTGATAACCTGCCTCTGCTCCAGTTTGAGTCCAAGCACTAGTTCAAGAACTAGCAATTCTAGCGATGGTGTAGGCCTAAAGCGTGCGCCTTAGACAACCTCAGACTCAGATTTTATGTCTACCGCTTTCCAGATTCTAAAGCTTTAACTAACTGATGTTTTAGGGTGAGCTAGATTGGCTGTCTAATTAGCCCAACTACTGAGAAATCAAGGTTTTTTTATTATTCCTTAAACTGTTGCGCGTAGAATTGCTCGTAACGACCACGCTGTTCTAGCAACTGAAAATGTGTGCCTGACTCAGCGATTTGACCATTCTCAATAAATAAAATTCGATCCGCCTTACGTACAGTACTAAACCGATGGGCAATTACAAATACCGTACGATTTTCCATGGCTCGCTCTAAGGCTTCCTGCACCAATGCCTCCGATTCAGAATCTAATGCTGAGGTTGCCTCATCCAAAATCAAGATGCGTGGGTTTAATAAAATTGCCCGGGCAATGGCAATTCGCTGTCGCTGACCACCTGATAGATTTACCCCCCGCTCTCCTACCCAGGTTTGATACCCTTGGGAAAACTGTCGGATAAATTTGTGGGCATTGGCTATGTGAGCCGCTGCTTCAATGGCGGCATGGTTGAGTTCTGTTTGCCCATAGGCAATATTTTGAGCAATGCTTCCAGAAAATAATGTCGTTTCCTGGGGAACAATCCCGATTTGACGACGTAAACTTCGGAGAGTCACATCCCGTACGTCCATGCCATCGACTAAAACCTCACCCGTCTGGGGGTCGTAAAACCTAGCTAGCAGATTAACTAAGGTTGTTTTTCCTGCACCCGATGGACCCACCAACGCCACGACATCGCCCGGATGTACTAGTAATGAGAGTTTCTCGAACACGGGCTTGCCAGAGACATAGCCAAAGCTGATATTGCGATACTCTACCTTGCCGGTAATGGGGGGTAAAATCTGGGCATCTGAACGATCGCTGAGGGTGGGTTTTTCGGCAAAGAGATCAAATACTCGCTCCGCTGAGGCTTCAGTTTGCTTAAACGCATTGTAATGCTGAGCAACCAAATTAATAGGATCAATCAATAGCGCCACTGCCACTAAAAAACTAACGAACTCCTGGGGCTGCAGATTTCCTAGGGCAATTTGCCAGCCTCCTAATAAAAACAAGAACATAATACTCACAGCTTCTAAAAACCCCACCACAGGGTATTGAATGGCCGTTAGATGTTCAGTACGGTATTTAGCTGTTCGGTTTTGATCGGCAACAGCACTAAAGCGACCAACCTCATAGTCATCAGCAGCAAATGCCTTAACAACGCGAATATTGCCCAATACCTCAGTCAACAGAGAAGAGAGGTTGGAGATCTCATTTTGGCTACGGCGAGAGAGTGCCAGCATACGATTACCAAAACTGCCAATCAGCCATGCCATCAGTGGAGCGATCAAAAAACCTGCTAGCGTCAGGGGCCAGTTCAGGTAAAACATGTAAACGGGGATAGCAATCAGCTGAAAGATACAGGAGATAAACTGTTGCGACATTTTATAGATCACTTCGCCAATACGGTCGATGTCCTCGGTGAGGCGGTAGGAGAGATCACCGGTCTTAGTCGAGGCAAAATAATCTATACTCAGCCGATGCAGATGGGCGTAAACCTTTTTTCTTAACTCCAGGACGGCTGCCAACGATGCCCGGATTGAAAAAACTTTTTCACCATATTGGAAAAGATTTTGAATAAGAAAAACAAGTGTGGTAAAACCCAACCACCTAGCAATATCCGACACCTGGCCCTGGCTGATAAAGTAGGTAACCTGTCCCGCCAGGTAGGGCAGTGCGACAGTCGACAGCACATAGCCAACAATGCACACAAATGACCAACTAAACAATGGCCACTGGGGCTTTAGAAAAGGCAGCAGCTGCCAATAAACCGAGCGCTGTCGTTGTTGCATAGAGGATCACTCAAAACTTAAGATTCAAACTATCGTATGGGACGCTGCTGTAGAGCCTAAAAATCAGCTCGGTTCGCTGAGTGTGGCGGCGGCATCAAGCTTTTCCAGGGTATCTAGTATCACTTTAGCGATGCGATAGGACGCTCCGAAAGGCCCAAACCGTTCTTGTCCGTTAGCAATACAGGCGTCAAGATAGGTTTTGTCTTGAATAACCTCTACAGCATAGTGGGCCGCTTCTTTGAGAATGGAGGGGGTAGCTGGCTTAGTGCCAACCGTTTTTACCGAGAGGCCTAGCAGGCGATCCTGAGCCTCGGCAAACGCATAGGTAAATTGGGGCCCTCCACCGGGAACTTGCAAAATGGGTTTGCCAATGGCCATAGCCTGATCGACGGCTAGGCCAGCCATACCTAAAACGAGGGTGGCATGACACACAATGTCATTAAAGGCATCGCTAAAGCATAGGACCGTAACAGCGGTTTCCCCACTGGCACAATAGGTAAGTTTGTTTTGGTCATGGGACCAGCCAGTGCCGATGGTAACAGTGTCCAAATCGGCCATCAGGTCTGGAACAAGGGCGGCGCGAAACTGAACCTGGTCATTGAGGTTGGCAATTTCTCTGGCTAGCCCTAAAAGCAATTTAAAGTTGCGTCTGGCTTCAGGAATACGCGAGCCCGGCAGCAGCGCCATCATGGGTCGAGCCCCATTAAGCTGAAGGTCTTTTCCCTTGGGTTTAAGTCGATCGAGGGAGGGTATACCACCAAACTGTGCCTTAGTAAACCCTTGTCTTTGATAATCTTTAGCCGTGTGGGCATCACGGGAAAAGAGCGTCAGGCAGCGGGGAGACCGAAGCACGGCCTTGAGCACCATATCGATATTAAGCGTGCCCTCATACATGGCCGACAGGGGTGAGGTGAATGAGATAAAAGGTTTGCCACTCAGGTAGGCGAAACACTGGCCGACTACGTCGCCCGTGGCAAATACCAGATTGCACTGGGTAGCGTAGCGTCGAACAGCCTGAAGCTGACGCCACGTGGACGTCAACAACCCGGCGCGAATATCATTGATGAGGCGTAGCCGATTGGTGTATGTAAACCCTCCTGATGGCAGCGTCAGGGTGGGTGAAATGATGGGCACATTGATGCTGCGATAGGCGTTGCCCTGACCGACAATGGGGGCAGCGGCAATGTCTAACTCTGGTGCTAACTCCCAAAGGCTGCGAATAATATGGGAAGAGTGGTTATCTTCACCGTGACCGTTGCTAATAAATAAAAGTTTGTGCGGCATGGGTAGACGGCAACAGTTATTCACCAGGAGATAGCCCTGCCCAATGGTCAATAGTCTCCAAAGTAGTTTTAGACTCGATGAGCTAGCAAAGAAACCAGTCCGGATAAAAGACCTGAACCTGAGCTTTTACCCTGATTAGTTGAACGCTGATGTCATTCTCGATATTGAGGCAGAGAGTTAGCTGAGTCCATAGTACAGCCTGGAGACCATTTGACCGCAGCTTGGGACCGCCCAAAAGAGTGTCACCAGCGCTTTTTGACAAGCATCACCCACAGGGCAGTGCCTGATGGTGCCATCGGCTGGCCTGGGGTGTGGTCGTTGAGGTAGCCGATGGCGTCCAGGAGAGGGCAGTTTAATCCCAAAGGTAGCGGCGTGCCAGTTTCCGGTACGGGCTGATAGAGCGCTGATAAATCAAATAAGGATGAGATCGCATCCCGCTGATAACTCTCCAGCACCGGATGGGTTTAGTCATTCGGTGCAAAGACGCACACCGGACTCCAGTCAAGATCTAATTCAAAGGCAGAATAGTTCCCCGTCACGGTTTTTGTAAATTCAACCCAACACAGGCGCTCCTCTGGCACAATAAGGTGGTCAAACTCTATGCAATGCAAAGGTCGCCAGGGATTTTGGTCTTAACGCCTGAAAAGTTATTTCCGTTTAAGCTCGATCCGTTTCAAGTCGAAGCTATTGAGGCGCTCAATCAGGGCCAATCTGTGATCGTCTGTGCCCCCACCGGTTCCGGTAAAACCCTGGTGGGCGAATATGCCATTCACCGGGCGCTCCACACCCATAGGCGAGTCTTTTACACAACTCCCCTCAAGGCCCTGTCCAATCAAAAACTGCGGGATTTTCGTAACCTGTTTGGCAAGGACAATGTAGGGCTACTCACAGGCGACACCTCCATTAACCGTGATGCCCCCATCTTGGTCATGACCACCGAAATTTTTCGGAATATGCTCTATGGCACCACCATGGGAGAAGTGGGAGAGTCGGTGCGGGGCGTGCAGACGGTGGTGCTAGATGAGTGTCACTACATGAACGATCGCCAGCGGGGCACCGTCTGGGAAGAGTCCATCATCTACTGTCCGCCTAAAATTCAGCTGGTGGGACTGTCGGCCACCGTGGCCAATGGCGACCAGCTCACCGACTGGATTGCCAAAATCCACGGTCCCAGTAAGCTAGTCTATTCAGATTTTCGCCCCGTGCCCCTGACCATGCACTTCGCCACGGGTAAGGGCATATTTCCTCTCCTCAACACCAAAAAAACCGCCCTCCACGGGCGTCTAAAAAAGCAGCGTAAGCCTCCCCGTCGCCAAAAGGGTCAAAAAAGAACGCCTCCTACGGCCAACAATGCATTTATCGTCACCCAGCTGCAGCAGGAAGATATGCTGCCAGCGATTTTCTTTATCTTTAGTCGTAAAGGCTGCGACAAAGCGGTACAAAGCATCAGTAATCTGGCGTTGGTCAACCCGGCTGAGGCGATTGTCCTCAAGCGCCGCATTGATGAATTTTTAGATGCAAACCCTGAAGCGGCCCGTGTTGGCCAGGTGGAGCCCCTCTACTACGGTATCGCCGCCCACCATGCGGGACTGTTACCCGCCTGGAAAGGTTTGGTCGAAGAGCTGTTTCAAGCGGGGCTGATCAAGGTTGTTTTTGCCACCGAAACCCTGGCGGCCGGGATTAATATGCCAGCTCGCACCACGGTGATTTCGAGTCTATCAAAACGCACCGACAGCGGCCACCGTCTACTCCATGCGTCGGAATTTTTGCAAATGGCGGGCCGGGCCGGTCGGCGCGGCATGGACATCGAGGGCCATGTGGTCACGGTGGAAACGCCGTTTGAAGGGGCAAAGGAAGCCGGACATTTGGCCCTGGCCAAACCCGATCCCCTAGTCAGCCAGTTCACCCCTAGCTACGGCATGGTGCTCAATCTGCTGCAGACCCACTCCCTAGCTGAGACCCGCGACCTGGTAGAACGCAGCTTTGGTCAGTATCTTTCCACCCTGCACCTCAGCCCCCAGCAGCAGGCCATTGACGACGTTGAGCAGGCCATCACCCTGATCCGTGAGCAGGTGGAGGCAGTGGGAGACGACACCATTGCCGAATATGCCAAGCTGCGCGAGCGGCTGCGGGAGGAACGCCGTCTGCTCAAAATTTTAGATAAACAGGCCACCGAAACCCTGGCGGGCGATTTGCTCACGGCGCTCAATTTTGCGGTTACGGGCACGGTGCTATCCCTTAAGGGGAAACATATCCCGGTGCCCAACCCCCTGCCGGCGGTGCTGGTGGCCAAGCTGAGCGGGCCCGCCCAGGTGCCCTATCTGGTATGCCTGACCGATGACAACCGCTGGATGATGGCAGCTCCCCGCGATATCTTTGGCCTCTACGAAAAATATGAGCGCATTGCAGCGGTGGATACCCTGGTGCCACCCGCCGAACTGACCATGAAAGCAGGCAATAAGTGTCCCGGCGATGAGACTAGCGCTGCGGTGGCAGCGCTGGTGCCCCAAGAGCTGCCCACACTCGATGAGCTGGCCCCCGAGGTTAAAGAACAGCGCGATCTCATGTACGCCTTAGAAGCCAGATTAGAAAACCATCCGCTAAACAAATTTGGCAAACCCAAGTCATTTTTAAAAAAGCAGCAGCGGCTCAAGCTGCTAGAGGCGGAACTCAAAGATCGCAAAGCCAAATACGACAAATACGCCAGCCGTTACTGGGAAGAGTTTGTCAACCTGATGGCGATTCTCGAATCCTTTGGCGGCCTGGAGAACAACCGGCCCACCAATTTTGGCAAAATGGCCGCCGCCATCCGGGGTGAAAACGAACTGTGGCTAGCGCTGGCCCTGGGCTCCGGTGAATTTGACCACCTTCCCCCCCACCAGTTTGCCGCCGCCTGCGCCGCCATTGTCACCGAAATCAGCCGCCCCGATACCTGGACCCGCTACCGCACCTCCTACGAGATCGAAGAATCCCTTGAAGAACTGCGCTCCATGCGTCGACAGATGTTTCAGCAACAGCGCCGCTACCAGGTTACCCTGCCGGTCCCGCTGGAATGGAACCTGATCGCCCTGGTGGAGGAATGGGCCTTAGAAACCGAATGGAACGAGCTATGTGAAAACACCAGCCTCGATGAGGGCGATGTTGTCCGTATTCTCCGCCGAACCCTAGATATTCTCTCCCAAATTCCCCACGTGCCGTTTTTGCCAGATACTGTCAAGTCAACGGCCCGTCAGGCCGCTTATCTGATCAACCGTTTCCCCGTGAACGAGGCCGGTGATACCCCTGAGGTGCTAGATGGGGACACTGAAGAAGATGACGATGACGAAAAGGACCCATAGCCCCGTAATTTGTAAACCCGTGACCCGGTGGGCCATATCTGCCCCTTTTGACCATTCCACCCTGCCCATGGCTTCCTCTTCCTTACCTATCCGTTCTAAAACGTTATCCCGTGCCCAGCGAGCCGTGCGCTGTGCGCCGTTTTATATGAAACTGCTGGTGGCGATGCGATCGCAAAGCGTTTCCCTCAGAGCCATCAGTGACGATCGCGGTATCCTCAGCGGCTTTACCCGGCAACCCCTATCAGATGTGGCCGCCGACGGTCACCTGGGATGGCTGATGAATGTCGGTATCGTCCGCCGGGAAGTTGACGGACAGGGGCTAACCGACAGTTTTCGACTGACCCCCATTGGTCGACAGCTGGTTGAACAGTGGGAAGCAGCAGGTCGTCCGGATTCCACAGCCAGCCCCCTGGATTATTTACTCAACGCCAGCAGCCGCTGGTTAAGACTACCGATCTGGCTACATTAGCCAGGTCAATTTTGAGGCCAGAGCGCAGCAGCGACGATGGCTAAACAATAGCGTTTGGGTAAGGTTAAGCAATAGTGCGGGCACCCAATGTCTGCCGGTGGTTTGTAGCAACCCAGGACTGGACAGCCTTAGCCCAGACCGCTCAGCCTGTATCAAAAAGCCGTTATTCCGATTACATGTTCCAACCAGATAGTTCAACCATCAATCATTCAATCGGACCGGGAGACGCTTTAGCATGAAAGCCATTATGGTAGTGGGCACCACCGCCAACGCAGGGAAATCTCTACTTGTCACAGCACTTTGTCGTATCCTGAGCCGCCGCGGCTGGCGAGTCGCACCCTTTAAAGGACAAAATACGGCACCTAACGCCTATGTCACCGGTAACGGCGCTGAAATTGGCTATTCCCAGGCCGTACAGGCCTGGGCAGCGGGCGTCCCTCCCCAGGCCGAGATGAACCCGGTTCTCCTCAAACCCCGGAGCAACGCTGCACTCCAGGTGATCATCAAAGGTCGGCTGGTGGGTCAAACCACCCTCACCCAATACTATGAAAACTATTTTGAGACTGGCTGGCAGGCTGTACAAGAAAGCCTGGCCCGCCTGGGGCAAGAATTTGACCTGCTGATCTGCGAAGGAGACGGCAGCCCGACCGAAATCAACATCAAGCACCGCGACCTGGCCAACATGCGGATTGCTAAGGCGCTGAAAGCTCCTACCATACTCGTTACTGACATTGATCGAGGTGGAGCATTTGCCCATATTGTCGGCACCCTAGAACTTCTGGAGCCCGATGAGCGCGCCCTGATCAAAGGCATCATCATCAATAAGTTTCGCGGTCAGCAAAGCCTCCTACAGCCTGGGCTAGATTGGCTAAAAGAGCGTACAGGCATCCCTGTGCTGGGCGTAGTACCCTGGCTCAACAGCGCATTTCCAACCGAGAATGCCTTCTCGCTAATGGAGCGCCCCGTAGAAAAACAATCGGCCGAACTCAATGTAGCTGTCATTCGACTGCCACGTATTTCTAACTTTACGGACTTTGACCCATTAGAAGCTGAGCCCTCGGTCAATGTTAGATATCTCAGCCCCAAGGATGATTTGGGTCATCCCGACGCCGTTATTTTACCCGGCACCAAGACCGCCATTGCCGACCTGCTGATCCTGCAGCGTACCGGCATGGCAGAAGCGATTCAAAACTATGCCGCGGCTGGTGGCACGGTTCTCGGTATCTGCGGCGGCTTTCAGCTAATGGGGCAGATGCTGGCTGACCCAGAAGGTCTAGAGGGCCAGGAAGGGCGCTTTAGAGGATTGAGTATCTTACCTCTGCGCACGGTCATTACTCAAAATAAGGTGGCCCGTCAGCGCTCGGTCAGCTCCAAGTATCCCCAAGAGGGACTACCGGTCAACGGCTACGAGATTCACCACGGTCGTACCCAGCTGGTCATGACTCCCGAAGGTGGAGAACCAGGGCCTAAGTTTCAGCCCATTTTTGATGACCGCAGCCTGGGCATTGTGGATGAAACCGAATCGCTCTGGGGCACCTATCTACACGGTATTTTTGATAATGGCCCCTGGCGGCGCGCCTGGCTCAACCGTCTGCGTCAGCAGCGCGGTCTCGGCTCGCTACCGACAGGCATTGCCAACTATCGCGAACAGCGCGATGCCATGCTAAACGACCTGGCTAATACGGTCGAACAATACATTGATCTAGAACCGATATTGGCTCAGTCCTAACGCCTGGGCAGGTTTCTATACCGCGAAATTGAGGACTGAGCGAAATTGAAGACTGAGCGTAAATCGAGGGCTGAGCGTAGTCGTTCGCGTTAGCGTCTCCAACGGAGAAAGCCCGGCTGGGCTGTGGCCATTCAAAAAAGCAAGATGCCGTGCGGCCAGCTGACGCCCTGGGGACGTACATTAATCTAAGCAGCCTGGTATTTCCGGGTCGGCCCACCTTCGTTCCTCAATTTGCCTATGCCCCTGACAAGTATTTTAGCGATGGCCTTAGCTGGTTTAGCAGCGGGCATTTTAGCCGGTTTTTTGGGTATCGGCGGCGGGGTTTTGATGGTGCCAATGCTACTGATGCTTGGGCTAGATATTGACCACGCGACCGCTACCAGCCTGCTGGCTATTTTGATTACCGCCAGTGCGGGCAGCTGGCAAAACTGGCGCATGGGCTATTTAAGGCCAAAGCAAGTTCTATTTCTCGCGGCCCCTGCCATCTGTTTAGTCCTGATTGGGACAGAGGTCGGAGGGCTGATGTCGGATTTTTTACGACAGGTTAGCTTTGGATGTTTGCTGCTGGCCAATCTTTACTTGGTTAGCCTCAAAAAACGAGCAGCGAGCACTCACCCTACACAGCTGTCTCCCAATACTTCCCGCCTGGTAACCGGGGGCGCAGCAGGTTTTATGGCAGGTCTATTTGGTGTCGGTGGCGGGGTGATTATGGTGCCACTCCAGCTGCTGCTGCTGAATACAGAAATCAAACAGGCCGTGCGTAATAGCCTCGGGGTGATTGTGCTGACCTCCCTAATAGCCTGTATTCATAACTCAATCAAGGGGGACATCGTCCCCCTGGCCGGTGTGCTCATGGGACTCGGTGGACTTGTGGGTGTTCAGATCAGCACGCGGTTTTTACCCAAACTGTCTGAGCAGATCGTGACCAAACTCTTTCGCGGTTTGTTACTGATCTTGGCAGCCTATGTCTTTTGGCAAGCCTGGTCCGTCAGTCGCTAGGGGCATTGGCCCGATGGCTAGCAAGACCTCGATGTTTATTTGAGATATCTGTTTGGGATATTTGTTTGGGCGGGTGCGATCGCATAGCCCCTATTCAGGCACCCATCGGTCTCGATCGTCAACGCCAGCTATTTGCCCAACACCAATGTCATTAATCACCACTAATGACATTGGTGTTGCAATGGGATCGCTTTTTATATAGACTTCAATCAATGAAGATTTTTATTTCATTAACTCAAGTCTATGACTGAATTCTCCCTTGCCACCCATCCATAGCGATCCCCGCCCCCACGCGGTGATTTACTTATCCCGGCAGCTGTAGGAAACTCAGTAGAAATGCAACCCAGCCGTTTTAATTCACAGCTTGTCTGTCAACCCAAGTTAACTCGGTGATTTAGTGAGTTAGGTGCCTGTATCATGCAATTGACCAATAGGATTCACTTTCGAAATTTACGAGGCGATATTTTCGGTGGTGTTACCGCCGCCGTCATCGCCCTCCCCATGGCCTTGGCCTTTGGTGTTGCCTCCGGAGCCGGGGCTGCATCTGGTCTCTGGGGTGCTGTACTAGTCGGTTTTTTTGCCGCTTTATTTGGTGGTACACCCACTCTGATTTCTGAACCGACAGGCCCCATGACGGTGATCATGACAGCGGTGATCGCAAACCTAACGGCGGCCGACCCCGAAAATGGTCTGGCAATGGCTTTTACCGTCGTTATGATGGCCGGGGTGTTCCAAATCATTTTTGGTAGCCTCAGGCTCGGCAAATACGTCACCATGATGCCCTACACCGTAATTTCCGGCTTTATGTCTGGAATCGGTATTATCCTGGTGATTTTGCAGCTAGCTCCCTTTATGGGCCAGGCCAGTCCCGCAGGGGGAGTAGTGGGTACCCTGCAGTCGATACCGACACTGCTCGGCAATATTCAACCGGCCGAAACCATGCTGGCCGCAACTGCGGTTGCCATCATCTGGTTTATGCCAGCTAATATTAAGCGACTAGTTCCTCCACAGCTAGTGGCGCTGATCGCAGGAACAGTTCTATCGCTAGTGTTGTTCCCTGACCTAGATATTCGCCGCATTGGCGAAATTCCCACCGGGTTTCCTGCTATCCAGCTCCCCACATTTAGCCTTGACCAGCTCCAACTCATGCTGGTAGATGCAGCCGTATTAGGCATGCTGGGCTGTATTGACGCCCTACTGACATCGGTTGTTGCTGACAGTTTGACTCGAACAGAGCATAACTCCAACAAAGAGCTGATTGGTCAGGGTCTTGGTAACGTCATGTCCGGTCTGTTTGGTGGTATTGCCGGTGCTGGCGCCACCATGGGCACGGTAGTCAACATCCAAACCGGGGGTAGAACAGCACTTTCTGGATTAGTGCGGGCAGCCGTTTTGCTGGTGGTTATTTTAGGAGCAGCCAATCTAGCCGCTACGATTCCCCTGGCCGTCTTAGCGGGTATTGCCCTCAAGGTAGGTATCGACATTATTGATTGGGACTTTCTCAAACGTGCCCATCAGATTTCCATCAAGGGTGCCCTGATTATGTATGGGGTGATTCTTCTAACAGTTCTTGTGGATCTAATTGCAGCGGTGGGTATTGGTGTCTTTGTTGCTAATATTCTCACCATTGATCGGATGAGTGCCCTGCAGTCACAGTCTGTACAAGCTATCAGCGATGCCGACGATACCATCTTGTTGAGTGGAGATGAAAAACGCTGGTTGGATGAAGCCAATGGTCGTGTGCTGTTGTTCCAGTTGGGCGGTCCTATGATCTTTGGTGTGGCTAAGGCCATTGCCCGTGAGCACAATGCCATCGGAGACTGCGATGCGATCGTTTTTGATATCAGCGATGTCCCCCACCTAGGTGTTACCGCTTCCTTAGCGTTGGAAAACGCTATCCAGGAGGCCGTTGAAAAAGATCGACAGGTTTTTATTGTCGGTGCAGCTGGCCAAACTAAGCGTCGTCTAGAAAAACTAGGCATCTTCAACCATATTCCCGCTGAAAATCTCTATGTGAGCCGTGCAGAGGCCCTGGGCCGTGCGGTGTCTGGTCTCTTTCCGACAACTGAGGAAGCCGCACCTGAAGAATCCACTCCAGGATTTGATGTTTCCACGGCTATTTAACTTGAGGAATATGTCAACAAATGCGTTCAATTTAAGGAGAAGTTTGTCGTGCTAAACATTGGGTTTGATATATCCCCAAGCCAGTTGATGGACGCTTGGCCATCGGTGCCCTGGGTTGTTGCCACAACACCGCCTTCGGAATACGGTTCTTGGGTACTAGCGGGGGTGCTACTAAGCTTAGTTACCATTTATCTCGCCAGCAAGCTGGGGGGAGAACTCTCAAAGCGGCTGAACTTACCACCCGTTTTAGGAGAACTGGTGGGGGGTGTCGTCATCGGCATCTCGGCATTGCATTTGGTAATGTTTCCTGAAAACACCCTAGGCGCAACTGACTCAGTCATTATGACTGCTCTGCAGTGGCTAGGAGATCTCGATGAGCAAGCCATCGTTCACATTTTCCAAAGTGAGAGCGAGGTAATTTCAGTCCTAGCAGAGCTAGGGGTGATTGTTTTGCTGTTTGAAATTGGGTTGGAATCTGACCTGCGAGAGCTCGGCAAAGTGGGCTATCAGGCCGCCATCGTAGCGGTTGTTGGTGTAGCAGCTCCATTTGTGCTGGGAACTGTCGGCCTAGTTAGCCTCTTTAATGTGCCGGTGATTCCAGCTGTTTTTGCTGGGGCCGCCCTGACAGCGACTAGTATTGGCATTACCTCCAAGGTGTTGTCGGATCTAGGACACCTTAAATCCACTGAGGGACAAATCATCGTTGGTGCTGCCGTCATTGACGACGTGTTGGGAATCATTGTCCTGGCTGTCGTGGCTAGCTTGGCCAAGACAGGTGAAGTTGATTTACTGAATGTGGTCTATCTGATCGTGGGAGCAAGCGCGTTTTTGCTAGGCTCTATTCTATTGGGTAAATTTTTCAATACCAGTTTTGTAGCCATTGCCGACAAGCTGCAAACTCGAGGGGCACTGCTGATTCCAGCCCTAACTTTTGCTTTAGTGATGGCTTTTTTAGCCAGTGTGATCCATCTGGAGGCTATTTTAGGGGCATTTGCAGCCGGGCTAGTACTGGATGAAACCGACAAACGCAAAGAACTAGACCAGCAGGTCATGCCAATTTCAGATATTTTGGTGCCTATCTTCTTTGTCACAGTGGGTGCAAAAGCCGATTTGGGTGTGTTGAACCCTACCGTCGCTGAAAATCGGGCGGGTTTGATCATCGCTGTATTTTTGATTGGGGTGGCCATTGTCGGTAAGCTAATTACAGGCTGGGCCGTGTGGGGTAAACCCGGTATCAACCGAGCGGCCATCGGTGTAGGAATGATTCCTCGGGGGGAAGTGGGCTTGGTCTTTGCTGGCATTGGCTCTGCTAGCGGAGTGTTGGATCGGCCCCTGGAAGCTGCCATTATTGTGATGGTCATTATCACCACGTTTTTAGCACCTCCTTTGCTGCAGCTGACGCTGAAAGACCAGTCAGAGGCTGAGGTGATAACGGGTGATCCCCTGTCTGCAACTGAGTGAGGCATAGGCTGTGGTTTTACTGGAAGCGTTCATATTCGCTACCGTTCTGTGTGGTTTCTTTGGCATTATTTTCAAGCAAAACCTGATGATGAAAATCATCGCCATGGATATCATGAGCACCGGGGTGATTGCCTATTATGTTTTGGTCGCGGCCCGGGGCGGCTTTGTAACTCCCATTGCCATAACCCCACTTGCTCTAGAACAGGAGACTACAGCCTACGCTGATCCCGTACCCCAGGCAGTGATTTTGACGGCGATTGTAATTGGGTTTTCGATTCAGGCGCTGATGCTGGTTGGGGTCATGAAATTAGCTCGCGATAATCCCACCCTGGAAACCCAGGAGATTGAGAAGGGAAGCCAGTCATGACCAATACCATCACGACGACAATTGTTTGGATGGTGGTACCGCTATTTTTAGGGTTTAGCGGTTACCTGGTGCCTCAGCTAGGCCGTGTTTTTGCCCTGAGTGTGGCCCTACTTTCCCTGGGCTACGGGTTGGGGCACATTGTTGATCCCTCTGTTTTTAGCTGGCAGCTGTTAGATAGTTTTGGTGTCAGCCTGAGGGTGGATAGCCTGAGCGGCTACTTTATCATCACCAATGCGTTGGTGACAGCGGCGGTGGTGATGTACTGCTGGCAAAAAGGTAAAACGGCCTTTTTCTATGCCCAGGTCACCCTGCTGCACGGCAGCATGAACGCGATCTTTATCTGCAACGACTTTATCAGTCTGTATGTAGCCCTTGAGGTGATCAGCATTGCTGTCTTTTTGCTGATTGCCTATCCACGGGATGACCGCTCTATTTGGATCGGTTTGCGGTATTTGTTTATCAGCAATACGGCCATGCTGTTTTACCTGATTGGAGCAGTATTGGTCTATCAGACAAGCAGTTCGTTTGCATTTGCTGGACTCGAGGGGGCACCTAATGAAGGTTTGGCGCTAATTTTTCTGGGATTGTTGACCAAGGGGGGCGTATTCGTATCAGGTCTTTGGCTCCCCCAGACCCATGCTGAGTCGGAAACCCCGGTATCGGCATTGCTGTCGGGAGTAGTGGTTAAGGCTGGAGTTTTTCCGCTGGTTCGTCTGGCTTTGCTGATGGATGAGGTGGGGTGGTTGCTCAGCCTGTTTGCAGTGGGTGCGGCTATTGTGGGTGTGGTCTATGCAATTCTTGAGCAGGATACTAAACGGTTGCTGGCCGCCAGCACTCTCTCGCAGATGGGGTTTGTACTGGTCGCTCCGACGGCAGCGGGACTGTATGCCCTCACCCATGGGTTGGCCAAGGCTGCTCTGTTTTTAGGTGTGGGCAACTTACCCAGTCGTCAGTTTCAGGAGCTGCGCCGAGGGGTGCTCCCCCGGTGGAACTGGTTGGCGATTGCGATACCGGCTCTGTCCATATCGGGGTTACCTCTGCTGGGGGGGTTTGCAGCAAAGAGCATTACCCTGGACACCCTAACGGGCTGGCAGCAGATGGTGATGAATGTCGCCGCCGTGGGAACCGCGATCGCATTTGCCAAGCTTTTGTTTCTGCCCATCCAGACCAAAGCTATCCCAATCCAGGACAGCCCCCCCAAAAAAGGCAAAGTCGCTGCCCTGTGGTGGGCTTTGGTACCGCTGGTGAGCGGACTGCTGCTGGCCAACAGCGTCTATGCCTATGCCCTCAAGTCCATACTCAAGGCCTTACTCACCCTGGGAATTGGCTGGCTAATCTATGGGCTCATGGACCGGTTGGGCATTTGGGATAACCTACGAAAGTTTCAGCTGCCCCGTGCGGTTGAACAACTGGAGCATTTGATCGGCATCATGAGTCTGATGTTGGTGTTGTTGTTTGGGATGGCGCTGGCATGATTAGCTATTTAGATTTGTTACTGCGGAGCACGATTTGGTTTTTGCTCACCGCCGATACCAGTTTGGCCAACATTTTGATCGGCGGGTGTGTGGTTCTTCTGCTGCCCCGGCGGTATAACCCTCCCACCGTTTTAAAAGAGTGGCTGCAGGTGCTGTGGGAGATTGTCAACGCCATTCCCATTGCCTACAAAGAGGCCATAGAAATCATGGTGCGACCCCACCTTGAAGAAAGAACTGTTCGAGAACGGGTGCGACCCCGGCGTACGCCGGGTCTAATTTTTCTCGATATTTTTTTGATTACCTTTACCCCCAAAACCATCGTGTTGAAGTGCAATAGCGATGGTTCGTATGACGTCCATCGAATCGAACGGAGGCGCAAATCATGACCTGGGTGCCCATGGCAATGGTACTGGCCCTGCTAATCCCCATGTACGAGGCCTGGCAGGATGATGACATTTGGCAAAAGATGCTGGCCTTTGCCAGCATCGCCACTAAAACATCCATGATGATTTTGGTGGTGTCCGTCCTACGGGACGATTGGATGATCGGCCTAGTAGGTGTGCTTATCCTCAGCGTTGGCAACGCCGCCCTGATGCTTTTAGCTCATATCCTCAGACGCATTAACACCCTATGATGCCTGTTTTGATTAATCACATCAGCATTTCTTTAATTGTCATTGGCCTGGGGTTTTGGTTTTGGGGCACATTGCCCCTATTGGGCCACCGCTCTATTTTGTTCAAGCTCCATAGCCTATCGGTGGCCGATACCCTCGGGTCCATGGCCATGATTATGGGTTTGCTGCTCAGAATTCCCCGCGAATGGCCGCTGCTGGTCCTGGCGCTGATTTCGCTGTCGATTTGGAATACGGTACTGGGCTATGTCTTGGCATACTGCTCCAGCACAGGAGTCGGCGAGGAGTTCAGCAATGGAGGAGAACGTCATGAATAACCCAATCGATCTGGCTAACGGCGGCGGCTATGTGCTTGCGATCGCATTTCTACTGCCCCTGAGTGCAACCATGCTTGTTACCCAGGTCAACCCCTATCATGCCCTGGTTATCCGAGGCATTTTAGGGGCCATTGCCGCTCTTCTCTATGCCCTATTGGGAGCCGCCGATGTCGCCCTCACCGAGGCACTAGTGGGTACCATGCTCTCCATTACCCTCTATGCCATTGCAGTGCGCTCCTCTATGAGCATGCGGCTAGGCGTGCTGGCATCGGCCCTCGAAACCGCCGAGATGGACAACCTCACCGCTAGCCTGCGGCCGCTCCTCAACAAACACTATCTGCGCCTAGAGCTAGTCCCCTACAGCAGCCGTTCTGCCCTCCAGAGTGCCCTGCTCCAGAGAGACATCCATACGCTTTGCCTATCCGCTCAGCACGCTAAAGAACTGGACACAGCGTCCGCTCAGTTCTATTTAGAAACAAGATTGCAGCGTCTATATACCATTTTGCAACCAGCCCTATCCCCTACCATGGCCAGCTTGGTCTGCAATATCCCCCTCCCAAAGCAGACCCCGCCGCCTGTTCCCCCGATGGAGACCCGAGTATGAAGTGGATTTATTTAGCCGCTGGTATGGCCGTGTATATCAAAATGCTGGTATTTCCAAATCTGGTCCCAGACACGGCCACCCTAGATATTGTGGAAATAGTCGTGCAAGATAGCGGTGTTCCTAACGCCGTATCGGGGATTATTTTTAGAAATCGACTCTACGACACCATTTTTGAGGTGGTTGTCTTTACCCTGTCGATTATGGGCGTACGATTTTTGCTGGCCGATGAGCAGCCCGCCTGCAGCATTCATCAGTTTACCGACCCACCCTCCATTGTCTTAGCTCAGCTGGGGGCAACCATTGCCGCCCTAATCAGTGTGGAACTCGCCATCCGTGGCCATTTAAGCCCAGGCGGCGGGTTTGCCGCTGGTGTAGCTGGGGGTACGGCCATTGGCCTAGTGGCCATTACCTCATCGGCCCAGTGGATGGATGCAATCTATCAGCGCTGGCACGCCGCCACCTTAGAAAAAGTCTCCGTACTCATCTTTATCGTGCTAGCAATGCTCAGCCTCATTGGGCTAGAGCTACCCCACGGCACCAAAGGGGCTCTGCTCAGCGGTGGCTGGATTCCAGCACTCAACTTTTTAGTGGCCGTCAAGGTTGCCCTGGGCTCATGGGCCGCCATCCTAATCTTTATTCGCCACCGGGGGCTGTTATAAAAACAAAAACCTGTTCCTGGTATGGGCTGCTCACCCATACCAGGAACAGGTTTATCGAACTAAATTTTTATAGGTGCATTTTACAGATGCATCCACTAGATCAACAAAATAAGTTGTTCAACGCTCATGTCGACTCCCTATAGAGACCCTAACCCCTAGCGCAAGAACTATGAACCGGTTTCCTTACTGCTGGTTTGAATATAGAGAATGAGCAGAAATACGGTTGGGACAAACACAAACAAGATGCTGGCTACAAACCCTAAATTATTGACTTCCATGGGACCTAGCTACCTAGTGCTCTCAACAACAATCCACACTGCTAAGCATAGCATTCCATTTCGACACGATGACGCCGCCAATTTTTCCCTGGCGGCTCAGGTTGTCTAAAATTGAGCTGCCCGAAAAGAGGAAAGCTTGCTGAGCAAAGTGTGCCTAGCCGCCTACTCAGCGTCAGCCGTTTGCCCTTTCTCCTTTTTCTGAAGCCCTTTTTTGCTGGGCTTGGTAATGACACTGATGGGGCCATTGACCAGGGTCTGACAGGCCAGACGGCAGTTATCAGGACGTTTTTTAAGTTTGCGGTCCTCGACTATCGTACGGGGCGACAGGTTGGATAGTCCTTCAGAAATTTCAACAACGCAAGTACCACACTGACCGTAGCCGCCGCAGTTCATCATTTTGCCAGCAAAGGTATAAATGTCGATCCGGTTATCGATGGCCTTCTGACGGAGATTGGCTCCATCAGCTGCTGTAATTTCAATATCTTCTTTAACAAACTTAATAGTTGGCATCGAATAGCTCCAAAGGCAAACTCTATCGAGTCGAGAACGACGTAAGCGGCAGATTTTCAATCGGTCCAACTTGCATTGGATTATGAACTCTAGTTACACTTCTTTATACACTTTAACCTTTAGAATTAAGTGTACTAGTCCGTCGGGAATCGTTTTGATTCATTACCGCAGCGGGCGATCAAATTTTTTGCCATGGGTTACCTCGCCCTCAGGAAATTTCCCGAGTTTCGGCATTGGAGCCAATGGTGAATTCTGATAGCCTGGTTGTATCGGTATTTTAATGTACGGCTAACATTTCCAAACTAGGAGGAGGCACGTAGTCAATGGGACTACCCTGGTACCGGGTACATACAGTCGTTGTTAACGATCCCGGACGACTGATTTCTGTACACTTGATGCATACTGCACTTGTGGCAGGCTGGGCTGGCTCTATGGCCCTGTTCGAACTAGCTACATTTGATCCCAGCGATCCTGCCCTGAACCCCATGTGGCGTCAGGGTATGTTTGTTCTTCCATTTATGTCTCGCCTCGGTGTAACCGGGTCTTGGGGCGGCTGGAGTGTGACTGGAGAAACGGGAGTTGACCCCGGTTTCTGGTCTTTCGAAGGTGTGGCGCTGGCGCACATCGTACTGTCCGGTCTGCTGTTTTTAGCAGCCGTTTGGCACTGGGTTTTCTGGGATCTCGATCTATTCCGTGACCCTCGAACGGGTGAGCCCGCACTGGACTTGCCTAAAATGTTCGGTATTCACCTGTTCTTATCTGGTTTACTTTGCTTCGGTTTTGGAGCATTCCACCTGACGGGGGTCTGGGGACCCGGCATGTGGGTATCTGACCCCTTTGCTATCACAGGCCACGTGCAGCCGGTAGCCCCGGAGTGGGGACCGGCTGGATTTAATCCTTACAATGCGGGCGGTGTTGTGGCTCACCACATTGCGGCCGGGATTGTGGGTATTGTGGCAGGTCTATTCCACCTGACGGTGCGTCCACCCCAGCGTCTCTACAAGGCGTTGCGGATGGGTAACATTGAGACCGTACTGTCCAGTAGTATCGCTGCTGTATTCTTTGCGGCCTTTGTGGTTGCCGGTACCATGTGGTACGGCAACGCAACTACGCCGGTCGAGCTGTTTGGTCCTACCCGCTATCAGTGGGACGGCGGCTACTACCAGCAAGAGATCGAGCGGCGGGTCCAGGCTGACATGTCAGCGGGTCTCAGCCGTCAGGAAGCCTACGAGAATATTCCTGAGAAGTTGGCTTTCTACGACTATGTCGGTAACAGTCCCGCCAAGGGTGGTCTCTTCCGAGTGGGCCCCATGAATACCGGTGACGGTATCGCGACGGGCTGGCTGGGTCATCCGGTGTTTACGGACTCTGAAGGTCGTGAGCTTTCGGTTCGTCGTCTGCCCAACTTCTTTGAGACTTTTCCGGTTGTCTTGACCGACTCCAGCGGTGTTATTCGAGCCGATATCCCGTTCCGCCGGGCCGAGTCTCAGTTTAGTATTGAGCAAACTGGCGTATCGGTGGCTTTCTACGGTGGTGAGCTGGATGGTCAAACCTTCACCGACCCTGCCAGGGTCAAGCGCTACGCCCGCAAGTCATTGCTGGGTGAGCCCTTTGAATTTGACCTTGAGACCTTGGAGTCTGACGGTGTATTCCGTTCTAGCCCTCGCGGTTGGTTTACCTTTGGCCATGCGGTGTTTGCTCTACTGTTTTTCTTTGGCCATATCTGGCATGGCTCCCGGACTCTATACCGCGATGTATTCGCTGGTGTAGATCCTGACCTCTCTGAAGAGCAGGTCGAATGGGGCTTCTTCCAGAAGGTGGGAGACAAAACTACCCGTGCAACAAATCGTTAAGCACAGAGTGTAGGCTAAGAAATGGCCCAGCGGAATACAATCGCTGGGCCATTTCTTTGGGATAATATTAGCTAATAGCAGCCATTGCTTATGTCTATATCAATGGCGATAAACGTTGATTAGTAGGACTGAATTATGGAAAGTGTTGCTTACATTCTGATTTTCACCTGCGTTATTGGGACGCTATTTTTTGCGATCGCATTTCGTGAGCCTCCCCGGATCAAAAAGGACTAGTGGATTAAGGCATCTAACGTGACAAACCTCACAATGAGTTATTCATTAGCTCAAGATAGGGCCTATTTGCTAGACCGAGGGACAGGAATGACATAATAGGGGCATCAACTTCTTTGCTTTTAACGAAGTTAGCCCCTATTTTTGTTTTAAGAGTGGTCTAATTACCAGAGCCCACTTCATCGATTTTGGGTTTAGTCATCTATGCAGTGTCCTTTCTGCCAGCATGCCAGCAACCGTGTCCTCGAATCCAGATCGGCAGAAGCCGGTCGTAGTATTCGTCGACGTCGGGAGTGCCTAAAGTGTAACCGCCGATTTACCACCTACGAGCGCATCGAGTATGTGCCAGTTACCATTATCAAGCGGAATGGAGAAAGGGAACTCTTCAATCGATCTAAGCTATTACGCGGCATAGCGCGAGCCTGTGAAAAGACAGGTCTAGAAGCCGCCCGCCTGGAAAATATCGTCGACAACATTGAGGCGGATTTACAGCAGCGCTCTGCTCGAGAAATTACCAGTGCAGACATTGGAGAGCTAGTTCTGCAGCAGCTCAAACCCCTCAGCGAGGTTGCCTACGTTCGTTTTGCCTCCGTGTACCGGCAGTTTACTGGGATCCGTGACTTTGCCGACACCCTCAGCCATTTACAAGCAGCCGACAACGCCACCGAAGCTCCTCCATATTCCACCAACGGCAGTAGTCGCAACGGTTCTGCCCTAACCTTATAGGCAACCGGTGCCCATAACACACCTCCAAAAGGACTCCGCCAAATCAATCGTCCAACACTCAGTGACAGTGTGACTAAATTCACTTATCATAGGTAGTCCTGAGAAGGTTTGTGTACTTTGCTAATGATCGGTATGGATTTCCATGTCGAATCCTGCTGTGTGTTGGCATTGCTTGCTTTGCAAGGCTCTAGGTTTAGGTCCTATCAGGTCCTGTTAGTTTCTTAAAAATGGCGTAGCCCCTTGTTTAAGAATCTGATTACTCAGAGCTTACCTGGGGGGCAACGCATTTTAAGCAATGCTCCTGGCCCTGTCTGAGATAGAATTTGGATCAATGCAGAAGCGACACACAGACGCACAGCATGTCCACTCGATTATGGAGAAACCGTAGGAAACATCTAGCATGGTCAATTTTGAAACGAAAGAAGCCGATATCGGTTTTACTCATGAAGACTTTGAAGCTTTATTAGACCAGTACGACTATCATTTCAATCCTGGTGATATTGTTCCAGGAACCGTTTTTAGCATCGAGCCGCGAGGCGCTTTGATTGACATTGGCGCAAAGACCGCTGCATATTTGCCCATCCAAGAGATGTCCATCAACCGCGTTGAAGCGTCTGATGAAGTGCTTCAGTCCAATGAGACTCGTGAATTTTTTATCCTGACGGATGAAAATGAAGATGGCCAGCTAACGCTCTCCATTAGACGTATCGAGTATATGCGCGCCTGGGAGCGTGTGCGTCAGCTCCAAACTGAGGATGCCACCGTTCGTTCTGATGTATTCGCCACAAACCGCGGGGGTGCCCTGGTTAGAATCGAGGGCCTGCGGGGCTTTATCCCTGGCTCCCATATCAGTACACGCAAGCCAAAGGAAGACCTTGTTGGCGAAGCCTTACCGCTGAAGTTTCTAGAAGTGGATGAAGAGCGTAACCGCCTAGTTCTCAGCCACCGTCGTGCGTTAGTTGAGCGCAAGATGAACGGTCTCCAGGTGGGTGAGGTTGTCATCGGCGCTGTCCGTGGCCTGAAGCCCTACGGTGCATTTATTGATATTGGGGGCGTGAGCGGTCTATTGCACATCTCTGAAATATCCCACGACCACATTGACACCCCCAACACGGTGCTCAATGTCAACGATGAGATTAAGGTGATGATTATCGACCTAGATGCTGAGCGCGGTCGTATTTCGCTCTCCACCAAGCAGCTTGAACCGGAACCAGGGGACATGGTCAAAAACCCTGATATTGTCTTCGAAAAAGCTGAGGAAATGGCTGAGCGCTATCGTCAGCAGCTGCTGAAAGCGGCCGAAGCCGAGGCGGCCGCTGCCAATGCCGATAACAACGGCGGCGATGAGGCCTACAGCGATGAAGATGCCTCTGCAATGGCTGTAGCCGAGTAGGCACCCTAGAGCCCGGGCAAACTTACCGTCTGGCTTAGGGCATACCAGAGGATATCTTTGCGGAATATCTTTGCAGATGTGAGGTCTTGAACGGTTCAAGACCTCACATTTTTTAGTAGGAGCGCCCTTGTCAACAATCATCTAGGAACAGCTATGCCCATGGTGACTGTTTTGTGTAACGGTCGAAACTTCCCAGATATCGAAGCCATTTTTTTAGATAAAGATGGCACCCTTGCAGATGTTGCCGCCTACTTGAGCCGATGGGGGCACAGACAGGCTCAGCTCATGCAGGCTCAGCTACCAGGGACCCAAGGGCCAGTCCTGCAAACCCTGGGGTTTACAGCTGAGGGATTGACTGCATCCGGCCTGCTAGCCGTGGGCAATCGCCAGGAGACTATCGTGGGCATTGCCGCCGCCGCTGCTACGGTGGGCTGTCCATGGGTGCAGGCCATTGACCTAGCTAGGACCACAACCTGCATTGCCGATCGACAATGCTCCCCCAAAGCCCTTTACACGCCTCTACTGCCGGGAGCCCTGGATTTTTTAGCCAGGCTAAGGCAGGCAAACCTCAAGGTAATCATGGTTTCAGCCGATTCCCAGGGGAATCTTGAGGAATTTGTACAGCACTATCAGCTGCACCCCTATTTTGATCGGATTCAAGGAGTCAGTGACCACTGTCCCACTAAGACGGATCCTCGTTTTTTGCCAATGGCCTGTGATGCCATTGGGGTTTCTCCCCGCCAGGGTTTGGTCATCGGCGATGCCGCCACCGATTTACGGATGGCTCAGATCGCCCGTGGATTTATTGGTTTCTTGGGGGGATGGCGACCCGTACTATCAGCAACGGATATTCTCAGCGTCGATAGACCTGCTGAGGATCCCATAGCGTGTGGATTTGCAACGAATTTTAGCCAGATAGAGATCGCTTAGCCGCACCTAGATATTTGGCGGCGGCGCAACGGCAAAAAAAAGAGGCAACGCTTAGCCACCTCCAAATCAACCTTGATGTGCACAGATGTACACATGCTGTGCATCTAATTATTCATGATTGTCTTTATTTCGCTTCAATATCTCAAGTGACGGTCCGTCAGAGTTTGCGGTTATATGTAGGTCGAAACGCTACACTGACTAAAGCAATTAGCCGTCTTTACCAGGTATAAATCGATGTCGCCATTCCCGGCATATCGCCCTAAACGCCTTTCATTGGGTCCATTGGAGGCCGAAATTTTAGAGATTTTGTGGGGTATGGGTACCACATCGGCAACAGCCATCCACAATCAAATCCTTGAAGATATTGATCGAGATCTGACCTATTCGTCTGTCGCTACCGTATTAAGGCGCCTGGAGCAAAAAGGTTGGATTGCAAAGCGTCGCTCCGGCCGGGCCTACCATTGGGAACCGCTCCTGTCAGAAAAGAATGCTAAGGTGCTACGCTCCCATGAGCGGCTACAGCAGTTCTTGGCAGCGAGTAATCCGGATATTGTGGCTGCCTTTGCCGATACCCTCGATCAGGCTAGCCTCGATCAGCTAGCAGCCATTACCCAACGCATTCAGGCCGCCCGTAAGGCCCAGGAAAACCAGGAGAAGCAGCCATGATGCATATGAGTTTGATGGTAGGTGCGATCGCAACTGCTGTCCTGCTGCGGCTCACCCTCACCCATCGCTGCTTACAGGACTCCCACTGGCTCACGGTGCTGTCACTGCTGGTCGTCTCACCGCTGCTGCTAATTACAACTGCGATCGCCATCGTGGTTATGGGTCCCCACGGTCACGTAGTCAGCCCTCTAGAAGGATGGTTTAGCTATGGAACGGCCTGGTGCTTTTTAGCCATTAGTGGATGTCTGCTCGCCAACCTAGGCTGGCAGGCCTACCTGAGCATTGTCCATATCCGGCAATATCCCCAGCTCCTGGTCCAGAACAGCCCTAGCCGCATTATTGACGAGGACACCGTATTTAGCGCCCAAATGGGGCTTTGGTCGTCGGAGCTGGTGCTCAGCCAGGGACTGATCAACACTCTCGATAGCGAACACTTAGCCGCCGTCATTGCCCATGAACAGGCCCATCGGTATTATCGCGACACCTTTTGGTTCTTTTGGCTAGGCTGGCTGCGGCGGCTCAGCAGCTGGCTACCGTATACCGAAGAGCTGTGGCAAGAGCTATTACTGCTGCGTGAGATTCGAGCCGACAACTGGGCCGCCCGGTCCGTAGACCGTTTAACCTTAGCGGAGTCGCTAGTCCAGGTAATTGCCGCGCCCCTTTCCCCAGTGGTTCTGGCAAACTTTAGCTGTACGGTCCCCAGCAGCCGATTAAGCCGCCGCATTGACGCCCTACTATCGCCAACGGACTATGGCTTTCAGCCCCAGTGGTCCCTGACCACCTATGGCTGCTGCGCCAGTATAGTCCTGGGACTGGTGCCCCTGTGTTCTATCCCGTTTCACTATTGACCTATTTCAATGCCAATTTTAGAAAGGCACATCAGGTCCTGGCTCAGTGGATGGGGTAGATGATTGAGCTGATTCGGTAACATCTTCATCCAGGTTGACAATTTGACCATTAAAAAACTGGGCAAAACTTTTAACACTGCGCTCTAGATCGCCCTCTGATTGCCAGTCGCTGGCAACGGGTGCTGCCTGTGTCCCTGGGGAAGGGTCCAATGACGGCTCGACGATGGGGTTTTGATTGGGTTTGACATCGGCTGGCTCCGCCGCTGTAACCACCGCCGCCTTTGGCACCGGGCGCGGTGCGGGCGCGGCCGACGGTGGGGCGGGCGCGACAACCTGCTCGGTTGTAACCACCGCCATGGTGACCCGAATCTGATGGCCAAAGACTTTTTCAAAGGCTGTTTCCACATTGCTCAGACGATCCTGGGCCATCCGCATCAGCTTATCGTTGGTAATACCGACGCGCGCTTCTACACCATCACAGGCCATCAGCTGACCATGCTGTCGCATTAGCACCTGGGTACCCATGGGTCTTAATTGGGCAACTATTTTGACCCAGATATCGCTGAGGCT
>JBCDJC010000037.1:0-30043 GCA_038748225.1 Cyanobacteria bacterium P01_H01_bin.26 | reverse complement strand
TGGGGCAAAGGTGGAGCGTAAGCTGTTGCGCCAGTGGTTTTTGAAAATTACGGACTACGCCGATCAGCTGTTGGCCGATCTCGATAAGCTCAGCGGCTGGCCCGAGCGGGTAAAGACCATGCAGGCCAACTGGATTGGTAAGTCCACCGGTGCCCATGTGGTGTTTGCCACAGAGGCTGGCGATGATATCAAAATCTATACCACTCGTCCAGATACGCTGTGGGGGGCATCCTTTATGGTGCTGTCGCCGGAGCATCCGCTAGTGGAGAAGCTGACGACGGCTGATCAGGGGGATGCGATCGCAACCTACCAAACCACCGCTGCCGCCATGAGCGAAATGGACCGCACCGCCGAGAACCGTGAAAAGACCGGCGTGTGGACCGGTAGCTATGCCATTAATCCGGTCAACGATCAGAAAATCCCCATCTGGATTGCTGACTATGTGTTGATGGACTATGGCACTGGGGCAATTATGGCGGTACCGGCCCACGACCAGCGGGACTTTGAATTTGCCCGTAAGTTTGATCTGCCCATCCATGTGGTGGTGCAGCCTGACGGAGAAACCCTGGACGGAGCCACGATGGCAACGGCCTATGCCGACGGTGGTGTGATGGTGAATTCTGGCCCGTTGAACGGCATCCCGGCAGGTAAGGGCAAAGGCAAGAGCGTCAAGGCGGCGGTGAAGTGGCTCATAGAAAACAATAAGGGTGAAGGCACGGCCAACTATCGCCTGCGGGACTGGCTGATCTCGCGCCAGCGCTACTGGGGGGTGCCCATACCGGTGATTTACTGCGATACCTGCGGTACGGTACCGGTGCCCAAAGACCAGCTACCGGTGGTCTTGCCCGAGGATGTGGAATTTAGCGCCCGGGGTGGATCTCCCCTAGCTCAGATGACCGATTGGGTCAACTGCAAGTGCCCCAGCTGTGGTGACGATGCCAAGCGGGAAACAGACACCATGGATACGTTTATCGACTCATCCTGGTACTTTTTGCGCTATGCCGATGCCAAAAATACTGAGCTGCCGTTTGCCAAGGATAAGGCTGATAGCTGGCTGGCGGTAGACCAGTATGTGGGCGGGATTGAGCATGCGATTTTGCATTTGCTCTATTCGCGATTCTTTACCAAGGTTTTGCGCGATCGCAACCTCATTTCCATCGATGAACCCTTCCAGCGTCTGCTTACCCAGGGCATGGTCCAGGCCATCACCTACAAAAACCCTGCCACCGGCAAGTACATCGCCCCCGGTGCCATTGCCGACATCAATGAACCCAAAGATCCTGAAACCGGCGATCCGCTGCAGGTGTTCTACGAAAAAATGTCCAAGTCCAAATACAACGGTGTAGAACCCAGCGTAGTCCTGGGCAAATACGGGGCCGACACCGCCCGTATGTTCATCCTATTTAAAGCGCCGCCGGAGAAAGATCTCGAATGGGATGATGCCGATGTCGAGGGTCAGTTTCGATTTTTGAACCGGGTGTGGCTTCTGGTTACAGGCTTTGCAGAAACCCACGACAGCAAAGCTCGAATTGTCAACATTGACCAAAGCAGCCTCAGCAAAGCCGATAAAGACCTGCGTCGCGCTGTTCATACAGCCATTAAAGAAGTCTCAGAGGATGTTGAAGAAGGCTACCAATTTAATACAGCGGTCTCCGAGCTGATGAAGCTCAGCAATGCCCTCAAAGATACTAAACAGCAAGACACCGATGTCTATGCTGAGGGTGTGCAGACACTGGTGCTTTTGCTGGCCCCCTTTGCCCCCCACATTGCGGAAGAACTCTGGCAGCAGCTGGGCTTTGGCGAATCGGTACATCGACAGAGCTGGCCCACATTTGAAGAAACTGCCCTGGTCGCCGATGAAATTACCCTGGTGATTCAAATCAAGGGTAAAACCCGAGGCACCATCTCGGTTCCAGCCAGTGCCAGTAAAGACGAGCTAGAGCAGTATGCCCGTGAATCCGACATTGCCAAAAAATATCTTGAAGGCAAGGAGATCAAAAAGGTAATCGTAGTACCCGGTAAGCTGGTTAACTTTGTAGCCCTGTGATCTGGTTAGGTGGATATACCTAATTGTGACTATGATAGGTAGCGTGCCAGCGCTAACCTGTCATGTCAAAACTCCGGAGTACCTCCCCCTATGGCTGCTGAATATATTCCCGATGAAGCCACCCTGGACGATCTGCTTACCAGTCAGCCCTTGGTTGTCATGGATTGTACGGCTTCTTGGTGTGGCCCTTGTAAACTGGTGGCTCCCTTAATGGATCAGCTGGCGGACGAATATGGCGACCAGGTTACCGTCGTCAAACTCGACATTGATAACAACAGGTCCGTTGCCAAACGATTTGGCATCAAGAGTATTCCCGCCGTCATGTTCTTTAAGCAAGGCGAACAAGTCGATACGGTCATTGGCGCCAAGCCCTACAGCGAGTTTAGTGACACCCTGGCAAAGCACTTGTGATTTTAACAGGTCCATATAATTCAGCCGTTTGTCCGCCAAATCTCAGCTATATTGCATAGACCCTGCGTAGATAGCCCCCTTAGACTAGTTGATATCACCCGCTAGATAGGCTGATTTGAGACTGATAGAGACTAAAGGTGTCTCTTCCATAGATATTTTCTATTGGCATCGGTCTGGTTGGTGTTCCCTTTAGTTTCATGTTTTAGCGGGCAACGCGTTTGTGTTTTTATTGCCTGGTGAGCCAATTGGCCCACCAGGCAGTTTTTTTTGGGTTCTGCAGGGGCGACCAGGGATGCAGCTGCCATAAAGCCGGGATCAGGGGTATATGACCTAAGTGGGCTGGGTAGACTAAATAAAGTAACATAAGCACTGTCCTCGTACTGAGAACTACGGAGATGGCTTGTTAATGCCTGGCCACCGATTGCGTAAACCTACCTAGTGATTTGCTCAACTTTATCGATTTTTTAACAAAATCAGCGAGCATCTAAAAAAATACGTTCACCAGACCTTTTCTGGCTTTGCTGCCCACACGTAGGTCTACTATATGACTACATTTACCCTGAATAAGTCCATGCGGCCCGATCTATTAAGTGATTTATTTCCACTGTTTAAAGCCGCAAATCCCGATACTCTCAGTGGTCTGCTGGCCGCATCCAGCGAACTTACCTACCCGGCCGGCCGCACCGTCCTGATGGAAGATTCCTGGGGCAATGCTATCTATCTCATCTTGGCTGGATGGATCAAGGTGCGTCACGACATTGGCAGCGACTACATTACCCTAGCCGTACTGGGTAAGGGCGATTTTTTTGGGGAAATGGCCATCCTTGATGAATCCCCTCGCTCCACGGATGTCGTCGCCCTCTCACCGGTCAAGCTGCTGAGTATTCCGGCCCAGCACTTTATTGACACCCTGTTTCAAGATCCCCAGCTCCACCACCGGATGCTGCAGATGATGGTGCAGCGTCTGCGCCATGCCAATAGCTATTTCCAGCGACGCCACAAACCGGCTGCGGTCAAACTGGCCCATACCCTTACTACCCTGGCCTCAGCCTATGGCGAGGTGAAAGATACTGTCCCAGAAATGTTTAACCTGGCGACGGAGGATCTCGCTGCGATCGCAGAGGTTCCCAAGGAGGACGTCGCTAAGATTATGGAAAAACTGCGGGAGAAAGGCTGGATTGTGGCGGATCAGAGCGGTCAGGTGCTTCAGCTAAAGGGATTTAGCCACCTCACCCAGCTGGCCCAAAAGTAAGAGATCGCACCAACGCCGACAGGTTGGGTTACAAGTTATTTCAAAATTTTGAAAAAAACCTTGGTCTCCTAGGGTATCTTTGTCAGTTGGCCAGATACTTAGGGTGATGTGCCCTCCTAACCCCTATGGCTACTCAACCGCCTCCTTCCATTTCCCCTCGCCAGATGACCCTGCTACGGATTGTGCTGGTGCTGGCCTGGGCCGATGGCAACCTGGCCACAGAAGAAGCCGATGTCATGCTGACTAACTTTAGCCAGGTGTTTGCCGCCACCCCCAAAGACCAGGAAGCTCTCAAGCAAGAGCTGCAGGGCTATCTGGTGCAAAATCTGCCCCTAGAAGAGCTGGTGCCCCGCCTGACCACCCAGGCGGAAAAGGAATTTGTCCTGCGTCTCGGCTATGAGGTAATTAGCGCCAGCTCCCGCACCCCCGATGAAGACCTGATCAACCAGGATGAACAGGCCGCCTACCAAACCCTGGTCAACCTGCTCGACCTGCCCGACCAGACCGTTCAGCGGATTGAACAAACCGTTCAGACTGCCGTGCGCCAGTCCCAGGGCGGCAACGTGGTAGACCTGCTGACCTATCAGCTAAGGGAACATCTTAGGGCTTAGCCAACGCTCATGGCCAACATCCGCTGGATGGGGTCTAGGGCCTTTTGCTGGATATCGTCTGGCAGGGTAATTTCTGGCGTGCGATTTTGCATAGCCAGGTAGAGTTTTTCCAGCGTGTTTAGGCGCATGTGGGGACACTCATTACACCGACAGTTGGCATCCGGGGGGGCAGGGATAAATAGCTTGTTGGGTATCTGCTTTTCCATTTGATGGATGATACCAGCTTCAGTCACTACGATAAATTGCTCGGTTTGACTGCTTTCTACATACTTGAGCAGCGCTGTGGTGGAACCAATAAAATTGGCGTGACGTAAAATCGCCGCTTCACACTCAGGGTGGGCCACAATTTCAGCGTTAGGATACTCCATTTTGAGCTGCAGCATCTTTTTTTCTGAAAACGTTTCATGCACGATGCAACTGCCCTGCCATAGGACCAGATCGCGCCCGGTTTGGGCTGCCACATAGCGCCCCAGGTTGCGATCCGGAGCAAATATGATCGGCTGCTCCGGTGGAATTTGGTTGACAATTTTGACGGCATTGGAGCTAGTGCAAATAATGTCGCTCATGGCCTTGATTTCGGCGGTGCAGTTGATGTAGGACACCACAATATGGTCGGGATGGGCCGATTTAAAGGCGGCAAACTCCATGGGGGGACAGCTGTCGGCCAAGGAGCAGCCCGCCTCTAGGTCTGGCAGCAGCACCAGTTTGTCAGGGTTCAAAATTTTGGCTGTCTCAGCCATAAAATGCACCCCAGCAAACACAATCACTTCGGCATCGGTGGCGGCAGCCTTTTGCGATAGCCCCAGCGAGTCGCCGATATAGTCAGCAATATCTTGAATATCCGGCTCTTGATAGTAGTGGGCCAAAACAATGGCGTTAAGGTCTTTTTTGAGATGCTCAATGGCACCAAAAAGGTCTTTGGGCAGCCCGACGGTTGCTGCAGCAGTTGTGAACATAGAGACAAACCCTCTGATTAATTTTGGTTTTGAATTTACTTTTATTCAGCTTTAATTATAGTTATTTTAACCATAAGCGTCAGCCTGTCCCCTGGGCCTATTTTTGCAGCGTCACATCAAATTGCTGACAGATGGCGACAACGGCATCAACCCACCCCTGGGGAGCTGGCGACGGGGCGATTTGCCATCCCCGCTCCTGGAGCTGGGGATGGGGACCGTTTACCCCCGGTAGGACAATGGCATGGTCCACATGCTCTAGCATGTCTAAATCATTGGGACTGTTGCCCAAGCCGATGGTAACGATGGTTTCCGCCGGGGGCAGGATGCTTTGATATAGCTCCACCAGCCGTTTTACGGCATTGCCTTTGCCAGCATTGGGGCCAATCAAATGGGAGAACCGATCGCCTACCACCACCTTAAACCCAACGGTCTCAACGGCTGTAATTAGCTGCTCAGGGGTAACGGCTTTGGGGGTAATAAACGGTTCGCTAAAGTCACGGGCCTTGGCTTCTTGGGCATCTTTAGCCGATAGCCCCGTATACTTCTGGAGACGGCTGATGGTCATGTCGCCAAAGCCCAGGAGGGAATGGTGCAGCTCGTTGGCAATTACCCGCAGCCCCGCCCTCGCTTGCACATAGGGACAGCCTAAATCCACCACGTAATAATCTCCATCCTCGTCTCCGGCAGGGCTACCAAAGGGATTATGATTAATTTCAATAAAAATACCGCTGCCGTTTTCCGTTACAAACGGATCGCTTAGTCCTACGTCCTGTCGGAGGGTGGTGACTTCTGCCCGGGTCTTACTGGTAACGGGAATAACTGGGATTTTTAATGACTTTAGCTGCTGAATAATCGGTACTGTTACAGCATAGTCGTAGGTTTCACCATTGAGCAGGGTGCCATCGAGATCGGTGAAAATAATCAGCTGGGTCATAGAAAGTAAACCTGTCCCGGCGGGGCAATCAAAACATGTTTAGATTAAACAATGATTTATGACCGTGCGGCGAACCGGC
Source organism: Cyanobacteria bacterium P01_H01_bin.26 (assembly GCA_038748225.1). GTDB lineage: Bacteria > Cyanobacteriota > Cyanobacteriia > Phormidesmidales > Phormidesmidaceae > Leptothoe. The sequence goes on along the minus strand of JBCDJC010000037.1, from coordinate 23,753 downwards.
CTTGAACGGCGATGATCTAGGCCAATGCTGAAAAAATTTGATCGGATATGGTCATGGGGTCGTAGGGCTTGGTGATGACCGATAGGACCTTTAGTTGACCAAAGTATGCCTGCTCATGGGACTGGGCTTTGGCAGTCAGAATAATGATGGGGATTTGCTGCGTTTTGGGATTGTCCTGAAGTCGTTGTAAAATCGCCAGCCCGTCCATACCTGGCATCATCATGTCCAGCAGGATGACATCGGGTACCTTTGACTGTGCGATCTCAATTCCCTCTGGACCGTTACTCGCCTTCCAAACATCCCAGTGTCCGGTCAACTCCAAACAAAGCTGGGTTGCTTCTCGAATGTCGGCATCATCATCAATGATGAGAATATGCTTGGTCTCCATCGATAGGTTCCTCATGGAAGTGAGCGCGAATCATCTTTCTAGAAAAAACTCAGCCTGCATGGGCAACGTAACGTAAAAAGTGCTGCCAATACCGACGGTGCTCTGGGCCCAGATTTTACCGTCGTGCTGTTGGACAATATTGCGACAGATCGCCAGCCCCAATCCCGTCCCCCCCTGGCGACGAATATCTGAGGTATCGAGCTGCTCAAAGCGTCCAAAAATATCTTCAATTTTGCTATCGGGAATACCGGGTCCCTGATCCTTTACGGAAATCAGCAGCAGGGTTTTTGAAATCCCCAATACCGCTCGGAGCGAATCTCTTCCCCTGGCGTTTAGCTGTTTTTCCATCAGCGGTAGACTGTCGGCGTCCACCCGCTGAGCCCTCAACTCTACTACTGTATGGGGAGGAGAAAATTTAATAGCATTGCTAAGTAAATTGGTCAGCGTCTGGATAATTCGGTCGGGCGCGGCCCACAGCGGAGCCGAGATCGGAAAGACATCTAGATGAATGCTGTGGTTTTCCGCCATGGCCCGCATCTCATCGGCAGCCTGGGACATAATATTAGCCAGATTGCAGGCCTTTTTGTTGAGCGTCCCCAGCTTAATGCGCTCCACATCAAGGATGTCATTAACCAGGCGCACCAGGCGCTTAGTGTTTGAAAACGCAATTTGGATCATCCGCTGCCGTTTTGGCGCTGGAATCTCTAAGGTTTCCTGGGCCAGTAGACCGAGGGCGGCTCGAATAGAGGTCAGTGGCGTCCTCAGCTCGTGGCTGACCACCGCAATAAAGTCATCTTGCATGGCTTCGATGATTTGACGCTCGGTAATATCCTTAAAAATAACAACGGCACCAATAATGTTGCCATTCTCATAGATTGGGGTGCTGACATATTCTGTTGGAAAGCTAGATTTATCCTGACGCTCAAACAAATCGCCGGTGACATGGTGGATTTGGCCATGGGTCAGGGTTTTAAAGATAGGACTTTGTTGCCAGGGACAGGGGGTGTTATCGGCAGTTGAATAGTTGAGCAAACCATGCATAAACCGGCCAATCAGCCCGTCCCTGGTATATCCCAATAGCCCAGCAGCTGCCGGATTGACAAAGACTGTTCTACCTTCGGTATCGATACCATAGATACCTTCCCCGGCCGAGTTGAGAATCAGCTCGTTTTGATGGCTCAGACGCTTGAGAGAATCTCGGGCCTGTTGGAGTTCTTGGAAAGTCCGCTCCCGCTCGATTATTTCTTGTCTGAGGCTCTCATTTAGACGCTGTAGTTCAGCCGTTCGCTGTATGACCCGTGCCTCTAGATCGGCATTGAGTGTCTGTACCTCATGATAAAGCTGAATTTGGTAAATGACAGACGCAAACTGATCGGTCAAATCCTGGGTCAACCCTATTTCACGAGCAGCCCAGGGCTGAGCCTGATCGCGTTTAATTTCTAGCCAGGTTTCAAAAGACTGACGCGGACGGCGCTGACGTGGATCGGTTTCATCTAGCCGACCGGCCCAAATAGTCTCAAAATCAACCGACTGACGGAACAGACTTAGATAGCCTAAAAATCGATTTCGGTGGGTCAGCTTGGCCACCAGGATACCGCGAATATTTTGCACCCTCAGGGCAGAGACCAGGGGCCAGGAAAGCTGAGTCCGCGCAATATTATCAACTGCCCATAGCTGATTGACCAGCTGATGAGGACTTTCAACATCAAGCCAGGCTTGCCAATCAGGATGTTGTTCTAATATGGGTTGCTGCTGGGCAGATGTTTTGCTGAGTTCAGGTTGGATGCCGCTGGTGGCGAGCTGAAATTTTGCCTTGGAGCTGTTCCCTGGGATATAGAGCCGTCCACCCGCGCACCGTAGGGCCATCACCGTCTGATCTAGAGCCTTTTGTAGCGGGTCTTGGGAGGTGGAGTGCAAAAGCGAGACCACCTGGTTGATCAGGGCTTCGTGCTGTCCCTGCAGACGGGTAAGCTGCAGCAGACTGGCATGGCTGATGGCCACGGCTACCTGGTCGGCAATCAGTTGCACAATCTCTAGTTCCTTACGGCTGACCCGCCGGGGCACCCTGTGGTGGGCCACGAGGAGGCCCCATAGCTGATGGCGGTGCAGCACCGGCACCACCAAAGAAGAGCGCACCCCCATCGCCGTCAGATATTCGACATGGCAGGAGTCGACGGGACGAACCCAGAGATTGGCCTTGAGGGGTTTTTGGGTGGTGTGGCAGAGGAGCGGACTGATGCTAATTTCCCGTTTTGAAACGTTGACGATGGTGCGTTGGCGAGCATTTAAAAACATTTCGCGGGCATGGTCGGGAATGTCATCCGCTGGAAACCGATGGCCCAGCAGCGAGGGCAAACGCTCGTCTTTGATGGCTTCTGCAATGACTTCACCGCTGCCGTCGTCGTCAAACCGATAGATCTTGACCCGGTCGGTGCCGAGAAACCGGCGCATTTCATCAACGGTTGTGTTTAAAATTTCGGGTAGTTCAATCGACTGACGAATGCGATCGGTCATTCGATGCAGCAGTTCTTCAGGGGTTTTGATGGCATGAACGGATTGGGGGACCATGGGCAAAACAGACTCACAGGGATGCTTTAGCAGGCAGGGCAGCTGAGGCCACTTTTAATGGGCCAGGGTGGCCATTGTCTGTTGCAGCTGGGAGCGTCTGAGCTGATCGCAAAGACGCCCAAAGAGATCCGAATCAGCTAAAGACTTTTCAACTAAATCGTTGGCCCCGGCTCTGAGGGCGGCTGTTTTGGCACTGGCGTCGCTATGGGCCGTAAAAAAGACAATGGGCAGCTGGTTCCAGACGGGTGCCTGACGGACGGCCCGACAAAGCTCGATACCATTGAAGTTAGGCATTTCCATATCCAACAACAGTAAATCTGGGGTCGAAGCCTGCAGGGTAGCCCAAAAATTGAGGGGTTGATTGAGGGTGATCAGCCGCAGGCCCCTGGGTTCTAGAAGGGCCCGTAGAGCCTCTAGAACCTGAGGATCGTCGTCCACCGCCAACACTGTGTTGGCGGGCTGTGGCAGGTGCGATCGCACCGCCAATATCCGCTCTAGCAGGGTCGCACTATCCGGACTATGAAAAAAGGAGTGGCTGCCCAGCCGGGCGGCCTTGACTCGACTCGCTAGACTGCCATCGGCGCTGCCCACCAGTACCAGCAGCGGTGGCACCTGATTAATGACTTCCGACAGCCGCTCCAGGGTAGCGACATCACTATCGGCCAAGGAAAAATTGAGCAGCATCACGTCCGGCAAAGTTCCCCCTGGGTCCTTTGCCGTGTTTGAGGGGTGAGCGCCGCTGGTATTTTCTAAAAACGGCTGACCGGCCCCCTGCCGCAGTCGGTACAGGTCAGATTCGTGCAAAGCCACCTCCACAGTTAGCCCCTGGGCTTGGAGCGCCTTAGCCAGCTGCTGTAGCAGCGAGACATTGTTATCAATCAGCACCAACAAAGGAGACAGCCGCCGTCTGGGTTTTGATTGCTCCAGCTGGCTAAGGGCCTGGTTGAGCTGCTCCGCGAGCGCATTGACCAGACTCGAAAGCTGTTGTTGGCCATCGTCGGCAATGGGGACCTGCCCCTGTAAAATTTGCTCAATGGCTCGAGCCAACTCAGAACCAGACTTGAGACCAAATATACCCAGGGCTCCGGTCAGGCTATGGGCGGCTCGAGCAGCCGCCTGTCTCAACTCGTCGGTAAGCGTATGCTGCTGCAAAGCTTGGGCTGTGTTTTTGAGAATCTCTAGCCGTTCGAGATGTTGAGACTTAACCAAATGCCACAGGGTAACCAACGCTGTTTGGGTCTTTTGTTTTTGAGTAACAGACTCAATCTCAACGTCTGGGGCCGGGGTTTCAACAGAATTGAGACGATAGCCAACGCCATAGACCGTTTTAATCAGATCGCTCGGCGCACCAGCTTGACTCAACTTACGCCGCAGCCCTTTAATGTGGGAGGTCACCGTATCTTCACCGGGGGCTTCGCTACAGCTCCAGAGATTATCCAAAATCCCCCCCCGGCTAAACACCTGGGATGGATTTCTCAAAAATAGCTCCAGCAGACCGTATTCCTTGGGCGTAAGATTTAGACAAATCTCTCCGTAGGTGACCTCTCGACTGTTGAGATCTAGCTGCAGCTTTCCCGATTGCAAAGTGGACAAAACAGGCGTCTGAACCCGTCGTAACAGAACCCGCACCCGAGCCAGCAGCTCTTCTAACTCGAAGGGTTTGGTGATGTAGTCATCGGCCCCTGCGTTAAACCCAGCTATTTTCTTAGTACTGGTATCAAGGGCCGTTAGCAGCAGCACAGGCATGGTGTAAGAGCGCTTTCGCAGCCGCTGACACAGTTGCAAACCGTCTAACTGCGGCAGCATTACATCCAATACCACCAGGTCATAATCATAGGTATTGACCAGCTGCCAACCGATCAGACCATCATAGGCAACATCTACGGTGTAATGCTCATCAGTCAAAGTCTTCTCGAGAGCTTTGGCAACTGATTCATCATCCTCAACGAGTAGAATCCTCATGATTGATTGCCTATACTAAACAGTTTTTATTAGGGGAAAATGAAATGACAGTAATTAAAAGTGATCTAAGATTATGAGAAAGTGACCTCTATAATGACAAGAATATTAAATAAGTCCGTTAATATTTTATCAAAGTTCATAAAAGTCATATTAACGATCCAAAAAATTGTTTCTAGACACCGGTTTTGCCACATAAAGGTTTCTACAGAAGCACCCAATTACCCCTGCAGAAACCTTTATCCTCAAAAAAGAGGTAACTACCGACCGATGTTCAAAATATTTTCTTCCGGTAGAGCGGTTAGGGACTTGCGGGTTATAAGATACCCGCCAATAGCCCTTTCCCCTTTCCCTTTAACCCTTCCCCACGCTACTCCGGGGATTTTATCTTTTGGCAGATCCCTGATTAAGGGGCACCGTGAAAGTAGGTACCGTACTGCAAGCCGGGAAAAATGCGGTTAAGTTCAATCATGACCCCAGATAAAACAACCAGGGTAACCGCTGCCATAATTGGAGCACTGGTCAAATATTTGGCAAAATATTGCATCGGGTTCTCCTCGTTTCGCAACGTTGATGTTTGTTGACGTTTGATATGTGTTCCCTACCGAGGCGACACTGAGAGTTCAGACTCTTTTGCGGTCAGTTCTCCCGTAGTCAATTCTTTAATCGCTAACAAGGGCCACAGAAGACCTTGGGCAAAAGCCCGAATGGCTAACGGAATGTCGATAAAGATTTCGGCTTCTTCCGGCTTAGATGTTTGCTTGCTGCCGATTAAATAGGCTCGGCCCGACCAGCCCACAAAACCGGCGAAGTAAAAGAAAATAGCAAAGGGAATAGCAATGTCTATGGCTCGGTCAAACCGCAGCTGTAGGTGGGGCAGCCCTTCGTCTCCACACAGCAGGTTGGATGAATAGGCTTGGTAGGGCTGATCAAAATAGTAGTTCTGCGGCGCATTGTGCATCCGTTCTTGAAAGGCAGTCGAGGTCTGACAAGGAACCAGATGGGTGTCGGATGCTGCCAGTGCAGGGGTTGTGAACCCTGTCCAAAGTGACATCGTCAACAAGATTGCAAAAAGCATTTGCATGGAACTATCTCCTAACGGATTAAAACATGGGGTAAGCCTGGTTGAATCCAATCATTGAATCCCACCTGCGGGCGGCGTTGCTCCCATGGCATCAGCTCCCAGAGCCGATGGGGATGACAAGTCTTGCCCCATGGCTTGCTCGCTACCGCCTTCCCGTTCGATCCAGAGAAAAACGATGGCAATAATGGGAAATGGCAAAATATAGAAAACCATCGGAATCATAATCCAGGGTAGCCAAGAGATGGCATAGTCTCCGGTCATTTGAGTCATATCGGCCATGGAGGTCTCCTTTTTAAGGTGTTGACGGTGATAATCAATGGCTACTGCCGTTGCTTGGGCCACTTACTAGCCAATTCCGGCTGATAAAATCCCCTGGCTAACATTGACGGCTCCGCGGAGAATGGCGTCGAGCTGATCAAAGTTTTCCAACAGCACATAGGCAAAAACGGCTCCGCCTGTGGATCCTAGAAAAATACCGCCGCAGAGCTGAAACCAGTCTTCTTTTTTACGCATGGGTCGGAGGCGATCTTGGGAGTAAGAGTTATAGGCCCCCTTGGGGTCGCCTTGAAACGTGCTGAGGGCAAAGATAGAGATTCCCAAACAGGCCGAGACGGTAATATAAATGGCGGTGATTAAACCACTCAAATTAGCGCCGTGGGCCGTTTCTCTTAGGGGGCCTACCACCACTTCTGGTCCCACTAGAAAGTACCCGTGGGCCATGCCGATTTCTAACCCCCTCAAAAACGGCGTTAGCCCCGGACGATAGGCGGGCAGGTTGTTGATATAAGCCTTCGCTAAACTAGAGCTGTTGATGGGGGTGGCCAAATTCCCCAGCCAGGGATTGCCCTGGTAGGGCTGAATCGGATCTGTTTGAGAATAGGCATCTGACCAAATGGGTTTGGCTGACATGGGTATTAACCTCTCTATTGTGTTGAACCGCTAGCTGGACCGATAGCCAAGCCAGTTGGAGAAAAAATCTTGGCCGCTGGTTAACGGCCAAGACTCGTCTACGCAAAGGGAGAGTTTTAAGCTTTAGAGCCAATGCGTAGCTAAAACTGTTTTGGCTAAGATATCGCTATGGGCAATATCATGGGAATCTGCTCGCCGTCGACGCGATCAAAAATGCGCCGTAGGTGGCAATGTAGCCAACGGTGAAATGGGTAAGCCCCACCAGTCGAGCCTGGACAATGGACAGGGCGACGGGTTTATCTTTGGGGTAGCCAAAGGATAGGGGGGTATTTTCATGGGCCCATAGCAGGGTCTCAATCAGCTCTTGCCAGTAGCCCCGCCAGGTAATCAGGAACATAAAGCTCACCGCCCAGGCTAAATGACCAAACAGAAAGATCCAAGCCCAAATGGCCAGGTTGTTGGTGCCGTAGACGTTATAGCCGTTGATCAGCTGGGATGAGTTGAGCCAAAGGTAGTCGCGGAACCAGCCCATGAGATAGGTGGAACTCTCATTAAACTGGGTCAGGTTGCCGCTCCACAGGGCCAGATGCTTCCAATGCCAGTAGAAGGTGATCCACCCGAGGGTGTTGAGCATCCAGAAGGTGGCCAGGTAGACCGAATCCCAAGCGGAAATATCGCAGGTGCCACCCCGACCAGGGCCGTCGCAGGGAAAGCTATAGCCAAAGTCTTTTTTATCTGGCATCAGCTTGGAGCCACGGGCATCCAGCGCCCCTTTGAGCAAAATCAGCGTGGTGACGTGGAGACCTAGTGCGATCGCATGGTGCACCAAAAAGTCACCGGGTCCAATGGTGAGAAACAGCGAATTGGTACCGCTGTTGATCCCCTCTAGCCAGCCCGGTAACCAGACATTACCGTAGTTGGGCCAGGCGGTGGTGGCAATGCTGTCTGAATTCGACAGGAGGCTGTTGATGCCATAGAGCGCCTTGCCATGAAACGCCTGAATCCACTGGGCAAAGACGGGTTCTACTAAGATCTGTTTTTCCGCCGCACCAAAGGCCACCTCACAGTCGTTGTGCACATAGAGACCCAGGGTATGAAACCCTAAAAACAGACTTACCCAGCTCAGGTGAGAGATAATGGCCTCCTTGTGGTCCAGGACCCGTGCCAGCACATTGTCTTTATTAGCTTCTGGATCGTAGTCGCGCACCAAGAAAATGGCCCCGTGGGCAAAGGCCCCTACCATCAAAAAGCCAGCGATGTACTGGTGATGGGTATAGAGGGCGGACATGGTGGTATAGTCGCGGGCTATAAAGGCATAGGCCGGCATGGCATACATGTGCTGGGCCACCAGGGAACACACCACCCCCAAACAGGCCAGATGCCAGGCCAGCTGAAAGTGCAGGGAGTTGTTATAGGCATCATAGATACCCTTATGGCCACTCCCGGTGCGAGGGGCAATAAAAAATCCACTCCATCCCGGTCCCTGTAGGGCCTCGGTCATTTCTTTAATGCTGTGACCAATACCAAAGTTGGTGCGGTACATGTGGCCCGCGATGATAAAGATGACCGCGATCGCAAGATGGTGATGGGCCATGTCCGTCAGCCACAGGGACTCCGTTTGGGGATGGAATCCTCCCAAAAACGTAAGAATCGCGGTGCCAGCACCCTGGGAGCTATTAAATATATGCTCCGCCGTATCGGGGTTTTGGGCATATACCCCCCAGTTGCCCGTAAAAAACGGTGCTAGACCGGCGGGGTGAGGCGGCGCAGAGAGTAAGTTGTCCCAGCCCACATGCCGACCCCGTGATTCAGGAATCGCCACATGGATCAAGTGCCCGGCCCAAGCCAGGGAACTCACCCCAAACAAACCAGCCAAATGGTGGTTTAAGCGAGACTCTGCATTTTTAAACCAGGCTAGGCTGGGGCGAAAGCGCGGCTGAAGATGGAGCCACCCAGCATAGAGCATCACGGTGGCCAGCAGCAGCAAAAATAGAGATCCCACAAACAGATCGGTATTCGTGCGCATGCCGATGGTATACCACCAGTGATAGACACCGGAATAGCAAATATCCACGGGATTCCTCGCCCCGCCTTGGGTGTAGGCTTCAATTGCCCCCGGTCCGAACTGAGGGTCCCAAATAGCGTGGGCGATGGGCGAGGTCCCCAGGGGATCTTGAATCCACCGCTCAAAATTGCCCTGCCAGGCCACATGAAACAAAATGCCCGATATCCACAAAAAGATAATGGCGAGATGACCAAAGTGGGAGGCAAAAATCCTTTGGTAAAGATTCTCCTCCGTCATCCCATCGTGGCTTTCAAAATCATGGGCCGTGGCGATTGAGTAGAAAATTCGACGCGTGGTCGGATCTCTTTGTAAATCCTGACTAAATTTTGGAAATTTTGTCGCCATGGTTCTAAATTGAGTTTTAGTGATGAAGTTTGTGTGCAGTGGCCATCATCCCACCACCGCCATACGGGCTAAGAAAAAGGCCCAGGTAGTCACAATGCCTCCTAAAAGATAGTGAGCAGCCCCCACAGCTCGCCCTTGGGTAATACTCAAGGCCCGAGGTTGGATCGCTGTGGAAATTTTCAACTTGTTGTGAGCCCAAACAATAGACTCAATCAGCTCTTGCCAGTAGCCACGACCGCTAAACAAAAACATCAGGCTAAAGCCAAAGACAAAGTGCCCCGCCAGGAACATAATTCCGTAGGCGGACAGGGCCGAGCCGTAGGAGCTAATCACCTGGGATGCCTGGGCCCAGAGAAAGTCTCGCAGCCAGCCATTATTGGTAATTGAGGCCAGGGCAAAGTTACCCCCCGTAATGTGGGAAATGGTGCCATCGGCGTCCACCGTACCCCACACATCCGACTGCATTTTCCAAAAGAAGTGAAAAATCACAATCGAAAGCGAGTTGTACATCCAGAACAACCCTAAGAACACATGGTCCCAGGCAGAAACCTGGCAGGTGCCCCCTCGCCCCGGACCGTCGCAGGGAAAACGAAAGCCAAGCTCGCCCTTGTCGGGAATTAAGCGAGAGCTGCGGGCATACAGCACCCCTTTGAGCAGTACCAGCACCGTGACGTGGATGGTAAAGGCATGGATGTGGTGGATTAGAAAATCGGCGGTACCCAGGGGTATGGGCATCATGGCAATTTTGCCGCCAACGGCAACAACTCCGCCCCCAAATGCATAGCTAACCGGTTCGGTAATCCCAGGAACGGTGGTGCCTATACCCGCTAGCTGAATGTTGCCCAAACCGCCAAACATGTTGCCCAACGGTTCAGCCGCCTGGGCGCTACCGACCGCCATGGTATGAATGTGCTGCACCCACTGGGCAAAGATCGGCTGTAGCTGAATGCCGGTGTCAGAGAACATATCTTGGGGACGGCCAAAGGCTCGCATGGTGTCGTTGTGACAGTACATGGCAAAGCTGTGGAACCCCAAAAACTGACAGGCCCAGGCCAGGTGAGAAATAATCACATCCCGGTGACGGAGAACGCGATCGAGCACGTTGTTAACATTTTGGGCCGGGTCGTAGTCCCTCACCATATAGATAGCGGCATGGGCCGCTGCACCTACGATCAGAAACCCGCCAATCCAAATGTGGTGGGTAAACAGCGATGTCGCCGTGGCATAGTCGGTGGCGAGGAACGGATAGGGTGGCATGGCATACATGTGCTGGGCCACAATAATGCTCAACGAGCCGAGCATCGCCAGATTGAGCGAGAGCTGGGCGTGCCAGGAGGTGGTCAGAATCTCAAACAGTCCCCTGTGACCCACCGGTCCAATAAAGCTCAAAAACGGCAGCATTTTGGGGGTGCCAGCATCTTCTAGCATGACTCGAATGTCGTGACCGATGCCCCAGTTGGTGCGGTACATGTGGCCCGCAATAATAAAGAGAACTGCGATCGCAACGTGGTGATGGGCAATATCCGTCATCCACAGGCCACCCGTGACCGGATTTAAGCCCCCTTTAAAGGTGAGAAAATCAGAGTAAGCTAGCCAATTTAACGTAAAAAATGGCATAACTCCCTGGGCAAAGCTAGGGTACAGATCCGCCATCAGACCGCTGTTGAGAATAAACTCATGGGGCAGCGGTATATCCTGCAATGACACCCCGGCATCTAGGAGCTTATTGGTCGGCAACGCCACATGGATCAAATGTCCGGCCCAGCCCAAGCTACCGAGACCCAGCAATCCAGCCAGGTGGTGATTGAGCATCGACTGCACATTCTGAAACCACTCCAGCTTGGGGGCCCGCACATGATAGTGAAACCAACCCGCAAACAGCATCAGCGCCGCCATCACTAGCGCCCCCATGGCGGTCCAGTAAAGCTGGAACTCATGGGTAAAGCCTTCACCGCGCCACATCTGGAACAGCCCGGAGGTAATTTGAATACCCCGGAAACCTCCCCCCACATCAGCGTTGAGAATATCCTGGCCCACAATGGGCCAAACCACCTGAGCACTCGGCTTTACACCCATTGGATCCGCCATCCAAGCAGAAAAGTTAGAAAAGCGAGCCCCGTGAAAATACATGCCACTCAGCCAAATAAAAATAATAGCGAGATGACCAAAGTGGGCAGAAAAGATTTTACGAGAAATATCCTCTAAATCGCTCGTATGAGTATCAAAATCGTGGGCATCGGCATGCAAGTCCCAAATCCAGGTGGTGGTTTTGGGTCCCCGTGCCAGGCTGCGCTTAAAATGCCCCGGCTGGGCCCACTTCTCAAAAGAAGTAGGAACCGGATTGTTATCAACGTCAACCTGTCGCCTCTGTTTCGGAGGACTTGTGGTCATTGAAATACTCCTTTTCGCTAAATAAACTCACCAATTTGACCATCTAGCTATGAACTATCAGGTCGCGCCTGCACCAATCATTAACTTGTGCCGACGCCGACATCGCCTGTGTCAATAAACTCAACAAACTCATCCTCGTCTTCAAGAAAGAGTGGAAACATCGGTTCACGCCTAGCTTTGACGGCGTGAATACCCGTGTTGGCCTGGATAACAATATCAGACCAAGTGGGAACAACCGTCTTGCGAAATACCTGGCCTGACGATGGCGCCAGGTCAAACCGGTCAAAGCCGAAGGCGGCCATGTCGATACCCATCGCTGCTGACCAAATGCCTGCCACCGGTATCGCCGCCAGCACAAAATGCACAGACCGAGAGTCTTTTAAGGCTGCCCCTGGCCAGAACAGTTTTTGCTGGTGGGCCTGAATATGCTCAAAGCTGTAGGTGCGCTTGGCCTTTTTGGAGTGGGGACGGTTGGCAACAGCGGCGTCATCCCCATGGCGAATCATGGCTGAGGTTACCAGGGAGCCGTGGGTAGCACAGAGCAAAGCCCCGCCAAATACCCCAATCACCCCTAGCTGATGAAACGGATTGGCCAGAATGTTGTGGTCGGCCTGGAACTGCAGCATAAACGTAAACGTGCCGGAAATGCCCAGGGGCATCCCCGAAGCAAAACTACCCTGACCAACCGGATAGATCAACAACACGGAAACAGCGGCAGCAACAGGGGCGGTAAACGCCAGCGAAATCCAGGGGCGCATTCCCAAGCGGTAGCTCAGCTCCCACTCGCGGTCCTGATAGCTGATAATACCAATTATAAAATGGAGCACAATCAGCTGATACGGACCACCGTTGACCAGCCACTCATCCAAAGATGCCGCCTCCCAAATTGGGTAAAAATGGAGCCCAATGGCGGCTGATGTGGGCACAACGGCAGCTGTAATCACGTTGTTGCCATCCAATAATGAGCCTGCAATCACTCTTCCGGTGCCATCCATATCTACCGCCGGGGCAGCTATGATTGCCAGGACAAAGACAATGGCAGCTGTGGATAGGGTAGGAAACATCAGCATCCCAAACCAGCCAATATAGATGCGATTTTCAGTACTGGTAACCCATCGACAAAAGCGCTCCCACGGAGAGATAGATTCTGGAAGGACATCCGAGGAGCTAACAATTTCAGTTACATGGGTCACATCGGATTCAATGTCATCAGATGTGCGATCAATATCTGGCTGTTTGAGCTGGCTGAGCGATCTAAAGGCAATTGCTCTATTAAGCTGTGTCATCTTAAAGCTTTTTAGGTAAAAACAGCGGCTTGCAAAGGTTATTACTAAAGCCACGGCTGACGGCGCTGTAGCTAAGGCAAGCAAATACACCTGAGGCAGGCGGCTTTGGGAGAACGTCGACAGCTTGGCAAATTATTAACCCCAGGCACTCAGACCCAGGTTTGAAGACATTCTCACTGACAGTAAAGCAACTATAGGCAGGAAAAATGGAGAACTAATGAAGACAGGAATCTGCGTTAGGAAAAGTTACAGTTTGCCTGGAGACAGCTAGTCTAGTTTACTGGCGTCTATTCTTGTTGTTTGTTGTTTCAAGAAGTGCTATCTGCTGAATTGATAGACAAGAGAGTGTGATATTTTCAAGCTATAACGGGAGATCTGACCTGTGGTTAGAGCCTGTAGTTAGAGTTTTAACAGCTATCTAGTTAGTAAAAAGTAGTTTTTGGGAGATGAGTTGCCATGATGTCCTATAGCAAGAGGCTTTTGATTAAGCCTGCAGTTTACGCCATTTTTGTCCTATTGCTTTCGTCAATTTTATGGGCGGTTGGGGGGACTGTAGCTGTCGCCGCTAAGATTGACAAGACATTGCGCACCGTACCACTCAATGCATCGGGAGAACAGATCACCCTAACAACCAGGCAACTGGCCATCGGTCAGAGAAAGTTTAACGGTAGCTGTGCCCAATGCCATATAGATGGGAGTACCAAGACTAACCCTGATGTCGATTTGGGTGCCGAAAGACTGGCGTTGGCGATTCCCCCACGCAACAACATTGAAAGTATGGTGGAATACTTGGAGAACCCCACTACCTATGACGGATTAACCTCTATTGCCGAGCTACATCCATCCCTTGCCCGCCGAGACCTCTTTCCTAAAATGCGAGATTTGACCGATGATGACCTAGCTGCGATCGCAGGCTATATTCTAATCCAACCTAAGGTGCTAGGCGACCAGTGGGCAGGGGGTAAACCCAAACGCTAAAAAAAGGGGTCGGGGTTCTAAAAAAGCCCCGACCCCTTTTTTTGCCATCCCTAGGACTGTTTCATCAGATGTCTAAACAGATTCTCCTTGAGCATCATCTGGCGCATCATCTCGACCACGTAGTCCTGGGCCTGATCAAGGGATAGGGTCTTAACCTGTTCTTTTAAGAGCTGCAGCTCAAATTCTTGCTCTAAGCTCAATTTTGCCGGCATTTCCATCACGATTGCTCCTTAGCCGCTGGGCCTCAGCGCTGAATAAACTGCATGGCTGCGATCGCGCCTAGGAAAAACACAGTGGGAATTCCTAGGGTATGCACCGCCAGCCATCGGATGGTGAAGATGGGATACGACGTTGTCTCTCGGGTACGGTTGATATTAGTCATGGTGGGAAACCCCTTGCTAAAAAACAACTGGCCTTCAGGCTATCGTCTGCTCAATGCGGCCATAAAACTGACCCCGAATTTTGACATCCATCGCCTCTTTAGTCCCAAAGTCAGTATCGGACGGCTGCTGACTCTCAAACAGCCCCGCTATCTCTCCAGTAGCACGGTTTACCCGATTTATTTGTAGGGAAATATGGCCCTGGCCAATGTCAAACGATTTGAGGTTCTGGCGAGAGAGGTCTTCACGGTCCGCCTGACTCGGTAGTCCCACCGCCGCGTCATAGCCCACCGTCACACCGCGACCCTTTGGATCAATAAAGCTAGACGTGCGGTACGGCGGTACGTCAAATGTACCGGCTAAAAGAGTAGACGGGCTGAGGCTGGTGGAGGCATCTTTGTTTTTTGCCACCAGGCCCTTAACCGTAAACAACAGCGGTACACGCTCTCCATCAGGGAGCTGTACCGTCACAGGTTGAAAGTCAAATCCACCCTGTTCAACAAACGTCAAACTGCCATCGTCACCAATCTGCAGGGAGCCGCTGACCTGATCGAGGCTAAAACTTTCTCGGGTCAGCGGTTTGGTGCGCACAAATTTGCTCTCCTGACGTTTGATCAAAGGCGAGCGCCTCACCAAAAATTCCTCAGGCTGGAGACATAGCCCGTTGAGCTGATAGGACTGGTTGGCACCGATGGCAATTGCATCTAAGCTGCTTTGGGCAAGCTGAGGACAGTTATTAGCTAGACCACTACCTTTAATGTCGTCATAGCTGAGGGAATCTGTTGGTCCATTGGGAGCACCACCGCAAGCAGTTAACACTCCAAAACACAGGGCTAATAAAACAGTTATTAAAGTGCGATATCTCATCTATTTACTCTCTTATTGACAGGGTGGGCCGTTGGCAGGTGCATCTGCATACCCGCAAAGCCATTGAAAGGCGCTATCCCACGTATAAAGTCAACCAAAAAAAACTGAAGAACTCATGAAGACAACAGTGGCAAGCCACCAAATATTGAGTTTTGTGAAGCAGCTCTCATGTTTTCATAGGTTCTCCATTTTTGTTCCCTATTCTTCTTACAACCTTGGTAACAAGAATCTTCTTGATGTCTGCAAAATCTGTGTTTGCAGAGCATCGTCCAGGGGATTTAAGTCGCACTCAAACAGGGAGAAAATATAATGAGCCTAGTTACAGAACTTATTCTCAGTGCAGATAGTGAAGCTCGCTACCCTGCCCCAAAGGAACTTCGGATTTTTCAAGACTTTGTCAAAACTGGCGAACAGCGCATCCGCATCGCTAGGGTACTGGCGGAAAATGAACAGCGGATCGTCCAAAACGGCAGTCAGAAATTTTGGGAGCGCTGCCCAAATACCCCCAGTAACAGCGGCAACGATCGTAAGACAGCCTCCTGTCAACGCGATCAGGGCTGGTACGTTCGACTCATTGCCTATTCTATCCTGGCTGGGAGCGAACGGCCCCTAGAAGAGATTGGCACGGTGGGTATCAAAGAAATGTACAACAATCTAGAAATTCCCATTAGAAATATTGCAGAGTGCATGCGCTGCCTCAAAGAAGAGGCTATGACCATCTTGAGCGAAGAAGACGCCCAGGAGGTCGGTCCCTACTTTGATTTAATTATCCACTCTCTAATGTAGGCAGCCCCGTTTCATTTTTTAGGATTGAGACTTTAATTAGGCCCTACTGCTTACCGTACAGACGTTCCATAGCAACCTCTGCAGACGCAGTTTTTGGCTCTTACTACAATTCTGAGCCATTCAACGTTTTTCAACATCTTTAAATCCCAAGGAGAACCCCATGCAAGACGCTATCACCACCTTGATCAATTCCTCTGATGTTCAAGGCAAGTATTTAGACGAGTCTTCATTGGAGAATCTACAGTCCTATTTTCGCAGTGGTGACCTGCGCGCGCGCGCAGCCATGTCCATCAGCGCCAATACGTCCACAATTGTGACCAAGACAGTGGCCAAGGCGCTGCTCTACACCGACATCACTGGCCCCGGCGGCAACATGTATACCTGCCGTCGCTATGCCGCCTGTATTCGCGATATGGAGTATTTTTTGCGCTATGCCACCTACGCTATGCTGGCGGGCGATCCGTCAATTTTAGATGAGCGGGTGCTCAACGGCCTCAAGGAAACTTATAACTCTCTGGGGGTACCGGTGGGAGCCACGGTCCGGTCTGTCCAGGCCATGAAGGACGTTGTCAACGAGATGCTGGGGGTTGATGCGGGGCGAGAGATGGGGGTTTACTTTGACCACATCTGCTCGGGCCTCAGCTAGCGATTGCCCCTGTTGATCACCCTATGTAAGGCACCCGATTCATTATGAGCATCATTACCCAGGCGATCGCAAATGCCGATCGCGAGGCTCGCTATCTCAGTCGAGGAGAACTGAATACCATTGGCCATTTTTTTGGCGATGGACAGGAGCGTCTCCGCATTGCCTCCATCCTGACCAACAATGTTGAGTCCATTATCGAAAAGGGCAGTCAGCGGTTTTGGCAGCGCTGCGCGGTGACCCCTAGCAACAGCGGTAACTCGACATTCCAGGCATCCTGTCTGCGCGATCAGGGTTGGTTTATCCGGCTGATTTCCTATGCGGTTGTAGTCGGCGATATCGACCCGCTCCAGGCCAGCGGTGTCAGGGGGGCAAAGGAGATGTATCGGTCTCTAGAGATCCCCCTGAGAAACGTAGCCGAATGCATGCGCTGCCTCAAGGAGGTCACCCTGGAGCTGCTGAGCCTAGAAGATGCGGCGGAGGTTGCTCCCTACTTTGACTATCTAATTCAGGGGCTGATGCCCTAGTGCAGTATTGGATTTGGAGATTTTGAAACACCATGACCGATCGGATCAACGGGGGCAGTCCCACTGTCCATCCGCAGCTGTATCACACCGTGCCTACCGCTGTTATTGTGGGGGCACAACAGCGCGATCGCTATCTCAACCAAAACGAGGCTAAAGAACTCTTAGCCTTCTTTGGTTCGGGGTTACAGCGCTTGGAAATCGCCCAAACCCTGACCCAGCAAGCCGACAACATTGTGGCGGCCGGTGCTAACCGCATCTTTGTTGGGGGTAACGCCATGGCCTATCTAGACCGCCCCGAAGACCCCCTAGGGTTACCGGGTTCAGGCTACTACGTGGGCGAAGACTACCTCTCGGCGGCGGCCAAGAAAAGACAGGCAACCTCCCGCGATCTGCCCCGCTATGTGGATCCTGTTAACGGATTGATGGAGTGGTTTAAGGGCATGATGGCTGGGGGTAAACCCGCTGCTCCAAGCCAGTTTCGCACCATTGATATCGCTCGCTACGGCACCGTTCGGATGAAGCGATCGCTCCGGGATCTAAACTGGTTTTTGCGCTATGTGACCTATGCCATTGTGGCCGGTGACACCAGTATCATCAGCCTCAACACTCGGGGATTGCGGGGGGTGATTCCAGAAGATGTCACCCTGGCCACCATCGTCGCCCTGCGAGAAATGCAGTGGAAGGCCCTCACCTATTTTTCAGCTAAACCAGCGGCGGCAGCACTGGTAAAGCGGTACTTTGATGTACTCATCGATGACTATGGGGTCGAAAAACCCTCTCTGCGTCTGCGGGCAGGGATTTCCAAACATCATCCAGGTCTCGAGCTGCCCCAGAGCTCTGGGAACAGCACCCAGCCTCGCTGGGTAATGAAACCTGATCTGCCCGATATTGAGAAAGACGAAGTGGTGCGGGCTGCTTACCGACAGGTCTTTGAGCGCGACATTACCCAGCCCTACGGCCACACGCTCATGGAGCTGACCTCCCAAGTTAAAAGCGGTCTTTTGTCGACAAAAGAGTTTATCCGCCAGCTCGGGAGATCGCGTCTTTATCGACAGCTGTATTACGAACCCTATACGATCAGCCGTAGCATTGAGCTAGCGTGTCGTCACTTTCTAGGGCGAGGACTGAGCTGTATGGAAGAGTTTCAGTCCTACTTTGATGTCATATCCGAGCGAGGATTTTCGGCTCTAGTTGATAGCTTTGTGGATACTGAGGAATACACCGACTACTTTGGTGAAGAGACCGTGCCCTACCGCAGGGGCATGGGGATGGAAGCACAGGAATGTCGAATTTGGGGACCCCAGCTGGAGCTGTTTAAATACAGCGCCCCCGTCCGCAAGGTACCCCAGTTTGTTACCACCTTTGCCGGGTATCAACAACCCCTACCCAATCAGCATCCCTACGGTGTCGGTAACGATCCGCTCGAAATCCAGTTTGGAGCCATTTTCCCCCAGGAAACCCGCAACCCCAGGGCACAGCCTGCCCACTTTAGTGAAGATAGCCGTCGGATCTTGATTGCCAGCGGGCATGGCCACGACTCCAACGGCACCTCCCATCTAGGCAGAGCCCCTGGGTCCTCGGGGCACCATGTGATCCGGTGGGAAACTAGCGATGGGGGCAATGGTCACAGCCCCAGACCGATGGGAAGCCAAAGCCATCTGATGCTCGCCAGTGTGAATCTCACCCACCATTCCCAGGAGGCTGTAATTCAAGCGGCCTATCGCCAGGTATTTGGGCGCGAGGTGTTGGCTAGCCAGCGACAATCTGTGGCCGAGACCCAGCTCAAGGCTGGCAAGATCACCCTGCGGGAGTTTATCCGACAGCTGGCCAAGACTCGTCTGTTTCGCCAGATGTACTGGGAAAACCTTTACATCACCAAGGCGATTGAGTACATCCACCGGCAGCTGTTGGGACGGCCCACCTATGGCCGCCGAGAAATGGCTCAATACTACGATATCTGCGCCCACCAGGGATTTTATGCCTTTGTCGATGCCCTCATGGACAGTGCTGACTACATGGAAGCATTTGGGGAGGACACCGTGCCCTATGAGCGCTATTTGACGCCGCGTGGGTTGGCGTTGCGATCGCCCCAGGGACCGGTGGGCTGGTCAAAATCTCGGGACAACCCGCCCATTGCAGGCGAGTGGATGCGCGATCGGTCAGCGGCGAAGATTGTTTCTAGAACCGCTGTCATGGACCCACCTCGCCAAACTGAACCGTCAGCACCAGCCCCTAGAGCCTCGGACACCCAGACCTTAGAGGTACCACAGACGTTAGCTGTCCATGATTCTAGGCGCGATCTGCCCCTAGAACCAACGCCACCGGATGAACAACCAGTTCCTACCACTAATACTGTTCAATCAGCGCTCAGCCCTGACGCCTGATGTTGTCACTGAAATCTTGAGCACCAATCACCCCTATTTCCCATGAAAATAAAGCCCAGCGGGCTGTTAGAGCGGTTCTATCAGCCCTTCAATCCTCTGAAATATCACATCTATATTGGCTGGTTTGGAGGCATATATATCTATCCCAAGTCCCAGTACTCCGAATTGCAGAGCTATGAGCATCGTTAAACAGGTCATTCTTAACGCCGATGAAGAACTCCGCTATCCCACCCCCGGTGAGCTGCGGATGATTCGCACCTTTTGCAACACTGGCGCAGAGAGAATTCGGCTCGCCCAAACCCTAGAACAGCAGGCCCAGATCATTGTCGATCGAGGTACTCGAAAGTTCTGGCAGCTCTGCCCTAGAACCCCAAGCAACAGCGGCAATCGCCGCAAAACTGAAGCGGCTAAGCGGGATATGGGTTGGTATGTCCGCTTGATTAGCTACTGCTTGCTGGCCGGAGACGATCGTCCCCTAAGGGAGATCGGTCTAGTGGGCATGAAAGAGCTGTACAACAATGTTGGTATCCCTCTGACCAATATTTTGCAATACATGCGCTGTCTCAAGGCCGAGGCCAACGCCCTGCTAGATGAGGCCGATGCAGCCGCCATTGTTCCCTACTTTGACGAAATCATTCAGGAGTTGGCCCTGCCGGGCTCGCCCTACTTTATGAACGATGGCGTGGGTGAGAGCGAATCGGTTGCTTGAGCTTTTTTCAAAATACTTAAAACAAGGAGGCTATTATGACAACTTCAATAGGAGCCCTGAGGCCATCTAAAGGCTGGATAGGCAAGGTTGACGACTGGTTAAAACGCGATCGCTTTGTGTTTATCGGGTGGTCGGGGCTGCTGCTGTTTCCCTGCGCCTATTTAGCAATTGGAGCCTGGTTTACCGGCACCTCCTTTGTAACGTCCTGGTATACCCACGGCCTGGTGTCTTCATATTTAGAAGGCTGCAATTTTCTCACTACGGCTGTATCCACCCCTGCCGAGAGCATGGGGCATTCGCTATTGTTTTTGTGGGGACCTGAGGCCAACTGGGACTTTACCCGCTGGTGTCAAATTGGCGGGTTGTGGAATTTTACAGCTTTCCACGGGGTACTGGGGCTGATGGGCTTTATGCTGCGCCAGATTGAGATTGCCCGACTGGTGGGGATCCGGCCCTATAATGCCGTTGCTTTTTCGGCTCCCATTGCGGTGTTTGTCGCCACGTTTTTGGTTTATCCGCTGGGTCAATCAAGCTGGTTCTTTGGCCCCAGTTTTGGGGTGACAGCCATCTTTCGATTTCTACTATTTTTCCAGGGATTTCACAATTACACCCTCAATCCCTTTCATATGATGGGGGTTGCCGGAGTGCTGGGGGCGGCGTTGCTCTGCGCCATTCACGGTGCCACCGTGCAAAATACCCTGTTCAAGGACTCCGATGGTAAAAACACTTTTAGGGGTTTCTCCACTACCCAGGCAGAAGAAACATACTCCATGGTGACGGCCAATCGCTTTTGGTCTCAAATCTTTGGAATTGCCTTTTCTAACAAGCGTTGGCTCCACTTTTTCATGCTGTTTGTGCCGGTAACAGGATTGTGGATGAGTGCCATCGGCATGGTGGGGCTGGCCTTTAATCTGCGAGCCTATGACTTTGTCAGTCAGGAAATCCGAGCAGCAGAAGATCCCGAGTTTGAAACGTTTTACACCAAAAATGTTTTGCTCAACGAAGGAGTGCGCTCCTGGGTCTCAGAGCTAGATCAGCCTGCGAAGAAATTTGTCTTCCCAGAAGAGGTATTACCCCGTGGCTTTGCCCAGTAAAGGCAAAAGCTATGACAGTTTTTGTTCCCATATAATCAAAGCGCTGCTGATCTAGAAAATGTTTCTATCTGTTTTGTGAGCTGTTGGCAAACAATTAACAGATGACGTCACACCGAGGATCCGCAACATCGCCAAGGTTACTATCCATTTTTCGAGGAGGTCTAACTCTATGGAAACACCCATCGAAACAATTCCAGATCTGTCAGTTGCACCAACAGATTCGTTCTTAGCACCGACGGGGCCTGGCTATGATGAGGTCTCTAGCGGCTATGCGTGGTGGGCAGGCAATGCTCGCTTTATTACCCCTGAGCTGACGGGTCGATTTTTGGGAGCCCATGTGGCCCACGCTGGCCTGATCGCCTTGTGGGCTGGCGGCATGCTGCTATTTGAGGTCTCCCACTACAACCTATCCCAACCGATGTATGAGCAGGGGTGTATTCTAATGCCCCACATTGCTAGCCTCGGCATCGGCGTGGGGCTAGGTGGTGAAATCACCAATATGTTTCCCTTTTTTGCCATTGGCGTAGCCCATTTGGTTGGCTCGGCGGTGCTGGGGTTTGGTGGTATGTACCATGCTCTTCGAGGTCCCGAAAAGCTTTCTGGATTCTTCCAGTTTGACTGGACAGATAAGGCTAAAGTAGCTCAAATCCTTGGTTTTCACATTATGATGCTGGGCTTTTTTGCCCTGCTGTTTGCGGCTAAAGCGATGTTTTGGGGAGGTCTTTATGATCCCTGGGCTGTCGGCGGCGGTGATGTGCGTCTGATTACGAACCCTACGCTCGATCCTCGGATAATTTTTGGTTATTTACTGAGAAATCCCTTTGGTGGCAGCGGCTGGATTGTTGGGGTTGATAATCTTGAAGATGTCATCGGCGGTCATATCTGGATTGGCGCTATTTTGATTGCCGGGGGGATCTGGCACATTTTAGTACCGCCGCTGCGCTGGACCTATAATCTTTTCCCCTGGACCGGGGAGACTTATTTGTCCCAAAGTCTCGGTAATGTAGCCGGACAGGCATTTATTGCCACCGCCTTTATCTGGTTTAACAACACGGTTTACCCCAGTGCTTTTTATGGTCCTACCATTCCAGAAGCATCCCAGGCCCAGTCCCTGGTGTTTTTGATGCGGGACCAGAACTTGGGGGCAGATGTGGCTTCGGCCCAAGGCCCCACTGGCTTGGGTAAGTATCTGCAGCGAGCCCCGACGGGTGAAATTATCTTTGGGGGTGAAACTATGCGCTTTTGGGATGCCCGCGCCCCATGGTTAGAGCCGTTGCGGGGGACTAATGGGCTGGATTTGGACAAGCTCAAAAACGATGTGCAACCCTGGCAGATTCGACGGGCCTCGGAGTATATGACCCACGCACCGCTGGGGTCACTCAATTCTGTTGCCGGACTGGCCACTGAGACCAATGCATTTAACTATGTCTCTCCACGAACCTGGCTAGCGACAGCCCACTTTATTTTTGCGTTTTTCTTTTTGGTGGGGCATCTTTGGCACGCTGGTCGGGCCAGGGCAACGGCTGCTGGGTTTGAAACCGGCATTGACCGGGACAATGAGCCGGTGCTTTCGATGCCGCCAATTGATCCGAGCTTACGGTCAGACTAAACGGTCAGACTAAACGGTCAGACTGATTTGTTGCTGGGCCATGGCGCATTTTTATTGGCTCCATGATTGAAACAGGGCGCAGGACTATGCGCCCTAGTTATTTAAGCAAACACAATTTAACCAAACACAAGGAGAGGAACTCAATGGGACTGCCTTGGTATCGTGTCCATACGTCTGTCTTGAACGATCCAGGACGACTAATCGCTGTGCATCTGATGCACAATGCCCTATGTGCCGGGTTTGCTGGCTCCATGCTGCTGTTCGAGCTAGCGCTTTATGATCCTAGCGATCCGGTCTTAAATCCGATGTGGCGACAGGGTTGTTTTTTGATGCCGTTTGTGGCTCGCCTGGGGGTGACCAACTCCTGGCAGGGCTGGAGCGTGACCGGAGATACATTTATCGATCCAGGATTTTGGACCTTTGAAACGGTTGCGATCGCACATATCCTGTTTGCGGGCCTAGAATTTCTCGCCGCCTGCTGGCACTGGGTCTACTGGGATGTCGCCACATTTTTCGACCCCAAAACCGACGAACCCGTTATCGATCTGCCCAAAGTTTTTGGCATTCACTTATTACTCGCAGGGCTAGCCTGCTTTGGCTTTGGAGCCTTTCACCTCACCGGGGTATTTGGACCTGGCATGTGGGTGTCCGATCCCTTTGGACTGACCGGTCATATCCAGGGGGTTGCCCCCGACTGGGGAGCCTCCGGATTTGATCCGCAAAATCCGGGAGGGGTGGTAGCTCACCACATTGCCCTGGGCATTGTTGCCATCATCGGCGG
>JBCDJC010000036.1:0-30261 GCA_038748225.1 Cyanobacteria bacterium P01_H01_bin.26 | reverse complement strand
GCTGGAGGGCAAGGTTGATATCCTGGCTGAAAAACTAAACCGCCACCTGGCCACCCTTGAACCGGGCCAATTTTTTGGTGAGGTGGCTTTACTCCTGGGGGTGCCCCGCACCGCCATGGCGCGCGTCTCCGAGGACGCCCTGTTGTTTGTCATCAACCAACCTAGCTTTTCCGATTTGCTACGGCGCTACCCCGACCTCTCAAATCTTGTGGTGCAAGCCATGGCCAAACATCGGGATGAGCTAGCCCAGCGCCAGCGAGAAATGCGTGCCCTCAATCTGGTTGACTCCAGTGAGGATGACGTCAATCCGGTGATCTGGGCTAGAAAACGCCTCAAACGCATGTTTGATCTATAGCTGCTGCCCTCCCTGTCTATTTAGAGCCGCCCTAGCGGCTTAGCTTAATTTTTACTGTCACATACCAGGGCCACTGGTAATGTTCAGCAATTAACCACAGCACAATACCTGTGTGGGCTAGCAATGTGGCCACCGTCCAAACAATCGAAAACCGATTTAAGCCATCCCCATCCATGGGGGGGAACATATAGTTAGATAGCATCACCATAAAGGCAGGCAAACAGGCAATAGCCAGCGCAAAACTCCAAACTACAGCCGTTACATGCCGGTCGGAACGGTGCTTATATCGCCATTTTTCACCGGTCCAATGCCAAACCATGGATTGGGTACTGTCCAACATCTGGATTGACTGGGACTCCAAATTCGTAGAGAAGATGTGCCGACAAAAATTACAGGCAAAGGCCTCAGTCAGGGTCAGTACCGATAGCTCGCCGCTGCCACAAACGGGGCATGGATAGGTGTCATGGTAGTTAAGGGTATATAGCGAACTGTCCGACAGTTGGTCAGAGGCTGACAGGGGAGGGCAATGATAACTCATGGAACGCATACAAACGGGGTAGGTGATCCCTAACGTATTTGATTTCCAAGAGGTCAGAATCGAATTTGCCGCTTTTCTTAATGCAGCCACGACGCTTAGTAATACCGCTTAACAAGTAGCCCGGCATGACTGCAATCAGTATCCCCAATGAAAAAATTATTAGGACACTGGACGTACAGACGTTTCATACAACGTCTCTCCAGCATTAGTTTTTCGCTCACAGACAGTCCCCATCTCTAAACCGGTAGGGCGTTAGGCTACTTGCATCCCATGGCTTTGAGCTGTAGCAGTAAGGCATCCGCCTCAGCCTGAAGGTGCAAAATCTCAACTTGAAGATCGGGCTGATAGGGATAACGCTTAAGCTCAGCTAAATAAATCTTTTTATCGTTTGAGGCTGGCTGAGTCTGATGGCTAGAGGCATCCACATCTACCACAGACTCTGAAACGGACTGGGTCCCGGAAATAACGTTCATAATTATGTCGCTAGTAATAACTACTCAGCGCAGTAGCATGGCGATTTTAACCCATAAGCTCCCATCATATCTTCATCAAAAGATACCAATATTTAATCTGTCCCTTTACATTTCCTATCCATAGCGAATTTGCTAGGGTCCGATCTGTGTATTTGCAGCGCTGAGTTCCTCTCATATCGAAGCTTTGGGCATTTAAAGAAAAGCTACAGTCAAAAATCATCGATAAGCTGGCCAACGTGCTGGGATTTTAGCTCAGGGATAAGGATTGCATAAGCTCCAAGAATTACGTCTGCACAGATTGCCACGGCAACCTGTACGGCAACCAGTAGGACCTAATTAAATTCTCAATCTAAAACCCTATTGGTACTGGCTCAGAACCGATAGGGTTTTAGTGGCGTAGCTTGAGGTTCTTTCTAAGATCCCATCGAATCGTCAGAGTCACCGATCAGGTGTTTGAGGCCATCGCTGATGTTTTGCATCAGAGCTTCGATTGAATCCTTGAATTCTTGCCAGGCGTCGTCGGCCGCCTCAGAAATACCCTTGAGATTGACATGGGCTTCGTCTAGATATTTCTCTAGATTCTCAATTTCCTCATGCTGAGCAGCTAATAGGGCATCTTTTTGTTCAGCTTTTAAGGTATCCAGCTGGTTCTTTGCTATTGCAATTTTATGCTCCAGCTGTTGAACATATTCAAGCTGTGTACTCATGGTCAAAATCTCCTTTTTGAAAAAGGGGGACAACGCATCCTAGGACAGTGCCGTAAAGCCCAACAGGATGCCAGGTATCACAAAGAACACTGAAACTATGTACATAAACGCTAAATACTTACGTTCAGAGGCCACATTTGCCAGGGTTTGAGCCCCCATCAGCGGCAGTTTGCACAAAAAAGGAATGCCGTAGATGACAACGACCCCTAGAAAGTTATAAAGCATGTGTACCATGGCGATTTCCAACGCGGGGACCGCCTCCGCACCAGAGACAGCTGTGGCTGCGAGTAGCGCTGTCACACAGGTGCCGATGTTGGCACCCAAGGTAAAGGGGTAAATTTGAGCCAGGCCAAATACCCCAGCCCCAGCCAGGGGAATCATCAGGCTGGTGGTTGTGGATGAGGACTGGACCAAGATGGTAATCAGCGTGCCAGCGACGATACCAGCAATGGGGCCACGGCCAATGGCGACGTGCAGAATGTCCTTGGCCTTGCCAACCATCAGCGCCTTAAGCAGTTTGCCAATAAAGGTAATGGTTAGGAAAATCAGTCCAATCCCCAGCAGAATCAGCAAAATGCCATCAAACGGCGCTGGCAGCACATGGGTAACGGCCTTAAATCCGTTGACCAAGGGGGCCGTTACAGCCTTAACAGCATTCAGGTTTTTCATGCTTAAAGAACCACCACCTGCTATTGCGTTGGCGATGGCCAGACCCATTCTTTCTAACGGATGAAAAAGAATCTCTAGGGGCAGAAAGAGGATGACGCTGAGCAAGTTGAAAAAGTCATGGACGGTAGCGGCGGCAAACGCTTTTTTGAATTCGCTCTTATCGCCTACATGTCCCAGACTGACCAGGGTATTGGTAATGGTGGTACCGATATTGGCCCCCATGACCATGGGGACAGCTGTGGCCACGGGTAGACCACCTGCCACCAAACCAACGATAATTGAGGTAACGGTACTAGATGATTGGATTAGGGCGGTGGCCACCGTGCCGACAATAAGCCCCATAAAGGGGTTGGTGGCAAAGGCAAACAGTTCTTCGGCCTGGTCACCTGTGGCAGACTTAAAGCCTGCCCCAATCATACCGACGGCGACAATTAGTAAGTAAACTAGAAAGACAACGCTAAGCCACTTTATGGTCGAATTTCTTTGGGGTTGGCTTTGCTCTGAAATTTGACTCATTAATTGAACCCTCCACAAGCGAACAGTTGGAGATTGACTTGGATTACATTGCTCAGTTGGACAAGCCCCTTGGCTCGCCCGGCCCAGTTGGCCTATGCAGACGTCTAAAATTAGCGCGAGCGGCACATTGCCCAACACTGGCTGCTGAGCAGATGGGTTCTAAGTCAATATACGCAGGTGCTGAATATCAGTTGACACATTAAGCACCCGCAAGTAGCTTAGGCGTGCGGAGTAAATATTCAGTTGCGGGCAGGTTAACTCTGGTTTAACCGTCGCTAACAACGATCTGATACGGTTTAGCTGGTGCTACCTTACCTAGGCTCAGCCTAGAGACGGCTAAGCCTCTGTTGGAGAGGAAGATTCTTTGGCTAGCAGGTCAATAGTGTCTCCCAATGCCGTAGTCAGACTTTGACGGGTTTCTTCATGGGCTGACTGTTCTGCTTTGAGGGCGTTGGAGAGCCGATCGTTTAGGGTGAGGGCGTCAATCAGCTGCGATCGCAGATCTTCTAACGACTCAACCTGCTCTACCTGGGCCAGGGTCTGCCCTAGGTCGCGGGAGGTTTCTCCTCCATGGGACCCCTGCTTAAACATCTCCAGCTCATGGGCCAAAGTACGAAGCCGTCGTTGGCTGCTTTCCGAATCACTGCGGCGCTGTTCGGACTCAGACTCATAAAGCTTACGCCAGTTGGCCGCACTAGCATAGGCTTGGTCACGTTCTTGACCTAGCTCACGCAGCTTTTGCTGTAAGGTTTGAATCTCTGCTAGCCACTGAGATACTTCGTTGACCATAATCGCTCAAGACCGTCTGCGACTGTTGATTACCGTTCAGGATATAGCCTTTTCCCAAAAAGGGAAAATATGACTGCTGATTTAACAAAAAAGGCAGTGCCGTAGCACTGCCAATAAATATGGGGTTAAAACTGAGGTTCGCTCAACCGTGTGGCTTCTATGCATAGAAGCCCAATGGCCTAGCCGAGGGCTTCTGCACCACCCACAACCTCCAGAATTTCCTGGGTAATGGCGGCCTGGCGAGCCTTGTTGTAGTCAAGGGTCAAGGACTTAACCAGCTCGCTGGCGTTTTCACTGGCATTATTCATGGCGGTCATCCGGGCCGCCAGTTCGCTAGCCGCTGATTCCTGCAGAGCGCGCAAAAGCTGGTTATTCAGATACAGCGGCAGCAGCGCATCTAAAATTTGCACCGGATCTTGCTCGAAAATCATATCCTGGGGTAGCTGCTTTTGTTCTGTCTCAACGGCATCCCGCTCTACTTGAAGACGGCCACCACGGCTGGTCAAACGAAAAACTTCGTCTTCTTTATCTAGACCCTCAGGGTCAAGGGGAAGCAGCGTCTGGGTGACCGGGCGAGAACTCACCAAAGATACAAACTTTGTAAAGATAAGCTCTACGCGATCGGCCTCACCTGACAAAAATAGAGACAGGGCCTGATCGGCAATTTGAGAAGCCTCTTCCGCTGTGGGAATTTGCTCCAAACTATCGAAAGTAGAATCGATGGGATAGTCCCGACCCTTGAAATATTTGATCGCTTTGCGCCCAACCAAAATCATTTGATAGCCAATACCAGCCGCCTCTAACTCCTTGGCCCGATTTTCAGCTCGCCGAATGATGTTGCTGTTATAGCCGCCGCACAGACCCCGGTCGGCTGAGATCACAACCAATCCAACATTCCTAATGTCCCGCGTCTGCAGCAGAGGCAAGTTCGCGTCTTCAAACTTTAGCCGGGTTTGGAGACCGTAAAATACCTGGGCTAGACGATCCGCAAAAGGCCGGGTGGTTTCCACCTGCTCCTGGGCTCGCCGCACCTTTGCCGCCGCGACTAGTCGCATGGCTTCGGTGATTTTTCGAGTGTTTTTGACCGACTTGATTCGGTCACGAATAAATTTGAGATTAGCCATATGCGTTATTTATCGGCTTGCCCTCTAGATGCCGTGGGCATCTAGAGGGCTGAGCCAATCCCTCCTATGCCGCCATAAAGGACTGCTTACACTCGGCAATTGACTCTTTGATCAAGTCTTGAACCTTGTCAGTCAGCTTTTTGCCTTCGTTAACTTCTTTTACCAGTTCGGGCTTGCTGGTGTTGATGTAGTTACAAAGTTCGGCGACTAAGGGCGCTACCTTATCTACGGGCACATCGTCAAACAGACCGTTGATGCCTCCGTAGACAACCGCTACCTGTTCATGCAGCGAGCGGGGTGAATACTGAGACTGCTTGAGCAATTCGCGCAGACGCACGCCACGAGCTAGCTGGCTTTGGGTGGCGGCATCCAGGTCGGAGGCAAACTGGGCAAAGGCCTGCAGCTCATCAAACTGGGCCAGCTCCAGCTTGAGCTTACCGGCCACTTTTTTCATCACCTTGGTCTGGGCCGCACCGCCAACTCGGGATACAGAGATACCCGCGTTGATAGCGGGACGCAGACCTGAGTTAAACAGGTCAGAGGAGAGAAAGATCTGACCGTCGGTGATGGAAATTACGTTGGTGGGGATATAGGCAGAGACGTCACCAGCCTGGGTCTCAATAATGGGCAGTGCGGTCATGCTACCTTCGCCGAGTTCAGGACTGAGCTTGGCTGCCCGCTCAAGCAGACGGGAGTGAAGATAGAAAACATCGCCAGGATAGGCCTCACGACCGGGTGGACGACGCAGCAGCAAAGACATTTGCCGGTAGGCCTGGGCTTGCTTAGACAGGTCATCATAAATCACCAGGGTGGCCTTGCCTTTGTACATAAAGTACTCAGCTAGAGCAGCACCAGTGTAGGGAGCCAGGAACTGAAGGGGGGCAGGGTCATTGGCATTGGCGGAAACCACAATGGTGTAGTCAAGCGCACCGCGTTCTTCTAGGACGCCAACTACCTGGGCGACAGAGGCTGCTTTTTGACCGACGGCAACATAGACACAAATAACGTCCTGGTCAGCCTGGTTGAGAATCGTGTCGATTGCGATCGCAGTTTTCCCAGTCTGCCGGTCACCAATAATCAGCTCACGCTGACCGCGGCCAACGGGAATCATCGCGTCAATTGCTGTAATCCCAGTCTGCAGAGGCTCATATACCGACTTACGGGCAATAATGCCGGGGGCAGGGGCTTCAATCAGACGAGTCTCCGTCGTAGCAATGTCGCCCTTACCGTCAATCGGAACCGCCAGAGCATCCACCACACGACCTAGCATGGCATCACCCACGGGAACCTCAGCAATTTTGCCGGTGGACTTAACCGAGCTTCCTTCCTTGATATTGCGGCCGGTACCCATCAGTACCGCACCCACATTATCTTCTTCTAGGTTTAGGGCGATACCGATAGTGCCATCCTCAAACTCAAGCAGCTCGCTAGCCATAGCCTGATCTAGGCCATAGATACGAGCGATACCGTCACCTACCTGCAGCACAGTACCGACATTGGATACCTTTACATCCTGGTCATACTGCTCAATCTGCTGCTTAATAATGCTACTGATTTCGTCAGGTCTGATACTTACCATTGGAGTTGCTCTACTAACTCAGATATCAACAAAAAATCACTTAAACTCACCATCAGCGGTACGCCCGCGTCGGCTGCTAGGCGCCACTGCCCAGCTGAATACCAATGCGCCGCAGCTGTCCACGTAAGCTGGCATCCACCACTTGGGAGCCAACTTTAATAATGACGCCACCTAGTAAGCCGGCATCCAAACGAGTGCTCAATTCAACCGCTCTAGCATCGGTCATCGATATCACCCTCTGACGAATCGAATCCTTCTGAGCGTCAGAAAGCTCGACGGCTGACGTCACCTCGGCCAGTACGGTTTGATTCACCTCCCTGACCAGCGCCTGAAACTGACCCAACACCGGGACCAGCAAGGCGGCCCGGCCACGGTCCACCAACAGCTGCAAGAAGTTGAGAAAGTAAGGGTTGGCACTGTCTCCCAATATTTGCTTGATGACACCCTTTTTCGTATCGGCAGAGGTCAAGGGATTTGTCAGAAAATCAACTAGCTCCTGGGACTGTTCCAACAGATCTAGAACCTCCCCGGCCACGCCATTGACTTCGTCTGTAACCCCTTTATCCTGAGTTAGAGACAGCAAAGCCCGAGCATAGGGCTCGGCAACCTCGCTGGTAACAGCGCTAGCACTCATGACTCACCTCCAAGCAGAGCAATACTTTGATCAACTAACTTCGTCTGCACCTCGGCGGTCAGAGCGTTAGGCAAATCAGCCTCCACTTTCTCCAAGGCCAAAGCCGCCACCCGCTGTCTAAGCTCTCGCATAGCGCGCTCCTGTTGGCTGGTCAAATCCTGCTGTGCCGACGCTCTCATCCGTTCGACATCTTTGTCAGCCTGGGCCAACAGTGCCGCACGGGCTTTTTGAGCATTTGCCTGAGCTTCAGACTTAATCTGCTCCGCCTGAGATTTAGCCTCTTTCAAGTTTTTTTGCTGTTGAACCAAAGCGCTAGACGCCTTTTTCTGACGCTCTTCAGCCCCTTTGATGGCAGCTTCAATTGTGCTCCGACGCTCCGACAAAATTTTGCCGAGAAAGCTACTGCCAAAATAAACCAGTACGCCAATGATGATGACGAGGTTAATTAAATTTGTCTCCAGAATGTCGAGGTTTAGCCCAAAGCCACCTTCCTCCGAAGCAAGCAACCAGACTGTCTCCATATGCTCCATCCCAAACTGCGCCTGCCAAACGGCCAAATTACCACTGGCGGTATCACCCCGCCCTACGGCGCGCTCTCAGGCGCGCCCCAAAAATCTAAGCTGCCGCCCCCAGCAGCTTGCTGAGTATCTGCTGACTCAGCGCATCAACCTGCTGCTCCAACGCAGCCATGGCCGACTGTTTCTGGCTATCCAGCTCCTTTTGCGCAGCTTCTCGCTGTGCTTGAGCCTCGGCTTGAGCAGACGCCATCGTTTGAGCACCTATTTTTTGAGCCTCGGCCTGGGCCTCCTCGACCAGCTGCTTGGCCTCGCGGCGAGCACCAGCCAGGGCTTGCTCATAGTCCTGAGCCAGCTGCTCGGCCTTAGCCAAACGCTCTTCAGCATCCGCCGTTGTTGAACGGACGTATCCGTCGCGCTCATCGATGGCATTGCCTAAAGGCTTGTAAAAAACCGCATTCAAAATAATAGCTAACAGAGCAAACTGAATAGCCATTAGGGGCAGCGTTGCATCAAGGTCGAATAAACCACCAGCTTCCTCAGCTGCAGCTTCGACCGCAAATAGCATTACACCAGTTATCATCACGTTCTATGCCCAAATCTTCTGGGACCGCCATAACAGAAAACATGTCGCCAATAAAACAAACCTGTTTGGATAAATAGGCTCTCGATAGCCACCAAAGGCCCAACGCAGAACATATCCCAATCGGTCTAAAATCAGCAATGCCAAACAAACAGAAGGGAGATAACCTAACTATCTCCCCCTCTGAAACGTTACTTAGGCAAAGGGATTGGCAAACAGAAGTACCAGTGCAACCACAAGACCGTAGATGGTCAATGCTTCCATAAATGCCAAGCTCAGCAGCAGAGTACCGCGAATCTTACCTTCTGCTTCGGGCTGACGGGCAATACCTTCAACGGCCTGACCAGCGGCATTACCTTGACCAATACCAGGGCCAATAGCTGCCAAACCAACAGCCAGAGCAGCAGCCAGTACAGAAGCAGCAGCAATAATTGGATCCATGATGTTCTTCCTTATCCTTAGATAGATATCAACAAACTAAGCAAGTCGCCCAAAACGAGGAATTAGCTCCTCTCAAAACCGTCAGAAGCTAGTTGAAAGTGCTAGCCCTAACCAAGTAGGAGATGACCCAACGTCAAATCCCAACTGGATGCCTCCAATCAGAGGCTATCCATGCTCTTCTCCACCGTGGCCCTCAATCGCTTCGCCAATATAGGCAGCGGCTAGAGTAGCAAAAATCAATGCCTGAATTGCACTTGTGAACAAACCCAGTAACATAACGGGTAAGGGCACAAAAAGAGGTACCAGCAAAACAAGCACAGCTACAACTAGCTCATCCGCCAGAATGTTTCCAAACAAACGGAAACTTAGCGAAAGAGGCTTGGTGAAATCTTCCAGAATGTTGATTGGCAGCAAAATTGGCGTGGGCTCAATGTATTTTGCAAAATAGCCTAGACCACGCTCTTTAAACCCTGCATAGAAATAGGCTAAAGATGTCAACAGCGCCAATGCAACAGTCGTATTAATATCATTTGTTGGTGCGGCCAGTTCACTCGCTGGAATATGAAGCAGCTTCCAGGGCACCAGGGCGCCCGACCAATTAGAGACAAAGATGAATAAAAACAGTGTCCCCACAAAAGGAACCCAGGGCCGATATTCCTTCTCGCCGATCTGGTCCTTAGCCAGGTCCCGAATAAATTCGAGGGCAAACTCCATCAGGTTTTGTAGCCCGGAGGGGATACGAGCAACCTTACGGGTAGCTAAAACAGAAACCAGAATAAGAACAGCTGCAACAAACCAGGTCGTCAAAAAAACCTGGCCGTGGACCTTGAGTCCACCGATGTGCCAGAACCAGTGCTGACCGACCTCCAGCTCAGCTAGTAGAGGGGTTGGGAAATTAAATGCGTTCAACATCTCCGCCTAGAATCTTAATTTTTTTCGCAGATGCCCACGGAAACCGGAAATTGCCTTTATTCTTGAGCCATTGACTCAGGCAAAACTGATGTCCACAGCGTGTAACTGATCAGAGCAGCCTTATAGGTAAGGAAGCCAAGAAAAACCGGTACTATCTCTAGCTGCTGATACTGAGTTGCAAAAATCATCAACCCAATAAAAATGGCTAGCCGACCGCTGCCCAGCTTGCTACGTTCGCGACCCAGTTCGGCCACGCTTTTCGCCAGCATTCTTAAGTAAACCACACCAACGCACGCCCCTATCAAATAATTCAGGGCTATGTGCAGGGAGTAGGCTATCCAAACGGAGACAAAGATAAATGCCGTTAACCCCAAGGTTGTCAGCAGCAAATTTTGCTGGAGACGAAAGTAGTCTCCCATGGCTCTGTCAGAAGCGGGAGGTAGATCCGCAGAGATAACGGCTGAATCTTGACTTGTTTGGGCCTCAACGGCTTCTTCAGGAGAAGTCACAGGTACTCTAATACGTAGAAGCCAGGGCTAAAACACCAGCAGCAGTTGC
This sequence comes from Cyanobacteria bacterium P01_H01_bin.26, assembly GCA_038748225.1. Lineage (GTDB taxonomy): Bacteria > Cyanobacteriota > Cyanobacteriia > Phormidesmidales > Phormidesmidaceae > Leptothoe. Next base: position 19,868 of record JBCDJC010000036.1, on the reverse strand, counting down.
TAAAACTGGCATCTAAGCCACGGCAGATCATATCACGGCACTAATACCTATGAGTTGTATTTAGCAAGCTCTTTGCTGGGTTAACGGGAGGTGGGTATCGTAGGCGACAGCACAATCAGCTGTCTGCTCTGTAGCGACCGAACGTCATCGGGGGTGATGTCTGTTTCGGCTATTAAGTCTGCTACGGTTTCAGCGGCTGTCTCACCGGGCTCTGCACAGCGATTTAGAAACCTGTATTCAGCATCTGTGACGGTCACTAGCTGATAGTCGTAATCAAAGAACCGCTGGGCAGGCCAGCCCGACATACAAGGATGTCGGCTGGGAGCGGCGCTCATCAGGGCTGCGCTGTCTGACCAGTCAGTTTTGGCAAGGGGGGGGCGGCTTAGAAAAAACTCATAGTGGGTCAATTCAGGGTCTAGGAGTTCAATCAAACGGTACTGCTCGCGGACTCCTAATGCCTGGGCCCGCTCCATAACATCGGGGGATTTACCAATGAGTCGATTTAGATCCCAGTAGCGAGGATTTGAAAAACCGACAAATTCTAAACCCGAGGCATCAATTAATTCGAATAGTGTATCAATGGTGTAGTCCACTTCCTGGGGGTGGACGTACATGTCCGCAAAGCATTCGTCCCGATGGTTTTCCAGCGCCCAGCGCTCTTTGTCGCGCTTGACAATACGGTTGTTTTCAGGAAGTGAATTAAATAGCTGCCGTCCCACATGGACCCCGTCGCGGTAGTCGCCGCGCCGCTCACCCTGGAGCATGGCGATGGCTTGCTGCATGAGGGAAATTTCCCAACGACCCAGGGCGGCGTACACAAATATGTGCAATATCCCTCCCGGTGCTAGCTTGGTCGCCAGGGCTTGAAGCCCGCGAATCGGGTCAGGCATATGGTGTAGTACCCCCACACAGTTAATCAGCTCGAACTGCCCCTCTATTTGGTCCACGTCATAGATGCTGAGCTGTTGGAAGGTGGCCCGGTCGGCTCCCGAGCGCTGACAGCGTTCTTGGGCTACCTCTAGGGTGCCAGCGCTGAGGTCGATGCCAGTTACCTGGGCTTCGGGATTGAGATGTACCAGATACTCGGTGCTAACCCCTGAGCCACAGCCAGCATCAAGGATTTTGATGCTGGTGCTATTGGGGGCGCGTCCGGTACAAAAGCTGTAGGCAGACGGCCAGTGCCAGCGCCAGTTGTAGCCGGGGGGTGGTTCATCAATAAGGGGCTCAGGGGGAAAGGGGTAGGTATCGTAAAGCTTGGCAACCGCTGCGCTGACGGCAGCTTCATTTTCGGAAGTCATGGAGAACGTAGGGTTGGGTTTTGAGGTTTGCTGGCTCCAATGGCGTTTTCCCTTAGCGGACGCTATGGCGGGTCATCTAATGGCTCTGGGCCAACGCCAGGGCAAGGGGATATTCAGGTGATGGGGTTGCGCGACCTCACAATCCAGATTCCAGCCTGATAACGTTTAGAAAGTAATTTGAAAATATTTTGTAAGTTCAGGTAACAAAACTTATCTTTTCTCTCATCCATCAGCCCGCTGTCTTTTATGATGGCTTCCATTGGCTAATAACAAGATGTTACACACTCTTGAGACATCATCATGACGTTCCCTAATCGTTTTAATCTGGAACTGTTGTAAGAGCCAATGGGCCCGTCGCGCTACCTGCTGGTACTAACCACTGCTCTTGGATCGCTCTTTAGATCTGAGCTGTTCGGCGCTGAGGAAAGGGTCTGCTGCAATCACCTATTGCAATAACTATTAGAAGGGAGCCTTTGAAAAGGAATGACTGTAACAGCTAGTGGTGGAAGCTCCTTGGCGCGGCCACAACTTTATCAAACCTTGCCGGTTACCACGATTATCCAGGCCGAGCAGCAAGACCGTTATATGGAGCGAGGAGAGCTACGTGAGCTCTCAGACTTTTTTAGCTCGGGTCAGAAGCGCATTGCGATCGCACAGCGCCTGACCCAATATTCCGAGCTAATTGTTTCCCAAGCCGCAAACCGGATTTTTACCGGTGGTTCTCCCCTTTCTTATCTAGAAAGACCTGAGCCTGATCCTGATGCTCAGATGCTGGATCAGGCTCAGAACGGGGCTACCGCAGCCAATGTCGGTACCGAAAGCTATGTCGAAAGTAAGGGCGGCGGCGGTGGCCTTTTTAGCGGCCTGAGAAGTCTACTCACCAGCAGTGGCGATCTAGGACCTATCCCTCCAGGCTTCCGGCCAATCAATGTGGGTCGCTATGGTCCCAGCAACATGCAAAAGTCCCTTCGGGACATGAGCTGGTTCCTGCGCTATGTCACCTATGCCATCGTCGCTGGCGACCCCAATATTATTGCGGTCAACGTACGCGGCCTGCGGGAGATTATCGAAGACGCCTGTTCCTCGGCGGCCACCCTAGTAGCATTGCAAACCATGCGAGCTGCCGGCATTGGCTATTTTCGAGGGGATGCTGAAGCCCAGGAAATTGTCCGTTCCTACTTTAATCTTTTGGTTGAAGAATTTAAGGCGCCAGCCCCCTCAAACAAGCTGCGCCAAAGACCCTCAAAGGATCTCCAGGGACTGCAGCTACCGCAGATCTATTTCAACGCCTCTGAGCGTCGGCCTAAGTTTGTCATGAAGACAGGGCTGTCAGCCTCTGAGAAAAATGCGGTGATTAAAGCCGCCTATCGCCAGGTATTTGAGCGCGATATCAAACGCGCCTATTCCCTTGACCTATCGGATTTAGAATCCAAGGTCAAAAATGGCGAGATCGCCATGAAGGAATTTATTCGTCGATTGGCCAAATCTCCCCTGTACCGCAAAAACTTTTTTGAGCCTTACATCAATAGCCGGGCATTAGAGCTGGCCTTTAGACATATTCTGGGTCGCGGTCCCAGCTCCCGTGAGGAGGTGCAGACCTATTTCTCCATCGTTTCTGACGGCGGACTGTCAGCTTTAGTCGACGCCCTGATTGATTCCAAGGAATACGGCGACTATTTCGGGGAGGAGACCGTACCCTATTTGCGCGGGCTGGGGCAAGAGGCCCAGGAGTGTCGCAACTGGGGACCTCAGCAAGATTTGCTGAACTATAGCGCCCCTTTCCGCAAGGTGCCCCAGTTTATTACCACCTTTGCCGCCTACAGCCAGCCCCTGCCCGACCAACACCCCTACGGTGCCGGGAACGATCCCCTAGAGATTCAATTTGGCGCTATCTTTCCAAAGGAAACCCGCAATCCCAATACCAGCCCAGCTCCCTTTAACAAGGACACCCGGCGCATTTTAATTCGCCGTGGAGCCGGAATTGACAGCCAGGTGAGCAACCCAGCCGCTCGCCCCAAAGCTCCGGGTAGCCTTGGCCCCAAGGTGTTTAAGCTCGATCAAATCCCCTCAGGGAACGGGGCCAGCGTCAAGTTTGCCGAAACCTCCACCCAGACACTTATTCGGGCTGCTTATCGCCAGGTATTTGGCCGTGATGTGTACGCGGGTCAGGAGCTCAAATCAGCTGAAAATCGCCTAGAAAATGGCGATATCTGCGTACGTGACTTTATCCGAGCCCTGGCCAAATCGGAGGCATTCCGCAAGACCTACTGGAGTTCTCTCTATGTGATGAAAGCGGTGGAATATATCCATCGTCGCCTGTTGGGTCGCCCCACCTACGGACGTCAAGAGACCAACGAGTACTTTGATATCTGTGCCAAGAAAGGGTTCTATGCCCTGGTTGACACGTTGATTGACAGTGCTGAGTACACCACAGCCTTTGGGGATGATACTGTGCCCTATGAGCGCTATGTCACCCCTGCTGGTCAGGCCCAGCGTAGCTTCCGGTCCGGTACGGTCGGGGCTACCGGTCTTAAGCCTGTGCCCAAGCCGGTTGTGCCTCGCTTTGTAGAGCTAGGGGCCGTGAGCAGTCAACCCGGTGATATTGAGCTTGATAAGCGCATTAAGCAGGGGGTCAATACCCGGCGAGTGCAGTCTAAGGTGTTTAAGCTCACCAGCCTCTTTGACAAAGCTAACCTCAAGCAGGTGACTCAAGCTGCCTATCGTCAGGTGTTTGAGCGCGACATCTCACCCTATGTGATCAAGACCGAGTTTACGTCCCTAGAAAGCAAGCTCGGGAATGGTGAAATCAACATGAAGGAGTTTATCGAAGGCCTAGGCTGCTCCGATCTTTACCAGAAGGAGTTCTATGCCCCCTATCCCAACACCAAAGTGATTGAGCTAGGGACCAAGCACTTCTTGGGTCGAGCACCGCTAAACCAGGGTGAGATTCGCAAGTATAACCAAATCCTGGCAACCACGGGCATTCGTGGGTTTATCCAGATTATGATTGAAACCCCTGAGTATGCTGAATTCTTTGGTGAAGATACCGTGCCCTATCGGCGTTTCCCCACGCTACCAGCGGCCAACTTCCCCAACACAGAGCGTCTTTACCAGCAGCTGACGCGGCAGAATGACGATGTTGTTGTTCCTAGCTTTGTCCCCGCCGTATCGACCAGTGCGTCGATTGACACCTAAACCAGACAGTCTGTTAATTAATCAGCTTGTCTAGATATCATCACTACTAGTGTGCTGGGGTTTTACTTCAGCACACTTGGCAGTGTTTTTTTGGTGTCTATTCCCCATGGCTATGGTTTTCTATAGTGGTGAATCTGGTGGCACAGCGCTCTTTTTTGATTTAGCACGGCCCTTTAGACCCACAATTCTGAGGACTAGTGTTACAAAATGTTTCACATTCCCTTAGAAAGTCAGCTGAATGCCGGAAAATACTCTCGGAAGGCAGCTGAGCTGACATTAAGGATTCGTAGAATCTGGCCAATATTTGGCGTGCTTCGATTGTCGAATTAAGCGTTGCACCAGCGAATAGGATGCCCGCTTGATTCGGAGTTAAAGTAAGTAGGGGCTACTTTACTCACTTTCTGTTTTAAGTGGGTACGGTTCAGCTCCTTGAAGGTGAAAGCCAGGTGATTTGTCTGGTTATATTCTTTCGGAGGAATCCATAAATGAGTATTGTCACGAAATCCATCGTGAACGCTGATGCTGAGGCTCGCTACTTGAGCCCCGGCGAACTTGATCGTATCAAGGGGTTTGTTGGCTCGGGTGAGCGTCGTCTTCGCATTGCCCAGGTTTTAACCGAGTCCCGCGAGCGAATTATTAAGCAAGCTGGTGACCAGCTTTTTCAAAAGCGCCCTGACGTTGTCTCCCCCGGTGGCAACGCCTATGGTGAAGAAATGACGGCAACTTGCCTACGTGACATGGACTACTACCTACGTCTGATCACCTACGGTATTGTTGCTGGTGATGTTACTCCCATTGAGGAGATCGGTCTAGTGGGTGCCAAGGAGATGTACAACTCCTTAGGAACGTCTATTCCTGCTGTGGCTGATTCAATTCGCTTTATGAAGAGCGTTGCATCTTCTCTGCTATCTGGTGACGATGCAGCTGAGGCCTCTTCCTACTTCGATTATGTTGTGGGCGCAATGCTGTAGTTCTAGATTGAGTTACCTCAATTGCCCATCACATTGTTGAGCCACATCGTCAAATTTCACTAAGGAATACAGACTATGCAAGACGCGATTACTTCTGTAATTAATTCTTCGGACGTTCAGGGTAAGTACCTTGATCAGTCCTCTATGGATAAGCTGGCTGCTTACTTCCAGACCGGTGAGCTGCGTGTTCGCGCCGCCACTGCCATTGGTGCCAATGCCTCTGAAATCGTTAAGGATGCGGTAGCTAAAGCGCTGCTGTACTCCGATATCACTCGTCCTGGTGGCAACATGTACACCACCCGTCGCTATGCTGCTTGCATTCGCGACTTGGACTACTATCTTCGCTATTCCACCTACGCTATGTTGGCTGGCGATCCTTCCATTCTCGATGAGCGTGTACTCAACGGTCTGAAGGAAACCTACAACTCTCTGGGTGTACCTGTTGGTGCTACTGTTCAGGCAATTCAGGCCATGAAAGAGGTAACCGCTGGTCTTGTTGGCGCTGATGCTGGTAAGGAAATGGGTGTTTACTTCGACTACATCTGCTCTGGCCTCAGCTAGGTCAAGCTGGTGTGGTGTAGGTTGACCTGAGGGGTCAATCTAACGCTGTTTCGGAAGTCTGAAGCGAGTGTGCCTGTCAAACTATGCCTTTATACAGGGGAGGTTGACAGTTTTTCATTGGTTATCAGACTTCCGAATTTTTGGGTTTATGCTTGGTTCATAGAACGTCTTTGAACGACTGTCTTCGAGACTAAGGTGTGGATAGACCCGATTGATTTATAGAAGTTTTGGAATGTCCTGACCGGCGAGATCAGAAGATGCTGGTTTTGCTCTAATCTGGTTAATTACTAGTGTCGTTAAGCTAGAGCCATGTGAGCGTCAGCTAGGTTATCGACTTTTCGGAATCGGTTTTCAAAATAGTTTTTGTTTGAGATTAGGAGACATCTCTGCTATGCGTATGTTTCGGGTTACTGCCTGTGTGCCGAGTCAATCTCGCATTCGCACCCAGCGCGAGCTACAGAACACTTTTTTTACTAAGCTCGTTCCCTACGACAGCTGGTTTCGCGAGCAGCAGCGAATTCAAAAGATGGGTGGCAAGATTGTCAAAGTAGAGTTAGCTACTGGTAGACCCGGAGCCAATGCTGGTTTGGCCTGAGTTTATCTAAAGATGTATTCGAAAAAGGGGGAGCAACCAGTTGCTCCCCCTTTTTCGTGTAACAATTTTTTGCCAAAGTGAACTTTCCCTCGGGAGATGCTGCGGGCGCTGAGGCTATAAATCTTTATCCGGTTTACCGGAATGGTTTTAGGCTAGGGGTATCTTGTAAAGAAGCTTATCTCTGCTGGAACAGCAATGACATTTATCTCTCTATCTTGCAAAGGTCTGTTGGTATGTGCTCTGGGTATGGCTGGAGCGCCATTCGATCTAAGTCAAGGGTTTACTCCGGCTGTTGCCCATGCCCAGGGAATTGATGAGACTATCAATGTACGTGTATATCAGCAGGCCAGCCCAGCAGTCGTGGCAATTGATGCGGGTGATAGTACCGGTAGCGGTAGCATCATCACGCCGGAGGGGCTGGTTTTGACTAATGCCCATGTGGTCGGGGGGGCTAGCCAGGTGAGCATACGCCTGGCCGATGGCCGCCAGTTTTCAGGTCGGGTGGTTGGATATGCTGAGGACAGCTTGGATCTAGCTGCAGTGCAGATTGAGGGTGATGGTGATACTTTTCCTGTGGTGCCTTTGGCAAACGGTATGGCCCAGGTCGGCCAGCAGGCATTTGCAATTGGTAATCCATTTGGTCTGCAGGGTACCTTTACCGTCGGTATTGTCAGCCGCATTGACCCGGAGCGTGGGTTAGTTCAAACGGACGCGGCCATCAATCCGGGCAGTTCGGGCGGTCCTTTATTGAATCGGAGGGGTGAGCTGATTGGTGTCAACACGTCGATTTTTACCATAGGGGAAAATGCGGGCAGTATTGGGATTGGCTTTGCGATCGCAACCCCGCAGGTCATACCCTTTATAGCCGCCGTTCAAAACGGTACGGCCAGTACGGTTGCTTCGCGGCAGGGGCAAGTCATACAGGAGCCATCCCCAATCACAATCGACGGTGGTGCTGTTGCCGATCGCTTAGACAGCCGTAGCAACCTGCTGCCCGACAACAGCTACTTCAACGCCTATACCTTTGAAGGAAGAGCCGGTCAGCGGATCAGCATTGCCATGAATAGCGATCAGCTTGACTCCTATTTATTGCTCTACGGCCCCAACCAAGAAGACCTGGGACGAGATGACGACAGCGGCGGCGGTCGTAATGCCCGGTTGGATATTACCCTCACCACTGGCGGCACCTATTTAGTACTTGCCAATTCCTATGGCGCTACCGAACAGGGGCAGTATGAACTGAGAATTAGCAGTCTGGGGGAGACCGCCTATATCTTGAGCGAAAGCGGTGTCCTCAACGGCCGAGATCAGCGTCTCGCAGATAATAGCCTCTATGAGGAATACCTATTTAACGGCCAGCAGGGACAGGCCGTGACCATTACGCTCAACAGTCAGGACTTTGATGCCTATTTGCTGCTGATCGATGACCAAGGCAACAAAATTGCTGAAAACGATGACTATGCCCAAAACAGCACCGATGCCGCCATGCAGATAGCGCTACCCTACACGGGGCAATATCGAGTCATTGTCAATGCCTACGACCAAACGGAACAGGGAAATTATCAAATAAATATTCAGTAGGGTTAAGGCCACCCTAACCACGTAAAGAAGTCCTGCCGGGTAAAAAATTCTAGTAGCAGCAGGGCCAAAAAACCAACCATGGCAAACCGACCGTTGAGGCGTTCCGCATAGGAAGTCCAGCCAAAACCGGGAGCATCGGTTGGGTCAGCGGGCGGAGATGCACCAGATTTGTCTGATTCAGACTTAGCCATACTAAAGTCGAAACTAAAAAAACAGAAAATTACAGTTCAAAAAATGAGCAATGCTGCCAAAAAAGCATCATTTTTATTAAAGCTGTGGACAATCTTATACTATCTACTCCCCATATCAGCACAATTTCCAAGAAATCACCTTTACAACCCAGAAAAGGACGTTTCTAAACCATCATCATCTGGCTAACAATGACAGATAGAGGGGGATGTTTGCCGGGTTGGCAACCTTAGATTCATACCTTGGCAAGGTTAGTCAAACTATTTTTAGATGAGGGTAATCAAAGAAAACTAGAAACCTGATTCCATACTTTGAAAACACCTACTTTAAGTGTATTGTTTTAACCTTCGCTCCCCAGAAATCCTTGGGATTGACGCACAAACAATATGAAATGATAATAATTTGTTGATATTACTAAGTTTCACCCATTAAGTGAAGCAAACCTTGATTTTATCATAGGTATTTTCAGGGTTTGAATACGCCTAGATAAACGTGTTTTTCGTCTGTTATAATCAGGACCTCTTGGGAAAAACCTGTTCTATATAGGCTAGAGGTCGAGACTCCTCTGGCTTTAAATCTCAAAAACTTGCCTCCATCACTTCTTTCTAGACCTAATCATTAAATCTTCAAATCCGATGGCCGACACCAAAAATACGCCACTGACAGGGAAAGCACTGCTGCAGAAAATGAAAGAAATAACCCATCTGCCAAAGCGGGAGAAGGCTAAGGAGTGCGGATATTTCAGTATTACTAAGGATCAGCAAGTTAGGGTAAACTTAACTGATTTCTACGATGCTCTGTTGGCGGCTAGAGGCATACCCCTGGGGCCAGAAAGTACTAAGGATGGACGTGGGCGTGAACCAACCTACCGCGTTAGTGTGCACAAAAATGGTCAGATCGTAATTGGTTCTACCTATACCCAAGAAATGGGTCTAAAGCCGGGGGATGAGTTTGAAATTAAGCTGGGCTATAAGCACATCCACTTAAATCAAATGGGCAGTGGCAAAGACGTCGATAAAGAAGATTAGACCCTGGCTCATTCAGGATCAAGACTGTATAAGATCCAAAAATCAATGCTGGAGAGACGTTATATGCAACGCCTGTACTTTCCGTTTTAGAACCTGGTGAACTGTATTTTGTAAGGGTTGTTTAAGCGTTATCAGCCCCGTCTAAACAGAGGATTTTGTGGGCCAGTAAGTGGACTATTCCCAGTCCATCCCAGGGCCCGTGCGGTACAGATTAAAAAGTATGAGGAGTAAGGCTCTCGTCCTTTTCAATTTGTGGCGTCGCGAAACTATACTAGCGCCTCAAGCTGGGCAATCAGGGGTTCTTCTAAGGTTTGGGCTTTGCCTATGAGAATCCGATTAAAATAGGCCCGCAGCTGCTCGGCCTGGGCTTCGTTGGGAGTGTATATTACCCCGCCTGATTCAGTGACGGTTTTGCTAAATAGGGGAGTTTTTAACAGTGCTCGATAGGTGGCTAAATCGGTGGTGCGATCGCTAATCAACCCGCGATCCGCCGCCGTTGGCACCAGACCCGGGGGCAGATGCCCCTCTAACAGGGCCAAAATGTGCAGGTGACAGGCTTGGGTATTCACCCCACGCTGTTCTAGCAGGTGCATGATGGCCCCCACCGGCAGCGGCTGTTGGGGAAAGACCCGCAGCAGCTCCATCAGCAAAAAGTAGTCACTATACTGCTGACGGGTAACGTTTAAAACTTGAAAATAGCGAGCCAAATTGACCAGCCCGTAGGCAACCCGGCTACAGCTCTGGGGCAGCTCGGTGGCATAGGTATCCTGAATGATGGTGGCGTTGGGAAACTTCTGACGCAGCCAGCGCGCAATTGCCGGTAAAGAGGCCGATCCGCCGGTGCAGATCACCTGCTTAATAGCTTGGGCATCCACGGCGTGGTGGCCCAACAGCACGTTTAGATAACGGCTAATCCGTTGGATATAGGGCAAAAAGATCAGGCTTTCAAGGTAGCGCCGCTTGATCAGCCACTGCTGTCCCGCCAGGGATATTCGAATCTGGTTACGCTGCTGCAGGGCCAGCTTTAAATGGCGAGCCGCTGCCAGCAAACTTTGGCCCAAGCTAGACGCCTGCAGTCGCTGCTGCAGATGGTAGCGCTGGACCCAGTCGACATGGCCAACGGCGGGCAGCGTCAGGGTATCGAGCTGCAGCTCCTCCCAGTTGGCATCTTCTGGGGACAGATATCCCTGCCAGTCCCAGGGGGTATTACGGTCGGCCTCACCCAGGGGCTGACGTCGCTCCGCCGGTAGCAATAGCTGGCAGACAATATCTTGATCTAGGGCATCACCCGCGTAGGCAAACCCACGTAGGGCAAAATCGGCATAGTTTAGGTTGGCTAGATTCTTGGGTAAATTAACCAGGCCCAGTTCGGTCATGACCGCCCCGCCGCTGATAACAATGGTGCTATCTTGCCACTGGCAGTTATACAGGCTGGGCTGACGCGACAGGGGCACGGTCTCTGGGACAGCTAGGGTCTCAGGATCGGGGAGACCGGATAGCACCGTTGCGATCGCATCCTCTACAAACAAGACCTTCCCCGGCTGGTCGATTAAACCAGCGGCCAGCACAGCTTCCCGTAGATTAAAGCTATAGGTATCTGGCCAGTTGGTGGGATAGCCCACCACCACCCCCTGCAGGTTTTCCCATAGCTGCTGCAGCTCCCCCTGTTCTAATCCAACCGCCTGCCCCTGACCCACCATATATTTCAGCAGTGCCACCATGGCCTGCAGCACCTGCAGCATCGGCAGCTCCACGGTGTCTGACCAGCGCAGCCAGGGGTCTGAGTTGGCCAGGGTCTGACCGTGCCCCACCGCCACTTTGAGCAATGGCTTGAGGCGATGGACCCCAACTAGATCGGGTGCCTTTGAATCGGATTCATTGACCAAATCCCCCAGCGCGGCCATGGCGTCATAGCCCACCGCCAGGGTCTCCTGGGTCGAGGTCATGACCGCTGTTGCCGGTAACCGAAAGTGTTTGGCACTATCTGTTGCTGTTTGCCAGTAGAGGGGATAGACCTGACCGGTGCGGCGATCCATAATCACAGCGGATAGTCCCGTTGAGCCTACATCTAGACCTAGAAACCAGTCCCCTTGAGCCGTTGCCACTGTCGGGGGGAGTATAGCCCCGTCATCATCGCCAGGCTCTATAATCGCCTCAGCTGTCTGAGTTTGACTATCTATCGGGCTCTCTACCCTGTCCTCAGATACGACAGCTGCCGCGATCTCGGCCTCAAACGGCGGCCCGTCGAGCTGGGGTATAAGCGCCTCAGGAGACGTGACCGACTCAAGCTCTAAATCCGCCAGTGAGTCAGTCGTCTGAGTAGCTTCACTGTCGGTGGGATCCGCCTGTTCGAGATCCGCCAGCTCTGGCGGGGACGACTGGCCAAACAGCTCGTCGAGATCGCCAAAGTCAATCTCATCCTCCACCTCCGGTCTGTGGGGCGATAGGGTATCTAACCCCAGCAAATTATCTAAATTCTGCTCCTCATTGAGGTCTAGCAAAAGCGGCTCGAGGGCAGCGTCTGGGTTTAGTTCAGCCGCTCCAGGGTCCACAGCTTGGGAGCTCTCATCCGCAGCGATCGCTTGCCAAAAAGCCTGCTGCTCCGCCTGCAAAAAGTCGTCTGCCTCGGGTGATACCTCGCTCAGCCCATCATCAATGAGTAAATCCGGTGGGACATCTGGGACGGTCGCCGAATCCAATCGGGGTTCCGTATCATCTACTGTCGGAAACGATAGCGTGTCGTCCTCTGCTATCACGGGGGCCTCTAGATCTGACAGCGGTTGACCGACCATAGTCTCCGTCAAATCCTGAGATAGGCTATCGGAATGCTCACTGAGGTCTCCCAGCTCATTCTCCAGGGATTCGGTCACTTCATCGTCTAACGCCAGCGGATCGGCGGCCAAACCTAAAAAATCCAGCTCTTGAGTCTCCTCATCGATCAACGGCTGTACAGCTGTGACCGCCAACTCAGCTGCATCTGGCCTGTCTTCCGCCGACGGATCATCAATGCTGGCCGTATCCGTAGAAAATCCCTCAAATAGATCAAAATCGGCGCTTGCTTCATCTATCTGTGATGAAATGTCGGCTTCTATGCCGTAGCTCGTTTCCCCTTCACTGGAGCTGTCTGAAACACTGGCGGTGTTCGGTGGCCCATCATCATGGTCCAAATCTTCTAGATTTAGTTCCCTAACAATGGTTTCTAAGGTTGTTTGATCCAAGGGATCGAGGGCGTCTTCTTCGACACCATAGTCAGTGGAGAATGTATCGCCTGCCAGTTTCTGTAGATCCTCGTCCAGCCGCTCCACCAGCTGTTCATCATCAAAGTCAAGCAGTAGGCGCTGCTCGGCCCCTGATTCCGTCAGATTAATTAAATCCTCATTGGCCGATGCGGCTATATAGACGTCGTCTGGGACATCGTTTGGAAATTCTTCGACCGTGTCTGGGGGTGTCTCATCGGGCAGCAGCTCCGATAGGGATGTTATGGTCTCATCGGCCGGTTGGGCGACTCCCCCACTAAGTTCAACGCTATCCCCAAATAGGGCCTGCATCGTAGCTGGGGGGATGGCGTCTCCGGATATCTCTGGTGGGTCTGCCGCCAGGTCATCCAGGAGGTCTAGAGTCGCCGCTGCCGTGGTTTGGGAAAACAGCCAGTCGTCAGCCACCTGGCTCGCTTCAAGCGCCTCCGCCTCTGTCACAGACAGAACCTCTTCGGAGCCTGGGTCGGAAGACTCTGGCCCACTCTCTGCAAGATCCGACGGGTGGGGGAACCGCTCTGGCAATTGGGCTCCCTCCAGCAGGTCGTTGGCTGGCTCCTGATTCGGCCCATCTGGTTCAAGACCTAGATCAAAATCGGTGTCCAGGTTGAACAGATCGCTCTCAGCCGCTATCTGGGATAGTAAATCCTGGTTTGAGTCATCGTCTGTTTGATCTAAAGCAGCATTAGCATCTATCCCCATGGCTAGCAGATCAAGACTTTCGTCAATGGCTCCCAGGGGCGTATTTAGGGGTAGGGACGCTGGCTCAGAATCACCATCTGTGGCAGCCTCTGGGGCTGACTCGGCCTGGAGTTCTGTATCGTCTGTTTCTATCTGGAGTTCTTCTATTTGGAGTTCTGTATCGCCTGTTTGAATCAGGGTGATATCTTCAGTCCCATCGTCTAGGAGCGAATCATCCAGGGGCAAACCGTCTAGGAGCAGATCGTCTAGCGTTTCTAGCCCACCCGCGGGTTGGATGACGGTAGTCTCTTCGTCTGTATCGTCGTCGAGTGCTTCTAAGTCTAATGTTTCTGTAGATGCGATCGCATCTTCCAACTGTTCTATATCAAAAAGGGCGAGATCCGAATCAATTTCAAGCCCGGCGTCATCGGCGCTGTCCCCAGCCTCCCCCTCTAAGGACAAATCCTCTAATGCCTGGTTGAGTTCGTCCAGCTGAGCCGCCTCCAGTTCCACGTCGGTCACTGTTTCTGGCTCTTGTAATCTCCCCTGCTGTAAAGCTGGCCCCAGCTCGTCTGCTAGATACGACGACGCATCTTGACCCAGCTGTTGAGCCAGATGGTTAATAAACGCATGGAAAATAACCTCGCCCTGACGGCCCAACCCATGCATTTGATCCAGACCCTCTTCTAGGGACTTGCGATAGCTATCGACGCTTTTTTGTAACGAATCAAAGACCGCCGTCAAGGTGTTGTCCAACCTCAGCAGCAGCTGATCTGACTGGGCCTGCAGCAGCTGCACCTGTGCCAGCCGTTGCTCTGGGAGCAGGGGTACCGGCTCGTCCTCGGCGGATGCGGACAATTTCTCCACAGCCGCTGCTTCCATCGTCGCAAAATTTTGCGCCATCTGAGCCGATAGCTGCTGCTGCAACCGCTGCATCAAGGTTTCTAAAAAGGCATCAATTTGCTGTTCAGACTGCAGCGAGCTAGCACCGCGTTGTGCCTCTAGAACATTGACTTCTGCCAGTAAACTTTCACGCCTTTGCTGCAGTAGCTCCAGCTCCTGGCGCATGGGTTTAAGAGAGTTTTCCTTGAGATATCGCATCTCAAGCAGCAACCCTTGAAGAACATGGGCTGCTGACTCCTCAGCATCTGGTGCTAAGGCCGGGGGCGAGAAAAGCTGCCCGGTCCTCGGATCGATCGGTCCCCATCCCCCCGGTGACTCAAACACCTGCCCTAGGGATTGTAGATAGTTATAAAGCTTGGCTAAAAGCTGGCGCTGCTGAGTAGTTTCCCCTGACAAACCCAACGGCAGACGGGAAGCCGGTTTAGCCAAGGCAGCTTCAATTTCAGTAATGAGGCGTTGGATTTGATCCTTTTGAGAAGTCACAGTGCGGCCTTTCAACAACGAAATCTATAAACCGGAGGATACTGCCCATCTATGGACGCAGCAGCTCTAACCGGCGGAATGCCCAAAGTGTAAAGCAGGCTGGCTAAAAAATCATAATTCAGATAGATGGAGACCCTAAATAGGCTCTAAAAAATCGTCTAAGCTCAGGCATAGGGCTGTTACGACTGTCTGAATCGCCTCTTCCTATCTACAGGCTTTGACGGAAAAATCCTGACGGGGCTAGCTGAAATCCAGACAAATCAGGCTGATGGTATCCCTTAGCTGGATGTAATCCTAATCGATGTGTCATCAATGCGCCTAGGTTTGAAGCTTGAAATGTGAAGTTAAGTTAACAAAACCAGGTTAGGGGGATGATGCCCTCGTGCTGTAACCTGATCTAGACAAACCAAAGCAAGCTAAATTTTCTGGGGTTAAATGAGCCGCTGTCTGAGCTATCAGCCTAGGGGTTTAAATCGGTCTAGTGCTAGCACCTTGGCTTCATCCAGCTCTAGCACGTATCATAAAGTCCCCCCAGGTACTCCTCGGGTCTCTCGGCTGCTAATGTCTTGAGTGCTGTCAATTCTTATTAACCGCGCTAACCCCAGGGGCTAGCCGCATGACTTCTTACTGTTGGATTCTTATTGTTTAACTGAGCCCACTCAACCGTGGCTTCCCTCACCTATGGATAGCAGATACGGTGCCCGAGATAATTCAGCTGGCGAAAGTCTGATTGCAGCGGCCCCCTTTTTTCAAGAGTTACCTGAGGCTACCGTTCAGCAGGCAACGGCTCAAATTGTTACGCGCCGCCATCCCGCTGGCCAGGTCCTGCTATTGGAAAATGATTGGGGTAATTCGGTCTATTTTATCCTGGACGGGTGGGTTAAAATTCGCACCTACAACCTTGATGGCAAGGAAGTGACATTAAATATTTTGGGCAAGGGCGAGCTGTTTGGTGAGATGGCCCCCCTAGAAGCCGTACCCCGGTCGACAGATGTCATTACCCTAGCGACGACGATGATTGGCAGTATGCCGGCCCAAGACTTTGTCAGCCTGCTCAACAGTGAGCCCCAGGCAGGGATTCGCTTAGCTAAGCTAATGGCCCGCCGCCTACGCCAGGTTAACCGCCGTCTGAGGCTGCGGGAGTCAGACAGTCAGTCTCGGGTGGCCGATGTTTTACTATTTTTAGCAGATGGCCAGGGTACTGTCGCCGCTGAGGGTGTGGAGATTCCAAATCTACCTCACCGTGAACTTAGCAGTTTGAGTGGATTGGCCAGGGAAACGGTCACCCGTGTTTTAAGTAAATTAGAAAAAAAAGGGCTAATTATGCGGGAGCGCGATGTTATTCGTATTCCCTCCATTGATGCCCTGGAGAAACTGCTTGTTTGAAGCTGGTCTTTAGTGACTCCTTAAAGGTTGGCCTGCCGTCAGTATTCCGTAGGTGTCTGAGCAGAAATAGAGTGCTGATACTAGGGCACTTTCTAGGTCACAGAGAATAGACTAGGAACAAAAGGACAGGAGTGATTCTCACTGCCATGGGTCAGCCAAATGAGTATCATGCAGAGACACAGACGCCCGGTTTGGCTGGTAACGGTAGCCCCACTGACATTGACGATGCCGATCTAGACCGGCCCTGGATAGAGGATGGGGATGAAGTCCCGAATCCCATTGGCGACAGGCCTCGGGTATCCCCTGGTAACAAGGGGCCTGTCGCCATGGTAGAAACCGCGTTTCTAGCCAGTGCTGCCAGTCTAATGTGGCTGATCAATCTCTACTTTCCACCTGGCCCGCTGTTGCGTATTTTGTTTCCAGTACCGGTTGCGCTGATCTATCTGCGTTGGAATCATCGTTCTGCTTGGATGGCTACCCTGGTATCTGGTTTACTGTTGGCTATTTTGATTGGGCCGCCCCGCAGTCTTTTATATGTTATTCCCTACGGGTTGCTGGGGGTACAGCTGGGCTATCACTGGCGGCGGCGGGCTTCTTGGCTGCTGTCGTTGCCAATTGGCGCCCTGATTGTCACCTTGGGCATGTTTTTTCGCATCTGGCTACTGTCATGGATGGCCGGGGAAGATTTGTGGGGCTATCTGGTTGCCCAGGTGATTCAACTGACGGACTGGGTGACCAACCGGCTCTTAGATTTTGGCCTACTGGGGCTGGGGGCTATCGGTCAGCCGAGTATTGGGCTGATCCAGGTTGCGGCTGTGTCCATGGTGTTTTTTAGCAGTTTTATTTATCTATTTACGGTTCATTTGACGGCTTGGATTTTGCTGGAGCGCATGGGCATCACCATGCCACCTCCACCCCAGTGGGTACAGCAGATCCTGGATGAGTAGCTCAGGTGCAATGTTGCCAGATACATCCTTGGACCGCCCCCTAATTGCCCACCATACCAACGCGACGATGACCCGGCGTTGGCAGCAGCGATACCAGGGACAGCGTCCCTGCTATGTATGCGTGCTGGGATTTACGCAAACAGCCCTGATCCCTAATATTTCAGCCGCAGGCAATACCCCCCAAGACCGCCTACTGACAGCATTGGCCGATGCTGAATTCATTTATGAGGGGCCAAGCACAGCGCCCTACTACCCGCTGCCATCGCTCCAAGCAGGGGTCTCGCCGGCGTTGCTTACCCGGGCTGTCACGGCAGGTCAGTGTCTGCCTGTCTATCTATTTGATGCCGGACTACCCCATAGGCCAAGCGTGCCCCACATCGATCTAGGCGGAACGATAGCTCGATGTGTTAGCTCTGGCCAGGCGCTTTCTCCGGCAACGGTGGCTCAGCTGTTTGCTGCCGGTCGCCATTGGGGGGAGACCCTGGGTCGCCGGTTTGCGCGCAGCTATCTGGTGGTGGGTGAGTGTGTGGTGGCTGGTACGACAACGGCCCAGGCTGTGTTGAGTGCCCTCGAGTTTAATGTGGCTGGGCTGATGGGTAGCAGTCACCCTACCTGCAACCACACCCAAAAGGCTGCACTTATTGAAACTGGCTTAGCCGCGTGGGACGGAGGGGGTAAGGGAAATCGTGTTTGGGATGCGATCGCAGCCGTTGGCGACCCGATGCAACCCTTTGTTCTGGGTATGGCCATGGCTGCCAGCAGCCACTGTGGAGTCCTGCTCGCTGGCGGTAGCCAAATGATAGCTGTCTATACAATGCTGCGGTGTCTAGATACCCAATATCCGTGGAACCCAGACAATATTGTCATCGGTACAACTCAATGGATTGTGAACGATGCCACCAGCCAATTCCTGGCCCTGGCCCGCACCGTTCCCACACCTCCAATCATGAGCAGCCAATTTTCATTCAAACAGTCGCGTTATTCTCAACTCACCATCTTTGAACAGGGTTACGTCAAAGAAGGTGTAGGGGCAGGTGGCTGTCTGATTGCCGGGCATCTGTATCAAAACTGGCAACAGCACAAGACCCTACAAGCGATGGAATCATTACTAGAAAGCTCTCTGAAAATATCAGATCCGCCAAGCGGAGAACCCGCGCTCAACCCAGTAATATCTAAGCCCGCCCGTAGTTCCCACTTATCTAGTGAGCTCGATGGGTAAGCAACTGCTCCTCCAAAGCCGCGATGCGGTTGTAGGCAGCCGTTAGCTGAGCCGTTAATCGTTGAACTTGAATCTCAGGTGAAAGCGACTGATTGCCCGTCAGCTGATCAAGGCCAAAGTGAGGCTCATCATTCAAAATGTCCTTATGGTCAAAGGCCTCTTCCAGCCCGTTGGCTACCATTCTCTCAGGGGGACTGACACCAAATTTTGGGTGACCCACATCATCAGTTGTCTCTTGACGCATCAGTAAATCAGATACTTTGCAATCAATCTGCTCTAGGAGCTGCTGCAAGGTGTCTACCCGATTTGATAGGTGCGTTACTTTTTCTGGAACAATATCCATGGATTAGCAGATCCTTAAATAACCCCTTTATCCTAAGAATGCCAACCCAATGTGGAGGTCTTATTACGTATTGATTTAACCTTTTGTTGTCAAGATTGAAATTATACAGAGATAAAATAAAATTAATAGAATAAAATCTATGGATTTGCGTCATCCTCCCGCAATGTCAAGCGGTGCAAAACCAATCAGGCGGCCTCTACACACCTGTGTTGTTTCCTCAGCCGCCCTACGAGCAGCAGTTGGGTTTTTGACGGAAAGCTGACACTGTATCTGGCTATCCATCTTTTTGACACGTTTTGACATATGTTAAGCTCCCAAGCAGGGGGAAGGTAGTGTATACTCTCATTGCCGTTGTGTACAACAAAACGTACATCGCAGACTACGAATTAAGCCTGATACCCTGTCCATCATCGGTATGGATTTATTCAAGACTATTATTAAGTACAGTTTTAAGTCGGTGCAGTCAGCTATTCTTGGTAGGTGCTACAGGTTTTGATAGACAGCCATGGTCAAAATGAGACTGTTGGGGGCAGTTAATTAACTCATAATGTCACCCAAATCGCCAATGACTGATACCACTGCTTTCGTGGCTGGGTGCGCCACGACTGGGGTAGCCGTTTTAGTATTACTATTGGCGCGAGTTGGATTTCAGACATCATCCCCCGATGCTCCATCGGGCTCTGCCACCCTTGAAACCATTGCCCCCATGCCCGTGCCCCAGTCGCCCGTGCAAACCGCTGATGACGGCATTAGTGAGGATGTCCAGCGAGAATTGGATCGGCAGCAAGACCTAACTTCAAAGCTAGAAAACCAGCTAGTCCAACAGGAGATGCTGGCCCGCAATTTGGAAAATCAGCTAAAGCAGCAGCAGGAAGAAACCCGAGCTGTCCTTGCTCAACTGAGGGAGTACCAGCGCTCGGTTGACACGCTGTCCCTGCAAAATGGTCAGCTGGCCACGGCCCAGTCTGCCCAAGATACCTCCAATGTCCAGACCACACTGTTGTGGATTGGGGGTGGCCTGCTTTTAGTCATGCTTCTTGGGGGAGGGGCTGTAATCCTGTGTATGGTTTTAATTTCTGGTCGCCGCCGTGATGAGCGCTCCGTACCGGTGGTTTATCCGTTTCAGATGCCCGTACCCCCTGCTAGCTACCGATACTACGAGCAGGAATTTTTACCGACCTCTCCCCCACGTCACAAGCGAGCCAACGCCACCTATTACGACGTGGATTAGGTT
>JBCDJC010000035.1:0-30383 GCA_038748225.1 Cyanobacteria bacterium P01_H01_bin.26 | reverse complement strand
TTCGATCTCAATGTTTCCGGCATCCCCCAAACCGCCGATGGTGACGGTTGTGATGGATGTTGGTATTGGAGCCTCCTTAAAAAAACCTCGTAGAATCAGCGAATCTGTCGCGGTGATGATGACATCCCCCGAATCTTGGTCGGTCTGAGTGGCGGCTGCGATCGCACCCCCATCTTCTACTATCAAGTTTGTCGTGTTTATGGTGACATCCCCCGCAGCTCCTGCTGGGATACCCACTGTCGATTGTCCGGTGGCGGTCCCTTGAAGGTCAACCAGAGGAACACCGGGAACTATGCTGTTGGTGGCAATACCTGAGCCCCGCATTCTGATACTGTCTGTTGCCACTACCTCAATATTGCCGCTGTCGCCAGCCCCCAAGGTTTCTGTCGACACAGAAATTCCCTCGTCAATTAAGAGATTCTGAGTAGACAGAGAAATATTGCCAGCCTGACCTGCCCCCGTTGTGACTGCAAAAAGACCGCTATTTTCTCGATCAGAAATCTGTCGTACCCCGGCCAAGCTGAGTAGTTGCAAAATCTTGTAGTTGGAGATATCGACACCCGTTAGGGTAATCTCCTGATCGGCCATAATCTCTATATGGCTGCCGTTTCCGCTTCCTGAGGTCGCCGCTCCAATAAAGGAGCCATCCTGTAACCTGAAGCGTTCGGCAACAACTCTTATTTGTTGCCCATCTAACCCACCTAAGGTGTCAGAAACAAGGGCCGACTGCCCTGCCAGCGTAATGTCATCGCCATGGAGTTCGATGGTGCCACCGCCTGGGCCACTCACATCCAGCACAGTCTGCCCTGAGAGGAGAATATCACCAGCGGCACTAACCCCATCAAATCCAACGTCAAAACCCTCACCGGCTGGGGTCAGGGTCAGCTCGCTAGCTGTGCTGACGCCCCCCAGTTCAAGGCGTCCCCCCGCGGCCGTTAGCTGTGCCCCCGCCAGTGAGACATTTCCCCCGACTAGGGCCAGGGTCTGACCTGGGTCAACCGAGAAATCTGGGGGGGTATTACCGCCCTGGCCCATCACTTGAATGTTGCCTGGGTTAGCTCCCATCAGCAAGCCTATGGGGGTGCTAATGGTTAATAGGGGCGGGACATTGGGCGAGGTCGTGTCATAGGTAAAGCCATTGTCAAAGCTAATGCCCTGTCCTGTCGTCGCGACAAACGAGCCGCCAATATCTAAACGGGCATCGGGGCCAAGGACAATACCGGCTGGATTGATTAAAAACAGATTGGCACCGCCATTGGCTTGGATAATGCCGTCTAGATTAGAGATATTTGCCCCGGTGACTCGACCAATAATATTTTCAATCTGATTAGCATTATCGAAGGCGGCCCTATCGCCAGCCATGATTGAAAACTGGTCAAAGCTATGGAAGAGGCTAGTGCCTCTGGTGGCCCCGCCCGTAATGGTATAGGTTGAGGCCCCATTTCCCGGAACTAGGTTGACGACTGTACCTTCTGCGCCCAGGGTTGGATCCCCGGTAACCTGTGCGATCGCCCGTCCACCGATGGCGATGCTAGCGAGCAAAACTGTGACTGATAGGTACCCAAAATTCATCGGCTAGGCTGCTGGTCAGGACTATGACTTTATCCGAAGGATACTAGCACAGGGCACCTATGACAGGTTTTTGTCCTCTAAATTAGCACTGGCCTAGGTGTTTGGTGGGTGTTATCGGTGGCTTTCGAAGTCATGACTGATTTGTTTAAACAAATCTTCCAATGCCTTTCTGGCCTCTTCTTTTGCACTGTCCCGCCGGACGGTACTGACATATTTATTAATAAATTTGTCAATCCGAGGTCCATAGTCCTGCTCAAATGAATAGTCGTTTGCCGGGGCCGGAGCCATCTCTCCTAACCAGGTGGAATGCAAGGTCATGCCAAGGTTGAGATTGGGATGACTGAGCTTATATTGGGGACCATCCGCCAGCCGCTTGGCATCAAAAATCCAGATTTCACTATTGTCTGACCAGTCTGGCTCTGGACTATCACTGCTGTGGGAATAGAGATGATCGGTGTGCACCATGGTACAGATCAAATATCCGTCATCACCCTGATCAGGCTGACTTTCCGGTCTAGGCACAAATTGTAGGGAGAATATCATCAACCCCGGATCGGCTTCATAGGTTTGCATCACCCGCAGGGGAGTTGTCCCGTCGTCTCTATTAATCTTGATGTGGGTCACAATCATGGGAATTCCCTCAGCAACCTGCTGTTTGAGTTCCCTCAGCGAAATCTTACGTTTGCGCGGTCCCCGTTTGCCATATCCCTTGTAGAGATCGTAGATAAATTCCGTCAGTAGCTCGGGCCAACCTCCGCCTTGAACGACATAGATATCAGTCATCTGGGGAGCATCATCTCGATAGGCATAGAGCCCCAGGTATAGAGGATCTTTTCTATACTTCTGGTAAATTTCCTTTGTGAGATACCTGCTATCTTGCTGAATTTTGTCAAACGTAAGCTCGTCTTTTTGACAGAAATTGGGGTCTGACTGCTCTAGCTTGGGATTTATCTTGATGAGGGCTAGGGAATTACTATCCATACCCAGGGGGAGCATTCCTGAAAGGTCATCAATGTCTGGATTTCTTAGCAGCTGGGGGCGATCGTACCGGTCGATAAATTCGCCTGGGTCCAACGCATCGGTCATGGGAGCAACAATGGCGATCTCTCCACCCTGGGTTTCTTGAT
This sequence comes from Cyanobacteria bacterium P01_H01_bin.26, assembly GCA_038748225.1. Lineage (GTDB taxonomy): Bacteria > Cyanobacteriota > Cyanobacteriia > Phormidesmidales > Phormidesmidaceae > Leptothoe. The sequence continues at coordinate 27,684 of JBCDJC010000035.1, read as the reverse complement.
AGTCCGTGAGAAAATGGGCAAATGCCCCTGGAATTTCGATCCTTTGAGCGATGACCTCTTGGTTTTCCATCGCTTCGGGTGTATCTAGCTGACTGCGGCTAACAATGTAGGTGACGGTATTTACATTTTGTTGGGCTGAAAGTCTGAGCTTGAGCCGTTTGATAAATCGATCGATCAGCCAGTTGCGCACGGCTCTGTATGGTGCGGTGATGGTCTGTCGCGCCCGTCTAACCGAGGTTAGAAATGAGTTGGGTTTAGGCTTGTTGGAGCGTTCTGGCTCGACCTCTGCTTCGGGGTCAAAGCGCTGGGTATAGGAGGTGGTCAGTCGCACTTCCAAGGGCGGCTCTTCTATGTCTTCTGGCTTTTCCTCTAGCTCCTGTTCAATCAGCTCTAGGGCAGCTTCAACTGGTTTTTTGAGGGTGGCTGAGGCCAGCGGCATTTCCTGAAACTGTTTGTCAATGGCCGCTGATAGCGGTTCAATAACCTCCCGTGGGCGGACGACAGCCATTTTGAGCAGCCTGCGTAGGATCTTAAAACTTCCCTCCAGTGCCTGCATCCTGCGATAACGTTCAGCCCCCAGGGACTTTAGCAGGGTGAGAATAGCGCTAAATAGGTTAACTACAATCAGGAAAACAGTCTCTATTTGCTCTGTTTTCATGGCTGTATCCACTAAAATCACATAGTTCTCAGTGACGCCCAGCATATGGGTCGACTGTAATATCTGGGTCGACTGCTCGCGGTTTTCTGACTTGTTGTAATGCTTTACCTCCCAGCGGTTTAAGGTTTCTGTTCCATCTGGGGAGACGCCCCAGCGCAGCAAAAATACTTTGCCCTTATCACCGGGATTGCGATCGCTAGCCGGTCGAAAGAGCAAGCCTCTGGTTGTCTTGATGCTGCTAATCATAAACAGCTCTCCCTTTTCCTTGCCGTCCTCTGACGAAAAAGCCGCCGTAGGGTGGGCCGAACTAACCAGAAACTCAAATACTCCAGGAATGGCATCAATGGTGGGCCAAACCGATTCGATATCCGGGGCAGGCGGATTTAAATGACCGATGGGAGCTACGATCTTTAGGGTTCTAGGATCAATCTCGTAGGGGCGATTGACGTCGTTAGTCACCAGCAGTCGAGGCGGACGTTGGCTATCGACTTTGACAGGCACAAATGCCGTATTAATTTGGTTACAAAGCCCTAGCACTGAAAACCGTGCGATCCCCACGTCTACAAAGCGAAGGTCTTCATAGGCGTGACTGTTGTGGGTGATTCTATCAGCAAAAAAGGCGGGCGTTTTAATTAACTGTGCCGTTAGCCAAGCCTTACCTGTCTCGGGTGAGCGTTCGGGCGGTTGATGAAAATCAAGTCGGTAGGCAATACCATCCCCATTAAATAAGGCTGTTCCACCACCGGCTCCGGGCATGACTGTTTCGACCGGCACGGCACCATTGGGTCGCTCTTTAGGGGGCGGTGAATCCGGTGTGCCAGCAAAGGCAATCAGAAAAACATGCCCATGTAGATCTTCCGGAAGCTTGGTCGGTTGCCCCTGGGCATCTCTGACGGTCAGCTCAACGTTGGATAGCTCCTCCCGACTAATTGACATAAATGCGCGGGGGAAGCGGAATTTTTGATTAGTCATTGCTATCTCTTTGGGAATGGGGACATAAACTGAACCGTGATCAACTTTTCTGAGGGCGTTTTTGAAAGCGTCTGCATAGGCTAGTGTGACGGTGGGTGGCGTGCCTGTTTTGGCTCAAAAGTCCCTGGGACTGATGATGGGGGTAGATGGAGAAATGTCGCTGAGTCCCGCCTGGGCAAACAGGCTTTCTAAGGCAGTGCGATAGTCCACATTGTCGGGCTCAGTGCTATACAACCTGGTCATTAGTGAAAGTGCCTCATGCCAGATGCCTTCAGCTGCATAGGTTTTAACCAAGTCATACAAAGCTTGGGGCGCCAGCTCTGTATCGGCCCCTGCGATAGCGGTATCGACGGTGCGTTTGATGGTCCCTGATACTGACACCGATGCTGACGGGCGAGCCGCATCGCAATAGATGGAAAACGTCCAGGCGTAGCTCTTTTCTGGCTCCAACCCGCCCATGTCAGCTGACATGGGTATGGCCAAAATGCCAGGTGATGTATCGATTGAAAACACTTTATGAAAAACATAGCTATCATCCTGGGCCTGGATGACAAGTTCTAGCGATGTGTCGCTGTCTAGCGCATTTGGCAGATAGAAGAAGAAATCCGGTGTAGCACTTGTAGTGTTGCTCCAAACGGCTCCATCTACTTCAGGAATCAATGCTGTGAGCCCCTGATGGTCAATGCAGCTCCCACGGGTGGCGCCGCCTCGCTGTCGCCCTGTGGGGGCACCCTGATCGGGCGGTGTGGGCAAAAAATCAACCTGAGCCCGGCCTGGGGATATTACGTTTAGCAAGGTTGTTGTGGTCAACCCCAAGAGGTACCCAATACGCTTTAGATTAATCGAGTAGATAAGGCGTTTCATGGTTAAAATCCTCTGAAACAACACGATAACAGACTGATCGATTAAGTTTGTTCCTGGGCTGACGCTGAGAGAGTACCACCGGCCAACGCTAACAGGGCTGGCACTATGGGTAGCCAACCACCCACAACCAGGGTTGCCCATGCCCCAATTATGAGTCCCACACTTGTTAACAAACCGCTCAGGAGCAGCTGAGATGATTTCCATCGCCAGCTGAGCCAGCTTCCCAGGATGGCTGCTAATACAATACTGCTGGCTTCGACCCATTGGGGCCACACCCAAATCAGGGGCCGATCTTCTAATACGGCGCTAACGATTTGACTCACCATCTGGGCCTGGAGATACACTCCAGGGGTTTTGTTTTGGGCCTGGACTCCATAGGGGGTGGCCCAAAAGTCTCCGCTGGTGGCCGTCACACCAATAATAACGATGCGATCGCGAATGCTGTCGGGATTCACCTGGCCATCTAACAGCTGCTGTAGGGATACCTTGGGCGCAATTTGATCTGGGCTAGACAGGGCCCGGTAGTTAAGCAAGACTTGCCCCCCCTGATGGTCCATACGTTGTAGACCACCCGTGCGTTTGTGCAGCCTTGGAAAAACCGTCTCCCCCAATCGGAGGTTGCCGTTGGGGGTAAAGTCTGGCTTGATATTGTCACTTTCTAGATAGTGAATCGCTAGCAGCGTGGCAAACCCAAATCGGCTGATACAGGGGGAGGCCGGCTCGGGGGTGAGGGTCAGTAGCTGCCGCCGTAGGGCCCCGTCGGTATCTTCAATAAAATCGCTAAAACCCACTTGAAATTCCCCTAGTTCGGGAGCGGGGCCAATGCCGATGTTATCAATTCCTGAGTCGAGGCTTTTGCAAATACCCACGATGTTGGGCTGGGCGAGGGCTTCAGCTAGGCCGGGGGTCGTGGCCGCAAAGTCGCGATACACATCTAGACCAATTACCCTGGGCCCGTAGCTGGCCAGGGCTGTTAAGGTGTCTTCTAAGGTGACATCGGAGATTGAACCTCGCCGTTCTAAAGAAGTTTGGGCTTGGATGTCTGCTTCATTGACGGTGACAACGACCAGGCGTGAGTCAGGGATTTCCATCGGCCGCAGCTGGAGCAACGTATCGTAGGCCCAAACCTCTGCCCCTTGCAGTAAACCGAACCAACGTAGCCCCAATACGGCTGCGCTCAGGGCCAGGGTTTTTAACACCTGTCGCTTTAGATCTAGCTGGGGAGGACGGCGGCGGGGGGGAGCGGCAGGCGGTGCCAATGGATGCGCTGATGGCTCATTGGTGAGGGAGCGCCAGGTGGGGGGTTCTTCCGCCGGATTTTGTACAATTACAGGTAGCCAGGTGGCACAGGCACCCAACTCAGTGGCTCCGTGGAGCTTTTCACGGGCTTCTCTAACGGAGCGATACAGGCATTGACCGCTGGCGAGGGCGGCAAGAAATGCTTTGAGAAACCGATGTGCGATCGCATCCGGCACCGGTTCTCGCATCACAATGGTTTGGGGCAGGTTTAAATCGGCTAGCTTCCAAGCCAAACCCAAACCATCACAGGAGTTCAAAATGGCTAGCTGCAGACCATTGGCAATGGCACGGCCCAGGGCATACCTAAGCTGCTCAACGGTGAGAGACTCGTTTGGGTTCACCTGGAGATAGCCCTTCCCCTGGCTGCTGCTATGGCCAGCAAAAAACAAGATATCCCAGCTAGACTCCCACAGATGATGCTGTAACTCCTTGAGGCTGGGCTGGGCTAGCAGGGTAATCTCAGCTGCAGGCAGCTGTTCTAAAATCTGAGAGTCGGTTTTTATATCAATACCGTCGTCGTTTCCCAATACCGCCAAGATTCTGACGGTGCCGGTCGGGGTAGCCGCTATCCGCTTGGGGGAACGGCTATAGTTAGCCAGGCTCAGGGAAAGCTCCGCGTTGGGGTAGTCGGCAAACAGCCGCCACAGCTGCCAAGGAAATTGCAGCACCCCATTGTCGTGGGCTGTGAGCATTACCCGTACCGTATGTTGGGGCAACAGATGGGTGCGAATGTGATGTTCAATGGTAATGGCAAACGTAGTCGCCATCAGCCACTGGCTTAGCTCTGTTTGTAAGACCTCCCCAAGGGTTTCAAACTCATGGTTTGAAACATTGGTCGGCACATCCGTGTCAAATTCAAAATCAAAGGCACGACGTCGCCAGTTAGCTTTAGAGCCATAGATAGCCATGTACAGCTGCTGCCAGCGCTGGTAGTGAGCCGCCAGCTGGGGGGCCGCAGGCAGACTACCGACAAACTGAAATGGCCGTCGGTCATTGTCCCAGAGCTGGGCTATCACACTCGGAAAGCCTGTTTGCCAATTGCCCTGGCCCAAATTCAATAAGACATGCTGTCCCATGGTGATATGGCCTCAGCTAATAAAGTCTTCCTGGCAGATACTGTCGGCTAGCTGGATGTGTACCCTCAGTCGCTGACCAGCTGAACAGCGAAATGGAGGGATTTGAATATAGTTATCGCGGGCTCCTGCTTGAACAGTTTTAAGCAGCTCCCCGGTTTCTGAAAGCTCTAGGGCCAAGGTTACATTGCTGGGCAAGAGGGCGTCACCGGAGGGATAGAGCTGAATCCGAATGTTGCGACGCCGGTTGGCTTCGATGTCTACACTAAACATCAGCAGCAGCTCATCTGGTGAGGTATTGAGACAGATTTTTTTACCGCAGGTGAGGACGGCGGTGCTGTTAACCGCTGAGCGAAACCTGAGGGCCTGGGTCTGGGGCAGCAATGTTTCTAAGGGATACCAGCCCTGTTCAAAGATATGGTTGAGCCAGTCTTCCACATTGATTGGGGTGGTGCTCTGCCTCAGCTGGTAGATTTGCTGCCGCCAGCTCTGGTTGCTAATCAGGGCTCCCCATTGGCTAAAGGGAAGCGCTAGCCTGGGCTCGGGGACACGGGTTAGGCTTTGAATCAGGCTTTTGGCTTGGGCCTCGGACAGGCTGGGGATTGTATTGATGGGGGTACAGGCTGAATGACCCATGTGCTGAGATACCCAAAAAGCGGAGAAGTCCTGCACCAGATCTAGATCCTTCAGGCAGTAGGTGCGATTGGCCTCGTCGTAGGTACCCAGGGATTTCAGCTGGGTATAGGTGGTGTACCCCCAAAGGACAAGCCGTTGCCCATCCATATCCACATGGGCCGCCACATAGTAATCAGCGGACCAGTCTGGCAAATCAACCCATTCTTGGGGAACGCTCAGCTCAGCTGCATCGATGGTTTCGGCTAGCAAAATGACGATGCGGTTGGTTCCCAGGTGCAGCGCCAAACCATCGACAGCATGCCAAATATCAAACGAAGCCGCATGGGGCCAAGGCCAGACGGGGCGCTCAAATTCTTCTTGGAACCAGGGCATCAGTGCCCTCAGCGCCAGCTGATGCAGGTAGAGGCGCCAGCGAGTAGCTGGGTCTACTATGGATGCACTACGCTGCCACTGGGCCGGGTCGATCGGCATTTCTAGAACAGGTTGCACAGGGTTGTCAAACAATACACTCATTCCGATACCTCTGGCGGTTCTGGCGAATAGTGGCGTTGCAACCACTCATGAATCACCTCGCTGACATTGGCTAGTACGGCAGACTCCGTAGAAATATGCAGGGTCTCCTGACTCCAATTAACAACACTGAGCAGCAACTGCTGACGAATACGACTAAGTTTTCGAGAAACCTGATACTGTCTGAGGTGCAGCTGACTGGCAATGTCTTTTTGGGTGAGGGCCTGATGATAGTAAAGGCTAAGCAGCGTCTGACTGGCTACATCTAGGGCGGCGATCTCCTCTTTCAATACCAATCCGATTTGCCGCAGACGCTGTTGCTGCTGGGTATAGGCTTCGGCGGCCAGCAGCTGCGCCATGGGGGTACTGTCCGTGGGGAGGGCATCTAGCTGTTCTTCGACCGAGTCCTCGTACTGCGGCTGATTGAGGGAGGTCACCGCCGGTGTTAGGTAGGCTCTGGCGGCAGCGGCTAGCTGCATCAAGGTAGTGGTTACCTGGGTGGTGGGTTCTAGGGCGGGTGGTTCTGGGGTGAGCTGCTGACGGAGATGGTTATAGCGTTTGGCAATGCCCTCTAGCTGAGTTTTATCTGGGGCGGGCAGTGCCCGCACTGGTCTGCCTGGTTCCGGTATGCAGATGGCCCTAAAGCATTGCCACATCAGCATGAGGGCCCCTATTTGGGACGGCATAAACCCGGCTGCAAGCAGCGCCTGATTTAACTGGGTTTGGCTCAGTCGGCGCAGCAGCCCCCAGTCGCTGCTGATGTAAACGTCCTGCTGCTGTCTGAGCTGGTCTCGAATACAATTGCCAAAGGCAGTACGGGCATAGGCTTTTAGGCTACTGCCATAGTCGGGATTGTAGCCATAGAGAATCCGATCTGTATTTGCGATCGCAATTTGAAACCCATCTGCCAGCGAACATTGCACCATGGCAAAGCGACGGGTTACCCGGTTGGCTGCCCAATAGCAGGGTTCCTGCAGATAGGCCCACAGGTGAACAGCGGCCCGAGGATGCTGCTGGAGTAGGCGGTACCAATGCAGTGCCCAAAACGCCTCGGCACGGTTGACATCGTCGGCTTGAAGGAGCTGCTGCCGCATGCTTTCCTCTAGTCGAGGGTCGGGTATCCAGCCATCAAATCGATCCCCCGCAAGCTGAATAAATGTGGAGAAAATAGCCAAAATGTCAGTCCGGGGGCGCATTATCTAACCACAAAAATTACATGGCGGTATGTTGATAAGTCTAATGAGGATTAGACTCTAACTCTACTTTGGTAGAACGGCTCACCTAACTATTATCTAATGCACATGGTAGGGCATGTGCTCTGAGTCGAATAATCCGAGGCGAACTACCGATGGCGTCGCCAGGGAGCCGCCCACATCAAGCCTGTCCACATCACGTTTAACCCAGACCGAAAGACACGCACCGAAAGACATGCTGAGACAATAGGATGAGCCCCATGGTAAATCCCGGTGAATCCCAATGAACCGGATGCAGCCAGTAGCAGCCTAGGGACGTCTGCCGTAGTGCCGGTAGCGCCAATAGTCCTGCAGAATCCTGTCATGGTCAAAGCAGAGCTGGTTGGGAAGCTCCCACGGATTAAAGACCCTAAAGGCTTTGGCATCGTCGCCTGCGGTCGGTTCCCCCGTTGCTGTCGCTAAAAACACGATGCTGAGGGTGTGCTTACGCCGATCTCGGTCTGGGTCTGAGTAGACATGAAACTGCTCTATTAATTTAATGTCAAGTCCCAGTTCTTCATGGGCTTCGCGGACGGCGGCTGTCTCTACGGATTCGCCATAGTCTACAAACCCTCCCGGAATGGCCCACCCCAGGGGCGGGTTTAACCGCTCGATCAAAATAATCGGACGGTGGGGCCGGTCAATTAGCTCAATGATGGTATCGACGGTGGGAGCAGGATTCCGGTAAGTCATCGGCAGCCAATGGGTGTTTGTAACGGGGCGGTATTGCATTGAATAACCATGCTAGAGTCTATTGGCTTGGATTAGTCAACACACGGTTAAAGCCTACGTTTTCACCCAAATCTCACCCCAAATTTCCCTATGTCATTCACCAGAGCTAGCGGTATTTTGCTACACCCCACGTCGCTGCCCGGACGCTACGGTATTGGTGATTTGGGTCAGTCGGCCTACGGATTTGTGGATTTTCTAGCCGAAACCAAACAGCAGCTCTGGCAGATTTTACCCCTGGGACCCACCGGCCATGGTAACTCTCCCTACATGTGCTATTCAGCCATGGCGGGCAATCCGCTGCTGATCAGCCTAGATGCCCTGGTTGACCAGGGGCTGTTGGACCATGGGGACCTGCTGGACATCCCCGACTTTTCCAGGGAGCGGGTCAACTACGAGCAGGTGATTCCCTACAAGCTGTCGCTACTAAAGCGGGCTGCCCAGACGTTCCAGCTAACGGAGTCAAAAGAGTTTCAAGATTTTTGTCAGGCCCATTCGTTCTGGCTAGAGGACTATTGTCTGTTTATGGCGCTCAAGGAAGCTAATGACGGGCTGAGCTGGAGTCAGTGGGATGGGACGGTGGCAAGACGAGAGCCAGAGGCCCTGGCCCGCTGGCGATATAAGCTGGCAGACGATATCTTTTTGCAAAAATTTCTGCAGTTTGAGTTCTGTCGCCAGTGGTTTGCCCTCAAGGCCTATGCCAACGAGCGCCACATCCAGATTATTGGCGATATGCCCATCTACGTCGCCCACGATAGTGCTGATGTGTGGGCTTTTCCTGAGAACTTTATGATCGATCCAGAAACGCTCCAGCCGTCGGAGATGGCGGGGGTGCCGCCGGATTATTTTAGTGAGACAGGTCAGCTGTGGGGTAACCCTACCTACAACTGGAAGGTTTTAGAAGAAACCCAGTTTGACTGGTGGCTCAAGCGGATCAAAACATCCCTAGACTATGTAGATCAGATTCGGATCGATCATTTTCGAGGGTTTGAATCCTACTGGGCTGTGCCTGAAGGCCAGGACACGGCGATGCATGGTACCTGGATCGAAGCACCGGGGGTCCCCTTGTTTGAGCGGGTGGAGGCGGTGTTGGGCAAGCTGCCTTTTTTGGCGGAGGACCTGGGGATTATTACCCCCGAGGTGGAGGCACTACGGGACCGGTTTGACTTTCCAGGGATGAAGATTCTACAGTTTGCCTTTGGCTCAGATCACCGCAATCCATATTTGCCGTTTAACTGCGATCGCAACTTTGTCATCTACACGGGCACCCACGATAACGACACCACCGTGGGCTGGTACACCAACGCCAACGACTATGAAAAACAGCGTCTGGCCACCTTTGTGGGGGGTCTGGTGCCAGAGTCGGTCAATTGGGCCATGATTCGGTTGGCCCTATCGTCCGTTGCTAACCTGGCGATTATCCCCCTGCAGGACCTGCTCGGGCTGGGCAGCGAGGCCCGAATGAATACGCCTGGAAAAGCTGAAAACAACTGGGAGTGGAGGTTTGATGACTCCATGCTCACCCCCACCGTGCGCCAGCAGTTTGTCACCCTAACAGAACTCTATGGACGCGCTACTCACCAGTGGCCCTAGCCGTCCGGTTGGCTTGAATCGTCCCCCAAACCTTATACAAAATTTAGAAAGATAAAATTTTGATTAACGCCCCGGCCCTGATTTGATCCCGCTGCCGGGGGACGACCGCCCCTAACGCCGGAGCGTGGGTGCATAGGAACGGGTCTGGACACGGGAATTATGTAGTCAAAATTACTGAAAATGATCGGTTTAAACGAGGTTCCTGGTTGCAATATCCCTGATAGAATCCAAGCATAGCGGTAAGCAAGGCAACATAATATGGCCATGGTTTCTAGCGGGCTAGCTCCTTCTCATTCCTCTCTGCGTGTAGGTTTGGGGCGCGTACTAGTCGTTGAAGATGAAGAGCTAATCAGAGAGACAGTAGCGCTGGCCCTAGCTGAAGAAGGATTTGAAATTGTCGTGGCCGCCGACGGGCCAACGGCGTTAGAAAAGTTATTGGGATCGGCCGACGGCAGCAAGGATGCTATTCCAGACATTAGCCTAGTCATCCTAGACCTGATGCTACCGGGGATGAACGGTCTAGATCTCTGTCGGTTGGTAAGGCACCGGGGCCTAGACGTGCCCATTTTGATCCTGAGTGCCAAGGGAACAGAAATGGACCGGGTGGTGGGTCTAGAAGTTGGGGCCGATGACTATTTGTCAAAGCCCTTTGGTATGCGTGAGCTGATTGCACGCTGTCGGGCTCTGTTGCGACGTTACCAGTCAAAGGCCATATCAGAAGATAGCTCTGCCCTCAGATTTGAGGGCATCACCATGCGTCCCAACGAGTGTCGGGCTTTCCTCAACGATGCCGAATTGAACCTGTCGCCCAAAGAGTTCAAAATCCTAGAGCTGTTTATGGGACGTCCCCACCGGGTGTGGTCCCGAGATCAGATTATTGATCGGGTCTGGGGATACGATTTTATGGGGGACAACAAAACCGTGGATGTCCATATCCGCTGGCTGCGCGAAAAGCTTGAAGAAGACCCTAGCAAGCCCAAGTATGTAAAAACCGTCCGGGGGTTTGGGTATCGGCTGGGGTAGGCACCTGCTTTTGAGGGTTTTATCAGGGGGGATGGCAGCGACCCATCGTCTCCACAGTGATTGATACACAGTGATTGATACTACGCATCGGCCCGCGGCTCGCGGCCATGGCATGGTGGTCTCACCCCATACGGTTGCCTCCGAGGCCGGTCGAGAAATTTTGCGTCAGGGGGGTACCGCCGTCGATGCAGCTGTTGCCGTCAGCGCGGCACTGTCGGTCACCTATCCCCACATGAACGGTCTCGGGGGGGACGGTCTCTGGCTTTTCTACGATGCCGCCACCCGTCAGGTTTATGGGCTGAATGGCGCTGGCCGCTCTGCTGCCCGTCTAAAGTATCCCGAACCCAATCAGGAACTGCCCCAGCGGGGAGCCGCCGCTGCTACCACCGTTCCAGGGGCGGTGGATGCCTGGTGGCAGGCCCACCAGCGGTTAGGTAAACTGCCCTGGGCTGCACTGCTTGAGCCGGCCATCGGGCTGGCCCAGGGTGGCTATGAGCTTTCCCCCTCCCAGTCTCGCTGGACCCAGCGAGACTGGGAGCTGTTGACCCAGGACTTGGGAGCCGCTGCCGCTTTTTCCCCGGCGGCTCAACCGACCGGCTGCCCCATTAAAAACCCGGCCCTGGCTGAGGTGCTGCAGGCTTTGGCCGCAGGGGGTACGGAGGCATTTTACCGAGGGGCGATCGCCCGGGCCATTGTGGACTACGTGGCTCCCCAGGGCAGCCCCCTCAGTCTGGAGGATTTTGCCACCCACCAATCCAGCTGGGTGGCCCCCATTAGCACCCTCTACCGGGACCACCGGATCTATCAGTTACCGCCCAGTACCCAGGGGCTGTCCGTACTGCAGATTTTGAACCTGATCGAACCCTACGACATTGCTGGTCTGGCCCAGGTGGACTATTACCATTTGCTGGTGGAGGCCACCAAGCTAGCGTTTCGCGATCGCAACCGCTGGATTGGCGACCCTGGGTTCTCCGATATTCCCGTTGAGCGGCTGATTTCTAAGCCCTACGCCGACGGTTTGCGATCGCAAATTTCGCCATACCAGGCCCAGTCAGAGTCGCTGAGCGCCACCGGGGGAGACACCATTTACGCCGCTGTGGTAGACCGGCAGGGCAATGCGGTTTCACTGCTCCAGAGCCTTTACTTTGACTACGGCTGCGGGGTTGTGCCCCCAAGTCTAGGCTTTGCCCTCAACAATCGCGGCAGCCTATTTTCCCTTGACCCTAGCCACCCCAACGGGCTGGCCCCGGGTAAACGCCCGCTGCACACCCTGATCCCAGCCATGGCCCTGCGCCACGGCCAGCCTCGACTCGTCTTTGGCACCATGGGTGGGGAAGGCCAGCCCCAAACCCAGGTGGCCCTGCTAACCCGTGTGCTCGATCTGGGGCTAGATATTCAAACCGCTGTGAATTTACCCCGCTGGCGGTGGGGACGCACCTGGGGCCAGCCCACCGCCAGGCTGGCCCTAGAAGGACGCATTGAGCCCGCCATTTGCAACGCCCTCCGGCAGCGGGGCCATCAGCTCCAAATTGAGGCCGACTGGTCTGAAGCCATGGGCCATGCCCACATGATTCAGATTTTAGAGGACCGATTACTGGGAGCCTGCGACCCCAGGAGCGACGGTGTGGCAGTTGGAGTCTAGTCAAATATTACAAAAATCCTTGATTGATGTTTGTTAAAGTAGTCGCGCACGTCGCCCCACGCCCCCATGACCTCGCCCAATTCAGATAGACCCCCTGAGGGTCGTCGATTTTGGAAAATAACAGCCATTACCCTAGGTATAGGGACGCTACTAGTCGGTACGACGGTTGCCGTGGGGGCCTGGCTGTTTATCAACAGAGGCCTGACACCCCTATTGGAACGGCAGCTGTCTGACCTTTTAGAGCGTGAGCTGGAGCTAGGTGACCTGGAAGGGTTGTCCTGGAACGGTCTGCGGGTAGGGCCTTCCAAATTAAACCCCACCCCCACCGATCCCACCACGGCGACGGCGGATGCCGTGGAGGTGGGATTTAATCCCCTGCAGGTGCTATTTAACCGTGAGCTGGAAATCGACCTGCGGCTGATTGGGGCAGATGGGTACCTAGAGCAGCATCCGGATGAGGGCTGGCTGGGTATCGATGTGCCGACATTTGAGGCGGCTGAGGATCCGCTGATCACGGTGCGGATGGATGACATCGAGGTGGTCGACAGTCAGATCACCCTGGTGCCGCTGCCAGCCGATGGGACCGAGCCCACCCTGCTCGTGTTTGATAATTTGAATGGCTCGGTGGCGATCGATCCGGTTGAGGTAGGCGGTCGCGACGCCCAGCAAATAGAGTTTGATGCGATCGCCCTTGGCCCCGACGGCGGCGATCTAACCATTACTGGGGCGATCGTCCCCAGGGTACCGGCCAGCGAGGAACAACCCCTGCAGCAGGAGATTAGGCTGGGGGTGGGCGCTGCAGGGGTGGCGGCTGGAACGGCCACGGCATTTCTTTTACCCACGCTGGGCCAGCAAAATTTGCCCGTTGCGGCGACGGCGGGGCGAGTCAGCGGCCAGTGGACCGTTACATTTTTACCCCAGCAGCCGGTGACGGTGGACGGCACGGGCAGCGTTGACAACGGTGAGTTACAGCTGACCTCCCTGGCCGACAACGGTCCCTGGGGCAACACCATTGATGCCATTGATGCCACCGCTCGGTTTAAGGGCACCACCATTACCCTCGACCGGGCCGAGGGCAGCTATGAAACCCTCAACGCCACCGCCACCGGCACCATTGATTGGACCGGTGACTATGACCTAACGGCCCGAGTGGCGGAGACGGACCTCGCCCAGCTGCTCGCCCAGTCGGAGGTGGAGCTACCCATTGTTCTAGAAGGGGCGCTGACCAGCGATGTGGCCATTACGGGGCCGATGCTGCAACCCCAACTGGATGCCACCGTGGATGCGGTGGGGCCGGTGACCGTGGACCGGGTCGTGCTCAATGACCTCACGGCGGATGTGGTGCTGCAAAGCGATCGCATTCAAGACCTGCTCAATACGATTACCGTTACCCAGATTAGCGCCACCCCCGATCTAGGCGGCCAGATTAGGGGCAGCGGCGTGTTAACCCTGGCTGACCAGCCGGAGTTTGACTTTGAGGTGAGCGCCACCGATGTCTCAGGGGATGCGATCGCATCCCTTTACGAGGTTGAACAGCTGCCCGTTACCCTCGGTCAGGTGGACGCGACGGCCACATTGACCGGCCCCGTAGCCGCCTTAGAAACCCGCATCGACCTGCGAGCGCCCAACCTGGCCTACAACGACCAGCTCTATCCAGCGACGGCCACAGCAATCTTTGCGGATGGTGGCTTGACCATTCCCCAGGCACAGGTACAGGTGGGTACGGGCACCGTCACCGCTCAGGGCGGCGTTGGCAATGACAGCTGGCAGGCCGATATCGCTGCCAACAACGTCGATCTACAAACCTTCAGCGCTGCCCTCAACCGGGACCTACCCGGCAGCCTCAATGCCAATGTCGCCCTAGCGGGACCGCTCCAGGGGGTTTCTCTGGACAATATCCTGGCCATGGGAAACTACAGCCTGCAGCTTGCTGATGGCTCGGTGCGGGGGGATGCTGAATTAATCAACGGGAGCTGGCAAACCAACGCCACCCTCAGTGCCCTGGGGCTTAGCCAGTTTGCTCCACAGCTAAGCGGCACCACCAGCGGCACCGTCAGCCTGGCAGGTCGCACCGATGCGCTGACCTTAGCAAACCTGCGGGGGCAGGGCGATTTAAATTTTTCAGCGGGGCTCGCCGGACTGTCGCCCCAGCTAGCGGGGTTTGACACCCCCATCAGCAGCCGTTTTGCCTGGACCGGTCAGGACTTACTGATTGAGCAGGCCAGCAGTGCCCAGCTCCAGGCTCGGGGGGTGGTGTCCCCTCAGCTCTCGGGTAATCAGTTCCAGGGTATCCGTGGATTTAGCCTCGACCTTGACGCCGATCGCTATCCCCTGGCGTTGCTGCCCTCCCCTGTTCCCCTGGATGGATTCGCCTCGTTTGATGGTCGTGTGGTGGGCACCCCCAGCACACCCCAGCTTGATGGCACCCTGCTCCTGGAGGAGTTTGGCGTCAATCAAGTCGCCTTTGATCCCGTGCTGTTGGGGCCTGTGAGCTATCGCCCCCAAACCGGGCTAATGGTTGACCTAGATGGACAGGCCGGGCCCATGGTCGATGGTCGCACCGACGGCATTGCCATTAATTTTCAAACCCTGCGCAGCTTCGACTTTGATGTGAGCTGGCAGGGAGCCCAAGCCGCTGGCCGCACGGAGGGAGACCTGCTAAGGGCCACCCTTAAGGATTTGCCGCTGCAGGCACTGGGGCTCCCCGCGGTCAATCGGCTGGGGGGAGGCCTGCAGGGCACCCTATCCTCCCAGGGAGAATGGGTGGTGGATCTCAATCGTCAAACCTTGGTGGGAGAGGTATTAGTTGAGCGGCCGGGGCTAGGATATCTCAACGCTCAACGGCTAACGGGCCAGGTGGCCTATCGCAACCGGCGATTTTTTGTAGAGCAGGGGGAGCTGATTTTTGGGGACACCCAACCCAGTGTCTATCGCTTTAATGGCGATGTGCAGCTAGATACCCTGGCCTACAACGCCAATGTTGTGGTGGAAAATGGCGATGTCAGGGAGGTGCTGGCGGCCCTGGCCATCACGGATCTCGAGGACCTGATCCAGACGTTTCAGGCCCCGGTATGGTTGGAAAACGCGCCATCCGGTGAAGCGGTGCCACGGGTTTTGGCAACCGAGGCCGCCGGCAGCCCCCAGGCTACGTTACTAGCCCAAATTCGGCGACTAGCGGAAATCCAATCGCTCCAGGATCAGGCCGCGTTAGCCGAGGCTGAGAGCCCGCTGCCGCCCCTAGCTGATTTCAACGGACGGTTTGATGCCACCATCAGCCTCAGTGGCACCCCGCAGGAAATTCCCCAGGTAATGTTTGATGTTGAGGGCCAGGCATGGTCATGGGGTCGGGATTTTGTGGCCGATCGGGTCATTGCCCAAGGGCAGCTGGCCAATGGCAACCTGGTGCTGCAGCCTGTGCGTTTAGAGACAGCGCTGCCGGCCGATGCTGAGGGCAATCCACAGCAGGCTTTTGTCAACCTGGCGGGCAATCTGTCCCTGGTGGATTCAGACGGTTCTAGTCTCCAGCTGGTTGCCAATCAGCTGCCCGTGGCAGCGGTGCGCGACATTTTTAATCTGCCCCTGGGTCTAGAGGGACGATTAAATGGCCTAGCTAACTTTAGCGGTGGCCTGGGTGACCCAACGGTGAGGGGAGACATTGCCTTAGCGAACGGGAGCATCAATGAGCAGCCGATTGAACAGGCTGGGGGCCTGTTTTTATATGAAGATGCTCGCCTCCTGCTCCAAGCTGAGCTAGTGCAGATCGATAACCCTGAGCCGCTACTGGTCCTTGGCGATATTCCCTACGCCTTCGACTTTATGACCGTACAACCCGCCGACGATCGCATCTCCCTGACGGTGGATGTGGCGGACGAAGGATTGGCCCTGCTGAATGTCCTAAATAACCAGGTGATTTGGGAGTCGGGTAAGGGCAGAGTCTTTTTGGATATTGGCGGTCGTTTGAGTAATCCCACCATCAGCGGTGTGATGAATGTTCGAGAAGCGGTGTTGCGATCGCCACTTCTACCCGATCCCCTCACCGATTTCAACGGGCGGGTCGTTTTTGAAGATAATCAAATTGTTGTTCAGGAACTGGAAGGAAAGTATGGCAACGGTCGGCTTCAAGCGGCGGGTAGCCTACCCTTGGGCCTGCCATCCCTGATCAGCGCCGCTGAGCTAGCGGCGCTGGGTGCTGAGACTCCTGACAGCGATGAACCCGAGGCGCCGAATAGTGGGACAAGTGGGACAGCCGAGCCCAGGGAGAGTGCTGACAGCGAGGCTGACGGCGAGACCGCTCCACCAGCCAGCCTGCCCATCCATCCTACCGGGGCTCTGACGGTTACCCTAGACGATGTCGATCTTGAGCTGCGGGGTATCTATCGAGGCGGTGTCAAAGGTCAGGTGGTGGTCGGTGGCAGTCTGCTGTTGGGCGGTCCCCAGATCGGGGGGGTGGTAGAACTGGCCGACGGCAGCCTATTTTTAGGCGAAGGTGGCACAGAAGATACGCCAGCCACCGAAACCAATGATGTTTCAATATTTATCCCGCGATTTGAAAACCTCAAAATTACCCTGGCTGACAATCTGCGAATTCAACAAGGTAATCTACTCAATGTCGTCGCTGAAGGCGATCTGCGTATCACAGGTCCGCTACAGCCGTTTCGAGCCATCGAGCCAGAGGGAACTATTCGGCTGCGCTCAGGTCGCATCAACATTGTAACTACTACATTTCGCCTGACGGGTCGCGATAATATTGCCCGGTTTGTCCCAGAGCGAGGCATCGCCGATCCGTTTCTCGACGTGCGACTGCGGACATCGGTAGCAGAATCTCAGCAAGGTAGCAGCGTCGTCGAAGCCAGCGCATTTGCCTCGTCTGAGGTTGCCGATACCTCAATCGATCCCTTCCAAGGAACAACAGGCATAGAAACCATTCGCATACGCGCCAATTACCAGGGCACCGCCAGCAACCTGCTAGAAAGTTTATTTGTCTCGGATATTAGCGACACTGTGATCGAACTCTCCAGTTCGCCACCGCGCTCTAGACAGGAAATTATTAATCTGCTGAGTGGCAACATAGCTACAGCCCTACAGTCGGGTCAGGGCGTGATCAATTTCTTTGGCGGGGCCTTGTTAAACCGTCTGCAGGACTTTATCAGCAGCACCTTAAACCTAAGCGAGTTTCGTCTGTTTCCAGTCACAGGGGCGTCACGGTTTTCCAATGAAGACAACACCGGGTCTTCTCTGGATGTGGCCGCTGAAGTCGGTTTTGATGTGACCAACAACGTTACCCTGTCCCTGGTGAAAATTTTGACCGACAGCACACCGACAGAATTTAACCTGCGCTATCGTCTAACTGACGAATTTACCATTCGTGGCACAACCAATTTTGACGATCGCAATCGAGTTTTTCTAGAATTTGAAACAAGGTTTTAGCAGGTGTACCCTCGTCCCCAGCTAAATTTATTAAATTGCTAGTTAACCCTACTGGTAGTGTATCTATACTGATAACTAGCCTAAATAAATGAAGTAAGTCAGAGACATCTGCCAAAAGAGTCCACTTATTCCGAGGGACTGCTGGCTCTTACTGAGCGCGCCTAGCATCTGACCGTTTTTTAAGTCTTATCCATCGGCCACTTCCTATGAATCAGCTCATGTTTCGGCTCACTCGTCCTGCCCTTGTCGCTCTGCTCACCCTGTTGGGCTGTGGTTGGACAGCCCGTGCCGTAGACGCCCAGGCCCTGCTGCCCTACACCCTACCCCTAGATGAAGAACGGCTGACCGCAACCGGACTCACGCTGGCTCAAGAAGCCGCCCAGCTGGCTCAGTTTCAACAATATGACGAAGCCCTTGCCCGTATTCAACTGGCAGCCCAACTTGCCCCCCGCGACCCACAAATCCTGACGCTGATGGGTAGCCTGCACCTGCAGGTTGGCGACAGTGCGGCCGCGGTAACCGCGTTAGAAAGTGCAAAAGCTCTCAGCAGTGATGACGCTATTATTTGGTTTACCCTGGGCTCGGCCTACTTTAGTGAAGCCAAATATTCCCAGGCAGCGAACGCCCTCGAGAAGGGATTAGCGCTAGAGCCGGGCAATCCGGGAGCCCATTTTGACCTGGGCAATGCCTATTACAAACTCAACCGCTACCAAAAGGCCATCGAGGAGTACGAAACCGCCATTAGCTTTGACGAGCTTTTCTGGCCCGCCATTAACAATATTGGTCTGGTCCTCTATGAAATGGGGGAGCTAGAGCCCGCCATTGAGCAGTGGGAACGCTCCTTAAGCGTGTCTGATGAAGAGCCAGAACCCACCCTAGCCATTGCCGTTGCTCGCTACGCTGCCAATGTCAATCGACCCGCTGCCATCGAGTCAGCAACGGCAGCGCTGGAGCGGGACAGCCGCTATGCCGATTTAGAGTTTTTGGAAGAAAACCTTTGGGGCAATCGTCTGCTGAGTGCCACTGAAGTCATGTTTGGTACACCTGGGCTGCAAGAAGTGCTCTCTGGGCTTTAGGCACAGTCCCTGTATGCCTTGGGAAGCAAGCCGCCAAAATGTACTATCTAATAGCGTAGATAGTACATTTAGATTACTATAGGCCTATACCCCGTTTTGGGGTGAGGTATTGCACTGGGTGCGGTGCTGTTTGAGCCATGGCGTTAGGGTTAATCACCAATCATGGCCTTCACGTCATCAACAAACTTTTGATGATCCACTATGGGCTTTGAAATATAGCCATCAGCACCACTTTGCTGGAGGAAGTTTTCCCTGTCACCGTCCATGGCATGGGCTGTTACCAAAATGATCGGTAGTTTGGCCGTAGCGTCGTTAGCTTTTAGCATTTGAGTAATGCGAATGCCGTCCACCGGTTTCCCCTGGTAAACACTGTGGGACAGGGAAACATCCATAAGAATCACATCTACCTCGCCGCTTTCGGCGATCTGCATGACTTCGTCGACATTCTCCGTATGCTTGACCCCTAAGCCACCCCGCTTGGTCAAAATCTTGGAGAAAACGCGCGCGTTGATCATGTCATCTTCCACGATTAAAACCGTTTTCATAGGCAGTTTTCATAACACAGCAAAGGTACTATAACCGGTGTTGGTCATTGATCTAGGTGCACCAGGTCAATGAATGATAGAGCTTGTTTAAAGAATGGCGGCCCGGGGGCGTACGTGTTTACAAGTCTGTTGAATTCTTTGGTCAATATGGATCTTAACTGTTGCGGATCCAGGGCGCTTGTGTATAAGGTACAGCATTGGTAAGGCTATTTAATGCCTTCAATGCGGCTTTCAAGGATACGAAATCATGGCAAACCAGCTCAATGCGTTTTCAGACGAACAAATCGTTGTCACCTCCCTTCATACAGAGGTGCAACGATCATATCTGGAATATGCCATGAGTGTCATTGTCGGGCGTGCTTTGCCGGACGTCCGTGACGGTCTTAAACCAGTGCATCGCCGCATACTCTACGCTATGCATGAGCTAGGGTTGACCCCCGATCGCCCCTTTCGAAAATGCGCCCGTGTTGTCGGTGATGTGCTGGGTAAATACCATCCCCATGGGGATCAGGCGGTGTACGATGCGCTGGTGCGCATGGTGCAGGACTTCTCCAGTCGCTACCCGCTGCTGGACGGCCACGGTAACTTTGGCTCGGTGGACAACGATCCCCCGGCGGCGATGCGCTACACCGAAACACGGCTGGCGCCCTTGAGCCACGGAGCGCTGTTGGGGGAAATTAGCGAAGCTACGGTTGATTTTAGTGATAACTTTGATAGCTCCCAGCAAGAGCCGACGGTGCTGCCGTCCCAGCTGCCCAACCTATTGCTCAATGGCAGCTCGGGTATTGCGGTGGGCATGGCCACCAATATTCCCCCCCACAATCTGGGCGAGGTGATCGATGGTTTGATTGCGATTATCGATCGACCGGATATTTCAGACGATGCCCTGTTTAAGCTGATTCCCGGTCCAGATTTTCCCACTGGTGGTGAGATTACCGACACCAAGGGTATCCACGACGCCTATCGTACCGGTCGGGGCAGCATTCCCATGCGAGGTGTTGCCGGGTTTGAGGAAATCCAGCCCGGCAAAGGGCGACAGCGGCGCAATGCCATTGTGGTCACGGAGCTGCCCTATCAGGTGAACAAGGCCGGTTGGATTGAGAAGATGGCCAATCTGGTCAACCAGGGCAGGCTGGATGGCATTGCTGATATTCGTGATGAAAGCGATCGCGACGGCATGCGGGTGGTGATCGAATTAAAACGAGAGGCCCAGCCCCAGGCCATCTTGGCGGCCCTCTACAAAATGACGCCGCTCCATAGTAATTTTGGGGCTATCATGCTGGCCCTCGACGGTGGCCAACCGATTCAAATGCCCCTGCGACGTATGCTGCAGGCTTTTTTAGATTTTCGAGAAGAAACGCTGGTGCGACAGTACACCAACGAACTCGAAAAAACCGATCAGCGATTGCACATTGTAGAGGGGCTACTGACAGCCCTCGACAGCATTGATGAGGTGATTGAAATATTACGCGCCGCCCCGGACGGTGCTTCAGCCAAGGTGGAAATCCGCGAACGGTTTGACCTCAGCGACCGTCAGGCCGATGCGATTTTGGCGATGCCCCTGCGCCGCCTGGTGGGTCTAGAGCAGGATAACCTGCTCAATGAGTTTGATGAACTGTCCACACGTAAAGAAAGCCTGGAGCGTTTGCTATCGGAGCGCAAAGAGCGGCTTAAGGCCCTCAAAAAGGAGCTTAGAAAGCTCAAGAAAACCTTTGGTGATGGGCGCAGGACCCGGCTGCAGACGGCCAGTGAGCGGGTGGCAGAAGCCAAGAAACTGGCCAGTCTAGAGGCCAAGGCCCAAGAGGAGGAAACCGTGGTTGAGCTGACCCGCAAGGGCTATGCCAGGCGACTTTCGCCGCGTACCTATCAGCGACGGCAGGGCAAACAGGACAGCCTGTCAACCAAGCTGACGGAGCTGGACGATGTTACCACCCAGACAGAATTTGCCTGGACCACCCACAGTTTGCTGGTGTTTTCCCGAGATGGTAAAGCCTACAGTCTGACGGTGAGCGATATTCCCGTGGCCCAGCGGCAGTCTAGGGGGCAACCCTTATTTAACCTGCTGCCTGATTCTATCGGTAACGAACCCGGTACGCTGCTTCCGCCCCTTTTACTAACAAAAGCAGTAATGAACCAGCAGGTCATTTTGGTGACGGCCCAGGGAAAAATTAAGCGGCTGCCGCTGACGGAATTTGAGTCGATTACGGGGCGGGGTCTAGTGGCGATCAAACTCAAGGCAGACGATTATTTAGCCTTTGCGGTGATTGCCGATTTGGGTCAGGATCTGATGCTGGCATCCTCTGGCGGTCGGCTTTTGAGATTTGCCATCGACCGTGACCAGCTGCCGGACACCAGCCGCAACTCCCAAGGGAGCCAAGCGATTCGGGTGATCAAAGGGGAAGCCGTCATTGGCTGTGTACCCATTCAAAAAAACAGTGAACTATTGCTGATGTCGATGAAAGGCTATGGCAAACGGATGCCGGTATCTACCACCAAGCGCAGCAGCCGGGGGGGGATTGGGTCCCAGTCATTTAAATTTAGTCAGAATGGCGATCGGCTGGCGGCCCTAGTCGAAATCCCGGGGAACGCGGATGTTACGGTGATGACTAGTCAGGATCGAGCCGCGCGATTAGTGGCGGACCGGGTGCCGCTCCAGGGGCGCAGTCAGCCATGCGATCGCATCTTTACCCCTGCCCGGGGTGAAACCATTACCGATATTCTGGTATCTGTAGATCGCACCGCCGACTAACGCAGGGCTATCTATTGGCTCTCTACTATCGAACTCCAAACCAGGACTTGAGCGTGGCCGAGGTTGTTATAGACAACGTATACAAAACATTTCCTCGTCAAGCATCGGATGCCAAATCAGCGACGGTGCTTAAGCGAATCCACCTAGATGTAAAGGACGGCGAGTTTATGGTGCTGGTGGGGCCGTCTGGCTGCGGCAAAAGCACCCTACTGCGACTCATTGCCGGACTTGAGAGCATCACCGGCGGAACCATTACCATTGGCGCACAGCGGGTCAACACCCTACCGCCCAAACAGCGGGACGTGGCCATGGTGTTCCAAAGCTATGCCCTGTATCCCCACCTGAGCGTCTATGACAATCTGGCCTTTGGTCTGCGGCGTACCGCTGGGGGGTTACCCCCGGTTGCCCGCTGGCAGCAGGTGCTGTTTGGCCTTACTCGGCTGCTGCCTCCGGGGTTTCACTACTGGCCAGAACGGGAGCAGGCCATCGCCAAGCGGGTAAAAACCATTGCTGAAATTTTGCAGATCGCTCCATTACTCAAGCGTTTACCCCGACAGCTCTCGGGGGGGCAAAAACAGCGGGTAGCCCTGGGCCGGGCCATGGCTCGCAATCCCCAGGTATTTTTAATGGACGAACCCCTGTCCAATTTGGACGCCCAGCTGCGGACCGAAACCCGCGCCCAGATTGTGGCGCTACAGCGGCGATTGGGTACGACGACAATTTATGTCACCCACGATCAGGTGGAAGCGATGACCATGGGGGATCGGATCGCGGTGATGCACCAGGGGGTGATTCAGCAGATTGCGGCTCCCCTGGTGCTGTACCAATATCCGGCCAATCAATTTGTGGCCTCGTTTATTGGTTCACCACCGATGAACTTTCTCACGGTCCAGGTGCAGCCTCCCCTGACGCTGGTGCATCCAGCCTTTCGCCTGACCCTAACCAGCGATTGGGAATCAACCCTGGCTGGCCACGGCACCCTGACCCTGGGCATTCGCCCTGAACATTTGCGGCTGACGGTGCCAGCTCCCAAACATTTAGCGGTGGCCGTACAGCGGGTTGAGGCCCTGGGCAGTGAAACCTATCTGAGCGTCAGCGTGGAGACTACGCCCGATGAAAACCACCTGCTGGTACGCCTAGATGGCCTAGCTGAAACCATACCCCGCCCCGGTGACCGCCTGACCCTGGGTATTCAGGTGGATCATATCCATTTATTTGACCCGGAAACTGGAGAGTCAGTGGCCAAAACCCGTGACTAGCGGGCGGGCACTCAAGGTTTTGTCCGACCGTGGGAGCGTTTGCTCAGCCGCAGACCGAGACCGGCCAGGGCTGCGATCGCAATACCTGATGTGGGCTCCGGTACGGCGACCGGTTCACCGGGGTCAATAATCTCCACCTGAAACTGGCTGATGGTGGCGGTCGCTCGGCCCCCCTGATTATCAGCCGTCCCAATTTGAAATCCAAAAATTTGATTTGCCTCCACCTCAATGGTAGCTGTACCCGACTGCTCCGATGCTCCATCGCGGTCAGTTAGCTCAGTAAATAGACCATCGGTGAGCGGATCGTCAGGGGGAAAGGTGCCAACGGCAAAGCCAAACGGATCAAACGCGACTCCTAGGCTATCGGCTGTACTATAGCTCCAGTCAAAGGAAAGGATACTGGCCTCAGGAACAGCCACAAACAGGGTAGTAAAGCTACTGTCACATAAAAATAACAGGTTGATCGGTAGCTCTTCAGAGTTACAGTCCAATCCAAACCCATCCAAAATGGCAGACAGATCGCTGCCCAATAGGGTGAGTGAATCGGGCGCATCCGTAAAATCCACCAAGCCATTAAACGGGGCTAGGGGGACACCGCCAATAGTGATTTGCGAATTATCAACACCAGGCAATGCCGGAGCGCTGTTAAATAGCTCCCACTGATCGGGAGCAAAGTTACCAGTAAATCCCTGGGCTACTGCCGTCTGAGCTGTTGTTCCAATCACAGCTGCAGTGGTCACCAACGTTCCTAAAACGGTGTTTAAAATGGCCTTTGCCATCGGATCTCGTAGTAAAAAACCTTAACCTTATTGCTCTTAACAAAGAGTTAGTTGACCTAACCGGAAGATGACCTGATATACGTACAAAACAACATACGCTTGACGATGCGCTTCAATTGCTTTGTCGTTACGCCGACTATAGTCTTCCAAACCTGTGAACGTCGGGCATCGCCCCAGGCATTTACTAAAACAATACTGTTGCTCTACCTTTGTTAAGGTTGGTTGATGGCGCTTCACTAAGTTCTGATAAAGGCAGTGTAAATCTCCATAAATCTCTCTGTTGTCACCAGTAACTACCCACAGATGGGAAAAATACTACGCTTGGAAAGATACCGCCAGGAAGATATTGGGAGATAGGGTGGGACACTAAACAAATTGGCTGACTCACCAGCGGTATCCTCAGCTACTGACGGCTCAATCACCTCCATGGGCCACCGGTGGGGCTGGCCCCACCGGTGGCAGGCCCGACAGTACTGTACCCAGCAGGGACAGCTGAATGTAAGCTTCTGTTAACCAATGACGTGATTGAGCAGATCACGATAGACAATAGCCCCAGGGCATGAAATGCTATCGTGGCCATTCTCTGTTGTTGATTTAGTTGATTTAGGAGACGATCAGCAGCGTCCAATTTTCCAACCACACGCGCTAGGGCGACTTTGTATGCAATCTGCTAAACCGTTGACGTCGTCCCAAGATGATACCCAAGAGAAAATTCTCGGAGCGGCCCAGCGGCTGTTTGCCCGCCGTGGCTATGGTGGGACCACGACTCGCGACCTGGCTCAAGCGGCAGGCGTTGCCGAAGGCACCCTGTTTCGGCACTTTGAAAATAAAAAGGCTATCTTGATCGAAGTTGCCACTCGTGGCTGGGTAGAATTACTTACCGAGCTGCTGACTGAGCTGAGTGAAATGGCCAACTACAGGGCCATTGCTAAGGTCATGCGTAAACGTATGCTCAATCTTTCTGCCAACACCGATATGCTGCGCGTCTGCTTTATGGAAGCGCAGTTTCATCCTGAGCTGCGGGAGCGGGTACAGGCTGAGGTGATCGCCAAAATGACAGATGTGGCTGAAGCCTTTTTCCAGACGGCCATGGATCGAGGTACCTACCGGCCGATGAATCCCCGGGTTGTTGCCCGTATCTTTTTGGGGATGTTTACCGTCGCCGGATTTAGCCAAACTACCCTGGCAGATGAGGCCAGCTCTCCTCAAGATATGAAGGAATTGGCGGAAACGCTGGCGGATATTTTTCTCAATGGCGTATTAGAGCATACCGAGGCTTAGCGCTGTCGTCTGGGTTCTAGAGCGCTGAGGTCGTCGGGGTTAACGCGATACGCGGCACCAAATCCCACCACAAACTGACCGGCCTGGGGAGTTAGCTGAAATAGCTGAAAGTCAGGCAGTTCTTTCATTAGACCGATAACGTTACCAAAGCGCTGCTCAAATCGATCGATCAGCGCCTGCCACTGGGTGGTATCGCGGGGCAGGGGGGCGGCAATGCACCCATAGGTTAGACGACGACGGGCAAAAATCTCCTGGGTCTCGGCTTCGTCTTCAATCAAGAGAACGCTAGCACGGCCGGTTTGTTTAAGGTTGGTTGTATGGGTCGACAAACCACTAACGTATATGTAAAGGGTCTTATCCGCATCGATCAAAAAGGGGGCGTAGCTGGCTTGGGGACTGCCATCAATGCTGACGGTGCTCAACATCGCACTGCGAAATTTCTCAGGAAATTCTAGATAGAGCTGGGTAACGCGATCAAAATCAGCCATGGTCTAAAGCCGTTATGGGTTGTAGCTACATCACCTTCAAACCTAACACCTAGCCCCATGGCTATGGAGTTTCCCCTGGGGAAACCGGCCCGCCCCCGACGTTTGGGAATATCCATTGCCCTGACTCATCTGACAGATGCTATAGAATACTCAGGCTGGTTATTAATAGTCACACCATGGTTCGTCGCATAGTTCAAACTGAGAACGCTCCTGCTCCGGTTGGTCCCTACAATCAGGCCGTTGTGGCCTCGGGTGAGATGGTGTTTGCCTCCGGGCAGGTGGCGCTGGACCCCGATGGTACCTTGGTCGGGACTGGCGATGTGGCGGATCAAACCAAGCAGTGCCTGGATAATCTGAGTGCCGTTTTAAAGGCGGCGGGGGCCACCCTGGCTAATGTGGTAAAAACATCCGTTTTTTTGAAGGATATGAACGACTTTGGCACCATGAACGGTGTCTATGCCACCTATTTTGATGAAGCCACGGCCCCCGCTAGGGCCTGTGTTGAAGTGGCCCGTCTGCCCAAGGATGTCCTGGTGGAAATTGAGTGTATTGCGGTGATCGAGCATTAATGGCAAGACGCTGCGGGCAACGCCTGGACACCCGATGTTGACGCCCCATGAATTTTGTTTCATGGCGGACGTAGTTGACGGTTTGAAGTTGGCGCGCTACCTTACAGGTATTCGCACCACGTCCGCTATAAATTAGGTCCATGCAGCACCAGTTTTTTTACTTTTGGTTTAGTCAGGTTCACCGGCAATGAACCCCTAGCGTTAGCATGGGAAGCCGGTGAACCGCAGGGTGTAAGCTCTGCGGTTTTGTTTTGGTTTTGCTTTCTTGATTAGCTCCACTATTTTAGCAGCGGTTCTCTCTCAATACCCGTTTTTACATTTGACCCCATGATGCTTTGCTACAGCTGGCAATTTAGTTTCTACTTTTTTACGCCACCACCGGGTAGGTAGCGTCAGCTTTGCTGTATTGACTTGCCCGGAGCCCCCACAGGCTGCGGGCTTTTTGTTGTTATCCATCTTTTACTTTCCAAATCCATGAAAAACGCCAAACTCGTTGCCAAAGCCCATACCAGTCACACCAGTGAAATTGAGATAGTGCCAGCCGATCGGCTCACATCCCCCATCACCGTTGGTGGTAAAGACCTGTTTATCATTGGGGGGCCATGCTCCATTGAAAGCATGGCCCAAATGGATACAATCGCCCAAACGTTGCTAACGGCTCCTGTACAGGGGCTGCGCGGCGGTATCTACAAGCCTCGCACATCTCCCTATGCGTTCCAGGGGCTGGGCGATGTGGGCCTAGATATTCTGGCCGCAATCCGCAAACGCTACGGCTTACCGGTAATTACAGAGGTGATGGCCATCCATCAAATTGAGAAGCTTGCTCTCCATGCCGATGTACTACAGGTGGGTAGCCGTAATATGCAGAATTTTGATTTGCTTAAGGCTCTGGGTGAGGTCAACAGGCCCGTGTTGCTAAAACGAGGTCTAGCGGCGACGGTGACTGAATTTGTCATGGCAGCAGAATACATTGCCAGCCATGGCAACCCTAATATTATTCTCTGCGAGCGGGGCATTCGTAGCTTTGATAGCTATACGCGCAATGTGCTGGACCTTGGCGCAGTGGTGGCCCTCAAGCAGATTACCCATCTGCCTGTGCTGGTTGACCCCAGCCATGCCACTGGCAAACGGGAACTCGTAGCGCCGCTGGCTCGAGCTGCGATCGCAGCAGGGGCCGACGGCTTAATGATTGAGTGCCATCCAGAACCAGACCAGTCCGTCAGCGATGCAAGACAGACCCTCAGCCTCACCGCAATGACCGAACTAGTGCAAACCTTACA
>JBCDJC010000034.1:0-30452 GCA_038748225.1 Cyanobacteria bacterium P01_H01_bin.26 | reverse complement strand
GGAGGACCCGATGTCAGGGCGTTTAAAGCCTCCTGGGCGCTGCTGTAGCGCTCTTGAGAACTGGCGTTCAAAAGCTTGTCAAGCACCACTGCCAGGGTGCTGTCCTGGAGCGTGATATGAGTTTGCCAGCGCCAACAGTTGTTGGCGCTATCAAAAAGATCGGTGGTTTCTTTGCCGGTGAGCAGAACAATACAGGTGACTGCGAGGGAGTAGAGATCGGAGGCAGGGAAGACTTGGCCACCGTTTATCTGTTCTGGGGGTGCATAGCCTGTGGTGTAGATGCCGGTTGATTTAGTGGATGATGTGGCTCCGGTGACCTGCTTTACCGCCCCAAAGTCCAGCAGATAAAGCTGGTTATCAACCGTCTTCATGATGTTTGACGGCTTGATGTCGCGGTGGATTGCCCCGTTCTTGTGGACAAACTCGAGTACCTTCAAAACGGAGATTAGAATTGCCTTGACGGCGCCCTCCGGTAGGGCGCCGCGTCGTTCTAAAATTTGCCCTAAGTCCTCACCGTCGATAAATTCTTGCACCAGGTAAAAATACTCTTCGTCTTTGCCTGATACCGGTGACTTAACGATGATGGGGAAGTAGGCATAAAGATCGGGAATTTGGGGGTGCTGGTTGCCCAGACGCTCTAGAACTTCGGCCTCACGGGCAAATAGCTGCTGGGCTAGCTGCAGCTGCTGTGGGCTGAGTCGGGCCGAGGGTTGAAATAGTTTGACAACGCAGGGACGCATTGTGGGGGTGTAGCGATCGCGCGCATAAAAAGCAGCTCCAAATCCCCCCTGCCCCAGGAGCCGCTCGGGCAAATAACGCCCGCTCAAAATTAGCGGCATGCCACAGCTGGTGCAAAACAGCTGTGGCGTTGTTTGGATTTTGTCCTTTAAGTTGGGGTGGGTATTAACTGGCCGAGAACATCCGGGTCGGGTGCAGTGTAATTGCATGGAGCGGCAACGTGACGATGCATTAATAAAGTGACAGCGCCCACAGCTAAGCTGGCAACGGCCAGTTTTATCCTAACTGCTCTCTTCTACAGTTTTTTTATCCATCGGTTTTTCGTTGGTTGCCGCTTTAGCTGAGGCTGTCTGACTGACCCCATTTTTTTTTCGATCGGGGCGATGGTCAAAGTCAATTTCTCGGTTAGTAAACTGGGGCAAAATTTCTTTGGTAAAGGCCCCAGCCGCCGTCGAGCGATAGCGATTAGGGTTGAAAATAACCGACAGCGTACGCTTGACAATGACAGAATCAATTTTAGCCCGGTGCAATACCCCCATTTGGAGTTCTTTCTCGATGGCCGAGATGGAGACAAAGGCTACCCCCAGACCTGACTGGACCGCATTTTTGATCGCCTCAATGGAATTTAGCTCCATCTCCACACGTAAACGCCGGGTTTCAATACCGCAGCGGGTCAACACCTGATCGATCACCTTGCGAATTGTGGATTGGGAGTCGAGGGAAATAAACTTGAGTTTGTAGAGATCTTCACGCTGGATCGCCTGGCTGCTGGCCAATGGGTGAAACACCGGCATAATTAAGGCCAGCTCATCTTCAGCGTAGGGAATAATTTCCAGCGAATCCTGCAGCTCCGGTGGCACCTCTCCCCCAATGATGGCCAGATCGATTTGGCCATTGCCGACACTCCACGACGTCCGTCGGGTGGAGTGGACATGTAGCTGGACCGCCACATCTGGGTAGCGCTGGCGAAACAACCCGATCATTCGCGGCAGCAGATAGGTCCCGGTCGTCTGGCTCGCCCCCACAATCAGGGTACCCCCCTGCAGCTTTTGCAGATCTTCAATGGCGCGACAGGTTTCTTGGCATAGGCTGAGGATGCGATCGCCATATTCCAACAGCAGATAGCCTGCTTCGGTCAGCTGGGCCCGCCTGCCACCGCGGTCAAATAGCGGCACATCTAACTGCCGCTCAAGATTTTGCACCTGCAGACTAACAGCGGGCTGAGACACATAGAGGCTGTCGGCGGCTCGCTTAAAACTACCCTCCGCCGCAATCGCCTTTAGAATGCGCAATTGATCTAAGGTAAACGGGAGGTCAGACATAACGGTTAGGGTGACAACGCCGGTATTTCAAACAAAATCCGTGGCACGATCAGTGGACAGGGAGTATTGGCAAAAGCCTTGGATGCGTAACATGCCTAATAATTTAGAAGGATTACCCTATCGCCGCCGACAAATCAACAAGCTTATCAGCACATTAGAGTCTACAGGATGGGTAGTTGAATCATTCCTTATGAGGGGAGAATAACTCAAAACGTTAACTAAGTATTTTTTTGTGAGGAAATCTTTGAGAGCATACCCCACTGATATGGCTACTGCTAGCAAAGATAGTGTTGCCGTTGGCGATTGCTATTTGTCAGGGCCTTGCAGGTTGAGCCAAGTCAGCAATTATCGATATTCTGTTGTCAAAAAAATTGTTTGCTCCCTGTGCTCTTTTAAGAACTCTTTTGGCCGCTGTTAGTCTGAATACTAATCCCCATTCCCCGATCTTGTCCGTATGCAGTGCCAGTTGCTTCAAAATTTTCTCAACCTGCCGGGGATTATTGGCTTTAGTCTAATGCCGTTAGCTCAGGGGGAAGCGTCTGGCTATGCCTACAGTGTTGGTTTTCCCCAAGGTAACGGCCCTAGCCACCACCCCCTACTTGTGCAAGGCATTCAGCAGATTATCGGCACAACGCCCGCATCCCTAGAGTTCTGTACGTTTCAATTTGGACCCTATCAGGTAGATTTCTATAAAATTGACCATAGCTCGGTTTTGCTAGTCTGCAGCGAAGGCTCACTCTCAAGCCAGCACGCCAGGGCGATCCGTGAGCTGATGCAATTTATCAAAGCGGATTACTCAGCCCTGGTTGCAAGCATGCAGGCCATCAGCGTCGATGGTGTGAATGATAAATCCGTACCGACAGCCCCACATCAATCTGTTAGCGTAGAAGATGTGGTGGCAGCTATGAATAGCCTGAGTCAGGCAACCAGTCGATATTTGGGTGTCCAAGTTGTGGTCAACCACTGGCGTATCCCCGAGCTGCAGGATATAGCCTGGTTGGATAAATTCTGCATCTCTGCCAATGGCACTATTAGCTTTACCGATGTGGACCAGCAGCTATCTCCAGAGCAGCTGGCGGACGTCCGCCTATGGGTTCAGCAGTTTCAGCAGCGATGTACTCGGATTATTCGAGACTACACTTTACTCATTGAGCCGTCCCTGTCGAAACATCACTGGCAGCTGTTGTTTGCGAGCTAGGACCAAGGTGCTCAACACCCAGCCAGCGGGAAAATTGAACGTTGGCAGGCTGTGGTTAAGTTTGAACG
Source organism: Cyanobacteria bacterium P01_H01_bin.26 (assembly GCA_038748225.1). Lineage (GTDB taxonomy): Bacteria > Cyanobacteriota > Cyanobacteriia > Phormidesmidales > Phormidesmidaceae > Leptothoe. Next base: position 27,126 of record JBCDJC010000034.1, on the reverse strand, counting down.
CTAATTGAATCTTCGCTAGGCGCCTACCCATGGTAAAAACAGTTCGCTTAGAACCCATTGCCCAGGAGAGTACGGTCGAAACCAACAGCAACCTGTTATCGGTCCTACTACATCAGGATCTCACTGTTTTGAAGGAGTGTGGCGGACGTGGTATGTGTGCCACCTGCCACATTTATGTCAACGATGGGATGGGGAAGCTTACCCCTGTGAGTCGGCGGGAACAGCGCACCCTGTCGATCATTACTTCCTGTCAAGCCAACTCCCGTCTGGCCTGTCAGGCTCGGGTTTTAGGGAATGGAGTGGTGGTGGCACTGCCCAAGGGAATGTATGTCAACTCTTTACAGGATATTGAATCGTTAATTGGTCGGCGGGCTGCCCAAGATTTGTTGCACCCCTTGACGGGTAAAGTTCTAGTGGAAGAGGGCAAGCTGATTACCCGGTCCATGCTGCGTCAAATTGAAAACAATAGGGCGTTTAATTTGCATGACTATTTTAAGCACAGTATGTAGGCTCAAGCTCTGTGGGGAGTTCTCTAAAGCTGTGGGCGAGACTGTAACAATATGTTTATACTTGATGTCTTCAAAATCTTTTCTGCCAATACAATCTAATCTTTTTATTAAGAGATTTAGTATCCTATCGAGCGTTTTGGTGGATCGCCAACCTTTAATATGGGCTGGGCTATCTTGGGAGCAATTTAGAACTGCGTTTGACGGGGCTGCCCACGTCTATAGGTTTGGATATCGATGACTGTCGACAAATCTGCTAACCTCAATCCACGCCAGCAACAGGTGATGCGGGCAACCGTACGTCACTATGTGTCGACAGCGGAGCCCGTTGGTTCGCGGGCGCTGTTGGAGGCCTTTGACCTCAACGTCAGTGCCGCGACTATTCGCAATGTGATGGGGGCACTGGAGCGGTCTGGCTTTTTGTATCAGCCCCATACGTCGGCGGGTCGAGTGCCGTCTGACTCTGGCTATCGACTCTATGTGGATGAGCTGATCAAGCCGTCGAAACCGACCGCCCAGCGCATTGATCGGCTGCTGAGTCAGCAGCTGAACTGGCAGGGGTGGAGTGTGGAAGCCCTGCTGCAGGAAGCGGCGCAGATTTTGGCCCACCTAAGCGGCCACATTGCCCTGGTAACGCTGCCCAGGCTGGAGAATATGGCGGTCAAACATCTGCAGCTTGTGCAAATCGCAGCGGGGCAGGTGCTGCTGGTGGTGGTCCTGGATAGCTATGGTACTGAGTCCATGCTGGTGCGACTACCCAGGGGGACAACCGGTGCGGGTGCCACCGACGATGAAGGGGTGCTGGATCGAGAGCTGCAAATTTTGTCTAATTTTTTGACGGCTCAGCTCTGTGGTCGGCCCCTGTCTGAGGTATCTAGTTTGGACTGGGATGAGGTCGATACGGCTGAGCACCATGTGATGGCGCTGTGTCAGGCTATCGACGGCTTGGCGCAGCGCAAACGTCAGCCCAGCACCCATATCCTGGTAACAGGGGTGGCGGATGTCCTCAATCAGCCGGAATTTGCTGAGCACGGCCAGCTGCGAAATCTGGTGGCCCTGCTGGCAGATGGTCGAGAACAGCTTTGGCCCCTGATGTGCTCGGATGACGATCGCCCGCTCAAGATTTGGATCGGTGAGGAAAATCCGCTGGAGCCGATGCAGGGCTGCGCTCTAATTTCGGCTCCCTACAATCGCGACTCGATACCGCTGGGCAGCGTAGGTGTGATGGGACCAACGCGGATGCTCTACGAAAATACGATTGCTGCTGTTGAGGCTACCTCTAGCTATTTGTCAGAGATTATGTCGGGTTTTGATGCGAACCAGTAGGCAGTAAAGATGCCGCCGATAAAGCCAAACAGGTGGCTTTCCCAGGAAATGCCAGGCTGATTGGGGAGTAGGCCCCAGAACATGGCACCGTAGGTGACCAGAACAAAAAGGGCCACCGCGATCGCACCCATGGTGCGTTCATAATAGCCACGGCCCAGCAAAAAACCGACGTAGCCAAACACCAGACCGCTGGCCCCAATGTGGACCGACCCTCCCCTGGCCACGAGCCACGTACCGGCTCCCCCCAGTAGGGCAATCATGACCGTTGCCACAAGCCAGGTGCGAATGGAGCGTAGCATCACCCACCAGCTCAGGGTCAGCAGGGGAATTGTATTGGCCATGAGATGGTTAAACCCACCGTGCAGTAAGGGCGCCAGGGGAATTCCCCACAGCCCACCCAGGGAACGGGGACGAATACCGTATCGATCGAGACGGCCCCCAAATATCAAAAAATCTATAATTTCAATAGCCCAAAGACCGACCAGGACCAAACCTAACAGCTGGAAGCGGGCTGTGGTCGCAGACTTTAGCTCAGATAATAGGGGACGATCGGATGTCATAAATCAAGATGGCATGGATTTAAGATGTGGGCAGCCTAGTTAAAAGCCATACCCATGCTTTGGTTTTGTATCAGCGGCTTTCTATAGGGTAAGCCAACTGTTTTAAAGTTGCCTTTGTCTAACTGTCAATTTTTCTGGCTATCAGCTTTCCTGGCTATCAGTTTTTCCGGTATCTACCCGCTCACCTGCGTCACCCATTTGTCTTACGTGCCTATGCGGTTCAGCGTCTTGCTCCTGCCATCGGCACAACCCTCTCCATTGGCATAAAACGACGTGCTCATTTCAGAACTGCTTGCAGTGCTTTCTATTTCGGCGGCCACGGGTCTGCGGCTGGCTTTGCCATTGCTACTGATCGGTCTGCTATCGGGGGAGCAGCTGTGGTCAGCTGTGCCGATATTGGCCAATATCCCCGAGGCCTGGGTGGTCTCTGTCTTGGTGATCTGGTCGCTGCTGGAGCTGACGATCTCTAAAGATCGCGTCAGTCGCCGGTTTTTGCAAAGCGCAGAGCTGTTTGCCAGTCCCTTTGTTGGCACCATTGCTGGGGTTGCGATCGCGCGCCTAGCCGACATTGCCGACAGCTGGCTATTGGTGGTTTTAGCCGCCACCGGCGGTGTCGTTGCCTTTGTGATCCAAATGGTACAGGTGGGATGGCTGTATCGTTCTAAGAGCCCGCCAATGTGGGCCATCTTTATTGAAGATGCCCTGTGTATTTGTCTAGTGTTTTTTGCCTTTGATGCCCCAGAGCAGGGTGGCATCATTGCCCTACTGCTACTGTGGATCGCCATTCGCAGCTCGGTGGTCTGGCGACGGTGGCAAAAAAAAGGGAGGTCTTAAACCACTGACCTTGATCAGGGATTTACCCGATCAACAACTTCAGATATGAAAATAAGATCTGCTCAAAACCAACACCGCTTGTGGTTATTGTGTCGAAAAACAGACGATGCCCGCTACAGAGTAAGGTGTGGATCCATGATAAGGGTGTCGGAATCTGGCGCTAGGACGTCATTTCGAATTTTTGCTGCAAGATACAGCACCATGATCTGAAAAACGCGACAATTTAGCCATAGTAACGGCTCTTAGGCGGTTTGCTGTCTCTACGGCAGCTGCCTGTGCCCACTCCCTCTATGCGCCAATGACCGTTTTTCAAGACGCCTTTATTTCCTATGGCCGAGCTAATAGCAAAGCCTTTGCCATCGAGCTACACCAGCGCCTGATGGCGGCAGGCTTCACCGTCTGGTTCGACTGTGAAGACATTCCCCTGGGAGTGGACTACCAGAAGCAAATCGACGACGGCATTGAGAGAGCGGACAATGTGCTGTTTATCATTTCGCCCCACTCGGTAAACTCCCCCTACTGTGGCCTGGAGGTGGAGCTGGCCCTAAAGCGGGGCAAACGAATTATTCCCTTGCTGCATGTGGAGCAGATTAGCCGGACTACCTGGCAGGAGCACACTCCTGACGGTACCGACGAGCAGTGGGCAGCCTACCAGGCAGCGGGAAAGCACTCCAGCTTTGCCAACATGCATCCGGCCATTGGCAAAATCAACTGGGTCTACTTTCGCGAAGGCATTGACGACTTTGAAGCCGGACTGCAAGGGCTACTCGACATCTTTGCGCGGCAGCAAGGCTACGTGCGGCAGCATACCGAACTGCTAGCGGCTGCTCTCACTTGGGAGCAAAACCAAAAGCGCACTCAATATTTATTAACTGGCCAAGCTCGTCAACAGGCTGAAGACTGGCTCCAAGTCCGATTTCCCAAAGGGCAGCTGCCTTGTGTGCCCACCGATTTGCACTGCGAATACATCACCGAGAGCATCAAAAACGCCCATAACCTGATGGCCCAGGTATTTTTGGCCCATGCGGAGGCCGACACATCCGTGGTGCAGCAGATCCGTCGAGCCCTACAGCGAGAAGGGATTACGGTGTGGACCAGCGCCACCGATATTCGTACAGGTGAGGACTTTCAGCAGGCTATCAATCGTGGCATTGAGCAGGCGGATAATTTGGTGTATCTGTTGTCACCAGCTGCGATCGCGTCTGCATTTTGCCAGCAAGAACTAGACTATGCCCTGTCCATGCACAAGCGCATTATTCCAGTGCTTGTTGGCGAGACGGATGCAGCAACGATGCCAGAAGCGCTGCAGAGACTGCAATACATCGAGTGGTTGGCTTCAGAAACAGCAGAAAACGCCAGCCGCGATCGCCCCTTGCTGAAAGCACTCAAAGACGATGCCGCCTACTTTAACGAACACAAAGTTCTGCTCACGCAAGCATTGAAGTGGGAGCGACAGCAGCGCAGTCCCAGCATTTTGCTACGAGGCTACAATCTGCGCCATGCCGAAGCCTGGTTAAAAGTGGCCCAAACCCTAGTAGCCCGCCATCAACCCACCGCCCTGCAAACGGAGTTTTTGCAGGAGAGCCTGCGCCAGCCCCCGGTCCCGTCTTTGGATGTATTTATCTCATACTCGCGGGTGGACTCGGACTTTGCCCGTCAGCTGAACGATCGCCTGCAACTGCAGGGCAAACTCACCTGGTTTGACCAGGAAAGTATTGCTTCCGGGGCCGACTTTCAGCAGGAAATCTATCGCGGCATTGAGACCTCTGACCACTTTTTATTCATTCTGTCGCCAGAGGCGATGAACTCTCCCTACTGCGCCGACGAGGTGGACTATGCCCAGACGCTAAACAAGCGGGTGGTGACCGTGCGCTATCGGCCCGTAGATACTGCTGACCTGCATCCGGTGTTGGCAGCGGTGCAGTGGATCGACTTTTACCAGGGGGAGGGCGACTTCAACGCCAACTTTAAGGAACTGCTGCGCACCCTGGAGACGGATCGCGCCCACCTGGAAGCCCACACCCGCCTGATGGTGAAGGCCCTGGAATGGGATAAAAAGCAGCGGCGCAGTGATCTGCTGCTGCGGGGCGATGAGTTTGTGATTGCGGAAAACTGGCTGGTAGAAGCCTTTCATCAGCAAAAACAGCCCCTACCCACGCCCTTGCACAAGGACTATATTCAGGCGGGGCGGGAAGCGCAGGAACGGGAGGTCAAGCGGGAAAAGCGCCGGATTTTGGTACTGAGATCGCTGCTGGCAGTTATGAGCCTGGCCTTTGTGGCGGCGTCGGGGGCAGGCATCTATGCCTACCGACTGTGGCGCAGTGGCGAAATTGCCCAAATTGAGTCGCTAGCGAAACAGTCGAATGCTGAATTTCTGGCAGGACAAAATACCGATTCGCTGATTACGGCGTTGGAGGCGGGACACCGATGGGAGAAGTACCCGGAGAGCGATCGCGCTCTCGTTCATCAAGTCTTGCAGCAAGCTGTCAGCGGCATTCGCGAAGTCAAAACTTTAGGTGACCACGATGGTGCTGTTCGGGAAGTTGTGATTAGCCCCGATGGCACAATTATCGCTTCTGGGACCTCGCGTGGAGAAATCAAACTCTGGAATCAGGACGGCAAGCTGCTCCATACTTTCTCTGCCCATGATAGTGGTTATGATATTCGTCGGCTCGTCTTTAGTCCTGGTGGAGAAGTTCTAGCCTCAGCGAGTGACGATGAAACAGCAAAGCTCTGGAACCTCAAAGGTGAGCTACTGCACACATTTGCAGACCACGACGACAAAGTTTGGGATATTGCTTTCAGTCCCGACGGTCAAACTCTTGCGACCTCCAGCCACGATGCCACACTCAAGCTTTGGAGTCGGAATGGCGAACTGCTGCAGACCTTGAACGGTCATGAAGATAGGGTTTGGGGGCTTGTCCTCAGTCCTGATGGCCAAATCATTGCATCTCACAGCGATGACGCCACCCTAAAGCTTTGGAACTGGCAAGGAGAACTCATTCAAACCCTTTCTGGACATACAGTTAATCCTCGGAGTAAAGCCTTCAGTCCAGACGGGGCCCTCATTGCTTCGAGTGGAGCTGACAAGACGGTAAGGCTCTGGGACCGTAGCGGCGAGTTACTAAGCACCCTGACAGGCCATGAGGATATTGTGAGCCAGGTGACTTTCAGTCCAGATGGGCAGTTGCTTGCCTCGGCGAGTCACGACTACACCATCAAACTTTGGACCCGAGGAGGGCAGCTCGTCAAAACGCTCACCGGACATACATCAGATATCAATTGGGTAATGTTTAGCCAGGATGGGCAAACACTTATATCTTCAAGTAATGATGGCAGCATCAAGCAGTGGAATTTAGATGGCACTCTCTTGCAAACCTTCACAGGACATCAGGGTTGGGTAGTGGATCTCGCGCTGAGTCCAGACGGCCAAACATTACTATCAGCTAGCGGTGACAAAACCTTAAGGCTTTGGGGATTTGAAGGAAACACTTCGACTACCCTTAAAGGCCATAAATCCCGGGTGTTTGACCCGAAATTTAGTCCTGATGGATCAATCGTCTTAACCGGGGAAAGCTATGGCCAGCTTAAATTGTGGACGACCAACGGCGAACTTATCCGCACAGTTGATGCTTACGACATAAGACATCGTCTCAGTGACTTTGAGTTTAGCCCAGATGGTCAAGTTATTGCGTCAATTAGTCGTAGTGGGCCTGTAGCTCAACTCTGGAATGCCGAAGGCAAGCTGCTAAACGTTCTAGAGGGTCACGAGGGAGAAAGCACATCATTTGTCGCATTCAGTCCGGATGGAAAAATCCTTGCCACTACCCGGAACGACATTATCCGACTCTGGAATTTGGACGGAGAGCTTTTACACACGCTAACCAACGATGCAGACTATATCAGCAAGATTGCTTTTAGTCCTGACAGTAAAATCCTGGCATCAGCCAACGGTACTGATGGCACCGTCAAACTTTGGAGTACCGAAGGTGAATTGTTGCACACGTTAGGCAATCGAGGCGAATATACGGATCTTGTTTTTAGCCCGGATGGGCAATACTTGGCGGCCGCAAATGCTGACAACACGTTGCAATTATGGAGCACCAATGGTGAATTAGTTCGTAGTTTAGAAGATCATACCGGTTCACTCGTGAGAGTACGCTTCACCCCTGATAGCCAAACCATTGGGTCTACTAGTTTAGATGGCACTACCAGGTTGTGGACTCTGGATGGTGAGCTACTCCAGATATTTGGCAGTTCCGACGAGCGGATGGGCAGATTTGCTTTTAGTCCTGATGGCAAGTTTATGGCCACAGAAAGTGAAAACGTTGACAATCACACCATCAAACTTTGGTCAATCGAAGGAGAGCTGCTACAAACGTTGGTGGGGCATCAAGATTGGACTTTGGGGTTAGCCTTTAGCCCCGACGGCAAAACCCTCGCTTCCAGCAGCGCCGATGAAACCGCCATTTTGTGGGATTTAGAAGCGCTGGAATTTGATGCCCTGATGCAGCGGGGCTGTGATTGGTGGCGCGAGTACACCGAGTATCAAGACTCTCCACCCGACCGGCAGCAGGAAATTTGTCAGGATGTCTGAGCTGGAGCTGAGTTTGAGCCGTGGTGGCCGATGAGACCCGTTCAAATCAGCGCCATACCCCTACATCAACCCAGCAATGTGTAATGGACCGTGACCGCTGACCATTTCTAAGATCAGTGCTAAAAATCCGACCATTGCCAGCCGACCGTTCCAAACTTCGGCAAAGGGTGTCAGCCCCCATGCCGACTTGTCCTGGGGATAAATGCGCACCTGCTTTTGAAGCTGGGCTGCGTCGGAAAACAGCTTGCGGGGAGACTCTAGCGCCTTGACCACCATGTTGCCCATGTCTTCGATAAAGACGGGATAGGTGTTGAGGGCAGGTACCCGATGAAACCCTTCAATCCCCGACTCCTCGGCTAGCTCGCGATATTCAATATCAATTTCCTGGAGGGTCTCAATATGCTCAGATACAAAGCTGATGGGTACCACGACCAGATCGTCGACTCCCTGGGTGGCCAGGGTCTGGATGGCGTCCTCGGTGTAGGGCTGTAGCCATTCCACCGGCCCGACGCGACTTTGGTAGGCCAGGGTAAAGTCGTTGGGGCGGTCAACCGCCTTCATAATCAGCTCAACGCAGTGCTCCATCTCCTTTTGGTAGGGATCGCCCGCTTCTTCAACGTAGCTGACCGGTACCCCATGGGCGCTAAAGAAAATATGGCCGCTTTCAGGTTTGGGCAGCTGATCGATGGTTTGAATAATCAGATCGGCCATGGCTTGCACATAACCAGGGCTGCTGTACCAGGATGGAATCAGGGTGTAGTTGATTTTTTGAAGAGCCGTGTCGTTCTGCCAGAGTTTTTCTAAAAGACGGAAGCTGGAGCCGCTGGTACTAATGGAAAATTGAGGATACAGGGGCAAAATAACCAGATCTTCGATGCCGTCCTGTTTGATTTGGGCAACAGCTTCTTCGGTAAAGGGATACCAGTAGCGCATGCCGATGTAGATCTTCACATCGCGCCCCAGCTTTTGCAGGTAGTCCCTGAGCGCTGAGCCCTGTTCTTCAGTAATATGTCGCAGGGGGGAGCCGCCGCCAATCTCCTTATAATTATCCTGGGATTTGCTAGCGCGGCTGGTGGAGATTAGCCAGGCCAGGGGCTTTTGCAACCATGGAAATGGAAGTCTGATAATCTCTGGGTCGGCGAACAAATTGAATAGAAAAGGACGTACATCCTCTAACTGCTCAGGACCTCCAAGATTGAGTAATAAGACTCCAGTACGACCCATGACGGCGCTCTAACCTTTAAACGAAGTTTTAATGATCTTGACTTATCGTAACAACTAACTCCTCCCATGGTCATATCAGATTTATGGAAATTGAGAATTTTTTTCATTTAGCATGGCTGAGCGATCCGCAGCGCACCCGTTAGATAAATCCCTGAACCAGGTCAACCGGCGGCTAAAGGCGGCGCAGCTGGGGCTACAGATCGAACGGCGGGGAGACCGCTTAAACCTCCGCGGCACCCTGCCGCCGCGACCTGACAGCCCTAAGCTGCGTCCCTATCAGCAGCGGGTATCCCTGAAGCTGCCCGCCACCAAGGCAGGTCTTAAGCAGTGTGAGCAAACTGCCAAAATTATTGCCGCCCAACTGTTACAAAATATATTTGATTGGCGCGACTATCTAGGACCTGGAGCCGGTCTACGGCTGGCGGGGGCCGATTTGTCCGCACAGATAGATGCATTTGAGCAACATTTCTTTGCAACTCGGGGGCCGGACGCTGCGATCGCGTCTTTGCAAACTACCTGGGAGAAAGCCTATGCGCCCTACTTTCGGAAGCTTCAGGCTACGGCTGAGCGCCACGGCAGCCTCAGCCTGCCCGAGGCCATCTATGCCACGGTGCAAAGCACCAAAGCCAATTCCCGCAGCCGTCAGGTATGCTGCACGGCCCTAGCTGGCCTGGGCGATTTTCTCAACCTGGAGCTGCCGACGGACCTAAAGTCCTTTTGGGGTAACTATGGCAATAGCCAAACCCAGCTGCGCAACCTGCCCTCCGATGAGCAAATTGTGGCCGTTTATGACAGTCTCAAGAATCCCCGCTGGAAGTATGTCTATGGCATGATGGCCACCTACGGTCTACGCAACCATGAGGTGTTTTTTTGCGAGCGTACTTCCAGCACCGAAATTACCGTCCGCGAAACCACCAAAACCGGCCACCACGAAGTGTGGCCCTTCTACCCTGAATGGGTAGAGCGGTTTGAGCTGACCCAGGGAGACCTGCCCAAGGTCAATACCGACCTGACCACCACCACCCTGCAGCGGGTGGGCCAGCAGGTTACCACCCAGTTTCGTCGCTATAAGATTCCCTTTTCCCCCTACGACCTCCGCCACGCCTGGGCCGTACGTACTATTTTGATGGGGCTACCCGACACCGTCGCCGCCAAAATGATGGGGCACTCGGTGCAGGTGCACAACCGTACCTACCATCGCTGGATGACCCATCGCGATCAGCAGGCGGCGGTGCAGACAGCCCTGACAAAGAACGAAATGAAGGCTCCCATGTAGGTAGTGCTCATGCGTTTACGGAAGAAAAACTCAGGATTGAATTGCCGTTACATCACCATGCCGCCGTCGACATTCATCACCTGACCCGTAATGTAGGCAGCGGCTGGATCCGCTGCTAGGAAACGAACCAGACCTGCCACCTCATTTGCCTGGCCGTAGCGACCCAGGGGAATGTACTTCAAAATTTCCTCGGTGTTGGGCAGCTCGTTGGTCATGTCAGTTTCGATAAAGCCGGGGGCCACCGCATTGACCGTGACGCTGCGGCCCGCCATTTCCTTGGCCACGGTTTTGGTAAACCCAATCACGCCTGCCTTGGCGGCGCTGTAGTTGGCCTGGCCGGGGTTGCCCATAAGACCGGCCACGGACGATATATTAATGATGCGCCCGGAACGCTGTTTGAGCATAATTTTGGCCACGGCTCGGGTACAGAGGAATACGCCCGTGAGATTTAAGTCGATCACCGCCTGCCAGTCGGCGGGTTTCATCCGCAGCAGCAGCGTATCGCGGGTGATGCCAGCGTTATTGACCAGCACATCGATGCGGCCAAATTTATCTTTGGTGGTTTTGACCAGCGCGTCGACCTGGTCTTCCTGGGAGACATCTGCCTGGAGGGCAACGGCGCTGCCGCCCGCCTCGGTAATCTCGTCCACGACGTCATCTGCCGCCGCGCTGGAGCGGGCATAGTTGACTACCACGCTGGCCCCTTCAGCTGCCAGGGCGAGGGCTGCCGCCTTACCGATGCCACGGGATGAGCCGGTAATGATGGCAACTTGATCCTGCATTGCTCCAGTCATGGTGGGGGAAATGGTTAACAGCCCAATCACTCTATTATTTTTGGGGGATGGGGATCAATTCTGCAGCGTGGGAACCAAGCTGTTCCTGGGAGAGCCGTCTTTTGAGCCAATTCTTATAAAAATGCCAAGAATTGACCCAAATCGCTCCCATTTTTTGAGGGCTCGCCTAGCATAAAGTCGTGAGTTTTATCCTGGACAACAAAACAATGGCAGTTAAGCAACAATTTTCCAGCTTTCAGGACATGTTAGCGGGGGCTGATAAGCCCACACTGGTGGACTTTTATGCCACCTGGTGCGGTCCCTGTCAGCTGATGGCGGGGGAACTAAAAAAGGTCAAGGACCAGCTCCAGGGCCAGCTGCAAATTGTAAAAATTGACACCGACCGCTACGAAACCCTGGCGTCACAGCATCAGATCCAAGCCCTGCCCACCATGGTGCTGTTTAAAGATGGTCAGGAGATTGACCGCATTGAAGGGGCCATGACCGCTGACCAGCTGATCGCTCGGCTGCAGCCTAATCTATGATTGAGAGTCCCTGGCGGGGACTGTGACTGGATAGGCGAACTCTATGGAAACGGCATTTGCCATCGCCCTGGGTAGCAACCTGGGAAACTCGGAGCAGACGATTGAAACGGCCCTGACCCGGCTGGCTCAAATAGAGGGACTGCGGCTGAGGGTGCGATCGCAGCTTTACAAAACGGCTCCGGTGGGGCCACCCCAGCCTGACTATCTCAATGCCTGTGCTATTTATGACACCACCCTTGGTCCGGAGTCGGTGCTCCACACCCTGCTGGCCATCGAAGCCAGCTTTGGCCGGATCCGGCGCCAACGCTGGGGGCCGCGTACCCTAGATTTAGACTTGCTGCTTTATGGCAACCAGATACTAGATACGCCAATTTTGACCCTGCCCCATCCCAGGATGCATGAGCGGGCTTTTGTGCTGGTGCCCCTGGCGGAAATAGCGGCCGACTGGCTACACCCGATCACCCAGCGGACGGTTCAGCAGCAGCTGGCTCAGGTGGATCAGGCTGGGGTATATCCATTAGTGGCTTAAGGGATCTGCCAAAAAATAAAATCTCCGGAAGTAGAGTGGGGAAGGGTTAAAGGGATATGGGAAAGGAGCTATTGGCGGTTACCTGACTTACCAGCAAGTCCCTAAGTGGCCTAGGTGGTTTTTTCCTATGGAGAAACCTAGCGGCCCATGATGTAATCTAATATCCACCGCATCTACAATAGTCCCTAAAACTATGTCTCTTGGTTTGGAACCTCCCCAGCTGCTCGAAAAGTGTTTATATTACGCCGGACGCAAGTTTGACTTTGAGGTCAATCGGCTGCGGCTGCCCAATAAAGCTGAGGGGCAGTGGGAATGTATTCGTCACCCCGGTGGGGCGATGGCCATTCCTATCACTCCCGAGGGGCAGCTGGTGCTGGTGCGACAGTATCGTTTTGCCGTGCAGGGAAGACTTTTGGAGTTTCCTGCCGGTACCATTGAAGCAGATGAAGACGCTTTTACAACAGTCCAGCGAGAGATTCAAGAAGAGACCGGCTACAGTGCTAAAGAGTGGAAAAATCTAGGTAAGTTTCCCCTGGCACCGGGATACTCCGATGAGTATATTTTTGCGTTTTTAGCGACCGCCCTAGAGCGGCTAGAAACCTCGCCAGCCCAGGACGAAGATGAAGATATGGAAGTTGTTTTAATGGCACCAGAAGCGTTTGAAAAGGCGGTGTTTGACGGGGTGGGAGTCGATGCAAAATCCATCGCTGGATACTTTATGGCAAAACCGTTTTTGGCTAAATAGGGCAGACTAGCCGCTCTGGTTCTCCTAGCATTGTTTTAACCAGATTCAAGAAAATATTGCGGCTGGCTTGGGGGATATGCATAAAAATAAGACGCTAGTCTCGATTGAGACGAGGTGGGAGAGAAATGCAGTACCGATGATGTTTTATTTTTCTTTAGGAAAAATTTTATCCATCTGAACCTAGATCGACTTGAACTAGAAAGCAAAATTATTGAATAGCGGTCGTTAGGGGTTAAGAGAACCTCGAATGAGGTCTAGAAAAATGGTTTGTTCCGTCTGGGTGGTCACTGGAAAGCGCTGGAAGTCTGGCTCTTGTAGTCGTACATCAGCGTATATTTTGTCACCGTCTTCGTGAAAATGGAGAAAGGCTCTAGATTTACGATAGAAAATGCCGGTCTTTTTTTCTTTCAGGTTTGGCAGCTGGCGGATTTGATCTAATAGAGGAGCCAGGGATTTAATCTTTTCCTGGGAAGCATGCTTCATGGCTATATTCGCATGACTATATTTACTGGGGGCCGACGGAGACAGAGGCAGGCTGCCTGGGTGTCACTAGGCGATCATAGCGTCTACCCTCGGTACTGCGGTGTTTTCCTAACAGGTAATACAGCGGCGATTACCTGCTGGATCGATTAGCTAAAGCGAGTGGGTTAGATGAGTCGAGTTCTTGATCCAAACGATCGTCGAGGAACGGGGACGCTGTTGCCATCTTCTGGGACAGAATAACGGCGCTCTGTATAGATGGTATGGGTAGTTGCGGTGTTGAGCATTGATAATTGGGGTTATCGTTAGTCGCTCTCCAATGTCACACTATGGTTGATGCTGGGGTTGACGCTGGCGGATTAGCATGGGGCGAGCTGACACGATGAGGGGTTTTGGTAGGTGGCGCTGGCTGGCGCTGTGCGGGGTGGTGTTGCTGTTGGGGCTGGGTGTCTGGCTACGGCATAAAGACGCGGACCTGAACTCTACTCCAGAAGCAAAGGCAAGTATTTGGGGTGGTGGACCGGTGGCTGTGCTGCAGTCCGGGTTTGATCAAGCACAGCAGGCGGCAACCCTGGCTCAAACGGCTACCTCCGTGGAACAGTGGGATGCGGTGGTGGAGGCTTGGACAGGTGCGATCGCAACCCTACAAACCATCCCGGCCCAAAGCCCCCAGCGGCTATTTGCCCAGCGTAAGCAGCGGGAGTATTTGACCAATCTGGCCATTGCCCAACAGCGGACCGAGCAAATGAGCTGGCCCAATGTATTTCCCAGTTTGGGCAGTGCGGTTTTAGACCACCAGCTACGGCTATATCTGAGCTATCTGGCGTCGGTGGGTCCGCCGGATATTTTGATTATTGGCAGCTCTCGGGCGCTGCAGGGGCTTGACCCCCAGCTGTTGCAGACGGCCCTAGGGAGCCAGGGCTATGGCGCTAGGGTGTTTAACTTTAGTGTGAATGGAGCCACCGCCCAGGTGATGAACTTTGTGCTGCAGCGACTGCTCACCCCGGAGCAGCTGCCGAGGCTAGTGATCTGGGGCGACGGGTCGCGGGCCTTTAACAGTCGGCGGGTGGATGCCACCTTTGCTAGGATTCTAGACTCTCCTGGGTATGGTGCCGTCGTCGCCGGACAAACCCCCAGCCTCGATGATGAAACTCCCACGGTACCCAGCCCCCCCAGCACGATCAATGCCTATGGCTTTTTACCCGTGCCGGCCGTGTTTGACCCGGCGATTTTTTATCAGATTTATCCCCGGGTGAGCGGCCGCTATGACGGGTTTTACAATCCCTTTGGTTTGAACGGGCTGCAGGATGTATCGCTGCGATCGCTAGCGGGCTATCTCACCAGCCGAAACATTGATTTGATCTATGTCAATCTTCCCCTTAGCGGCGACTATTTAGATGACTATCGCCTGGCGATTGAGCGACAGTTTCAACAGTTTTTGCAAACCCAAGGTCAGCGCCAGGGGTTTGCGGTGATTGATCTATTGCAGCAGTGGATCAATCAGGATGCCTTCTTTGCTGATCCTAGCCATTTAAACCAGGCGGGGGCGGCCAGTCTGGTGCAGCAGCTGGCCCGCAATCCACTGCTGTTAGAAAAGCTCCGTAGTCTAGGGTGAGGTAGACCTTGGGGCATAGCCTATTTGCCAGGCTGGCGCGGGGAACCGGGACGGTCTTAGCCATACAAATTGTCAGTGCGGGGGTGATCTACGCTTCCCAGGTCTGGCTGGCGCGCTGGATGGGGTCTACGGAGTACGGTATCTACGACTATGTAACGACGGTGGGCCTAGTCGGGTCGCTTATGGCCGGATTGGGTCTGCCGGCGGCGGTGCTGCGATTTGTCTCGGCCTATCAGATTCAGGAGGACTGGCCACACCTGCGGGGGATAATTTTGGGCAGCTGGCGACAAACCCTGGCGATTGGTCTGGTTGCCAGTGGCTGTAGTACGGTGATTGTCTGGGCTGCGGCCCAGGCATTGGGAAACTATGCCAGGCCGCTGTTAGTTGGGGTTTGGGCGATCCCAGTTCTGGCGTTAGTGGGGCTGCAGCGAGAGATCATTCGGGCCTTTCAACGACTGGTGCTGGCCTATGCCCCGTCGCTGATTATGCAGCCCCTGGTGCTGGCGGGGATGGCGACTGTCTGGCAGCTGCATAGGGCACTGACGAGTACGGTTGCGATCTCGCTTTCTTTAATCTCCGCGCTGTTGGCCCTGGCGCTGCAGTGGCTGATCTTTCAGCAAACCCTAGACGTCAAGATTCACCAGGCTCGCCCCGCCTATGAGCTGGCTCGGTGGTGGAGAGCAGCCCTACCGCTGCTATTGTTTAGCGGCTCTCACCTGGTTCTTAGTCAGACGGATACGCTGATGATTGGGGCTGCTTTAGGTGCCCAACAGGTGGGTCTCTACGGCGCTGCCCTCAAGACCTCGGCCTGGGTGCCCTTTATTTTAATGGCCGTCAATGCGATCTCGGCTCCCTTGATTGCTGCCCTCTATGCCCAGGGCGACCGCCAGAGTCTGCAACAGCTAGTGTCCATCGCTGCCCGCTGGATGTTTTATCCGGCCCTAGCAACAGGCATCGGACTAGCTGTCCTGGCTGAACCTATCCTCCGGCTGTTTGGCCCCGAGTTTGTCGCCGCCAAAGGGGCGCTGATAATTTTGATTTTGGGACAGCTGATAAATGTGGGAGCCGGATCGGTGGGGTATTTAATGATTATGACCGGGCATCAAAACGAAACGCTGGTGGTCATGGCCACCAGCGCCCTGGTCAACGTTAGTTTAAATTTTATCGGTATTCATCTTTTGGGTATTGCGGGCGCTGCCCTTGCCACCGCATTTGCCATGGCCCTTTGGAATATTAGGCTTTATGGTTTGGTGGTGCAACGACTGGGGGTGTGCCCATCTATTTTGGATGCCTACAGAGCGTCTGGGTCACCCTGATACCGCTCGTGATTAGGGGCGGTACGGGCGGCGCTACAAACTTTTCGTACTTTCAAATACGGCAAAGTCTCTGCTATTGTGCTTATTCTGATACTGGCTGTTGGCTACGGTTGGTACGGGATTGGTACGGTTTCAGCCAAAATTTGTCAGCGGCTAGTCTACAAACTAGGAGGAATTGGTGGGGGTTGACCTGTTGCTATATTTAGGATTGGGCCTGGGGGTAGGCACCCTTAGCGGTCTGATCGGTATTGGGGGAGGTGTGCTGATTACACCTGCGCTCATCTATCTATTTGGATTTTCCCAGCATAATGCCCAGGGCACTACCCTAGCGTTGCTGGTGCCTCCCATTGGTTTGTTGGGGGCTTGGACGTATTTTCAGCAGGGGCATGTGGATGTCAAAGCCGCCACATTGATCTGTCTGGGTTTTGTTTTTGGGGGACTGGTCGGGGCCAGGTTTGCGGTGGATCTCCCAGAGCTGCTTCTGCGGCGAATATTTGCGGTTTCGCTGATCGTGGTGGGGGTGCGGATGCTGAGCCGCTAGCGGCTCAGCGCCTGTCGCTGTGGTCACCAGACCCGATGTTTTAATTTGTTTGCCTAGGTGAGTTCATCTTGAAGGGCCTCACGTTTGGCAATGTACTGCTGCAAAACCTGGTTTTGACCTTCGAGCTGACGCTGCATCACCGCATACTGTTTTAACAGGCTAGCTAGCTCTGTTCGCCGCACGGTCAGGTGGCTATCCATTTGGGCTAGGGTGTTTTCCTCGACGGCTAGCATTTGGCGCAGATGGGACAGGTCCATTAGTTCCTGGAGTAGGGCATGGTAGCTGTCTTCTTGCCAAAGCGGATCGGGGGACTCCAGGCTGACCGCAGCTACATAGTCTGCCAGTACGGCCTGGGCTATCTGTCGCAGCTCGTTTGCCGTCTGGGAGTACTCTGCGTAGAGGGTGTTAAACCGTTCGCTGTTGAGGTCGGGGTTGCTATATTCGATGGCAATGTCGCTTTCTAATGCCTGGAGCTGCTGGAGCAACCCCTGATAGGCGGTGTCCGTCTGGAGTAAGCTGGCAATCTGGCTGACTTCGGCTGGCTGTAGGGCCAGGGCCGAGGTGAGGCTGGAGAGTTGCTGATCGAGCTGTTGCGATCGCACCGCTAGTTCAGCCTGTTTGCGGGCAACATCGGTACTCCGGTATACCAAAATTGAACGGTGGGTTTGCAGATTTTGGGCCGTATGCCGTTTCTGAAACTGCTGCATTTCAGTCCTAAGCTCACGGATTTCTCCCTGAATCTCGGGGAGTCGCCGCTCAATAAAAGCAATACCCTTGCAGGTGCCGTCTTTGCAGGTTTTGCTGTCCGGTGCGCTGGAGCTAAAGACCGGCCGCTCCTGTGAATTGACAACGGGGGGAGTTGATACCTGACTGGCGGCCTCAGTTTGAGCCGACTGTTTGGTATGGGCTGGGTTAGGAGTGACAGTCTCCTGCTGTGACCAAAGCCCCGCTTCTGTATACTGCATGATGGCCCCCGCAGAGCAGACCACCGTTGCCCCGACCGCCAGGGCAGAATGGTACCACCACAGTGACGACGATCCCGAGACCGATAGGTCACCGGTCCAATAGGCAGGATCGCTGTCAGTATAAAATTCTCGGCTATTCTCTTGGCGCTGATGGGGAACAGGATCCCCGACACAATCAGCCATCAACCGATGTAGAGGTTGGCTGGGGTTAGCAACTTTGCAAAGAGACGTCATACAGCAAGTATAGAAACAACTTGGCTTGTCCAAAAAAACTCTACAGGAGTTTGATAGGACATCCGGATTATTTATAAAAACTAGCTACAGGTAAAAAGATAATACAACCACAGTTAGAGTCACTGTACCTAGGGGAGACAACAAAAAAGCCTGGGTGCGTCCAGTTCGATTTCTGTCCCATGCTCCCATATGTCGTTTCAGCTAAATAAGGGATCTACCAAAAAAATCCCCGGAGTAGAGTGGGGAAGGGCTAAAGGGGAAAGGGGAAAGGGGAAAGGAGCGATTGGCGGGTTCGTTATTTACCAGCACGTCCCTAATACGGCAATATATCTCTGGTGAATTGGGGTATTTACTATCGAGCAATGATGTCTCTTTTTTATCGTTGTATGCCTTTTGTTCATAGCCAGAGTAACAAAAGAAACAAGAACTATAAGCCCTTGATAAAGTAGATAAAGCTTTTATAAAACACCCCTTTTTATCCAGATAGCACCTGATTCTCAGGAATCATGGAACAAATTGAATAATATGAGATAAAGCTCGCAAGTTATTCGCTTATTAAGTGCAGTGCAGGCTTCTGTTTTGGTTAAACGCTTTAAATAAAACAGAGGTCAGTTAGTTTTGAAAGAATACATTCATTTGCTCTTGCTCTTAAGTATGCATTTTGCGTTATGCGACTCTCTTCATACTCTCCTGTTCTACGGGAACTCTCGTCCGTACATCGCTCCGTTCGCAGTAAGCGCAAACGATTTATAGATATTGTTGGCGCACTGTTGGGTCTTTCGGTCACTACGGTTTTGCTTTTACCCATAGTGGTAGCAATCAAATGTGATACCCGTGGACCCATTTTTTACACCCAGCGACGCTGTGGTTTACGGGCAAGATCTTTTAGAATCTTGAAATTCCGTTCAATGGTGACCAATGCCGAAAGGCTAAAGCACCTAGTAGAGAATGAAGCCGCCGGACACATTTTTAAAAATAGAAACGATCCTAGAATTACTCGAGTAGGACAATTTCTTCGGAAAACAAGTCTCGATGAATTCCCCCAGTTTCTAAATGTGCTCAAAGGTGAAATGAGCCTGGTGGGGACTCGCCCACCAACGTTAGATGAGGTAGAAAAATACTCTGCTTATCATCTCCAGCGCTTAAACGTTAAACCTGGAATGACTGGAGAATGGCAGGTATATGGACGTTCCAATGTAGAGGACTTTGATAAAATTGTGCAGATGGACCTCAACTATCAAAGAAAATGGTCTATCTTTTATGACCTCTCTTTGATCCTCAAAACCATCATGGTCGTGTTTAATAAGCAGGGAGCTTACTAAACACGGTGCGGCTAGACCGGTAACGGCTTGCCTGATTAGGCATTAGCCTCTGCTCAATAGTCTTCTAACTATGTGTTCCCATTATTTCAACGATTGATTTTTTATTCTATAACCGGATGACTAGTTGACACATTTTTACCAGGCACAATAGGCTGACTTGTTCTTTTAAGTGTCGTGTTTAATGTGTTGTAGTCGAGCACAATTGCGCAGTATAGACATCATTAAGGTGGCATCACCAAGATTTAGTTAAGCCTCTGAGGCCGCAGTCATTTGGAATGTCTATGGTGACCAAAGTATTAGAGATCGCTCCCCAGGCTATTATTTCACCTATGCCAGAACAGATCTCATCTGAGCTAAACGGTGAAGCTGTTATCTTAAATTTGGCGTCGGGTATCTATTATGGCCTCAACGAGGTTGGGGCTCGTATCTGGGAACTTATCCAGCAGCCCTGTAGTTTTGAAAAACTCCACGGCATTTTGGTTGAAGAGTACGATGTCCAGCCAGATGTCTGTAAACAAGAGTTGCAAACCCTTTTGCTGGAGCTCAAACAGGCTTGTTTGATTGAGGTTCAGCATGAAACGGCTCCGTAGGCTAAAAAAGCTGTTTAAGCTTTTCTGGCGACAGCGTTGGGTGCTGCTCTATGCGTACCTAAGCTTGAATGGTATCCGTCTAGCCCTATGGCTGTTGCCGTTTAAGGTTGTCAGGCAGCAGCTGACAACACTTTCAGCTAAGTGGGAGACTCGGTCACCCCCAAATCCTATTTCTGTAGGTGCCATTGTGTGGGCAATAACGGTGACTAGCGGTTTTGCACCGCGCGGAGCCAGGTGCCTGGTCAAGGCCCTAGCCGCCCAGCTGTTGCTGAGTCGATATGGACACCCCCACCAGGTCCACATTGGGGTTGCCATGGATGCGACCCAAACCCTTGAGGCCCATGCCTGGGTTGAGTATGAGGATCGAGTCATCATGGGTGACTTAAACGATCTCAGCCGATTTAAACCGCTTTCAGCGACGGGAGTAAAGATATGAGTGCTATTGCCGGGCTATATTATTTTGATCGGCGACCGGTTGAATCCCACGATATCTCTCGGATGGTCGATGTGTTAGCCCACCGCGGTCCCGATGGTGTCAATGTTTGGTGTGATGGGGCTATTGGTCTAGGGCATTGCATGCTGTGGACAACCCCAGAGTCCATCGGTGAGCAGCTCCCCCTGTCTAGGGGAGAGTTAGCGATTACGGCTGATGCCCGCATTGACAACCGGCAAGAACTGATTGAAGTTCTGGGTATAAAAGACTGTCCTGCTGCTCAAATTGCCGATAGCCAGCTAATATTGGCGGCCTATGAACGGTGGGGAAACCAGTGTCCAGATCGGCTGGTGGGGGATTTTGCCTTTGCCATTTGGGATAACCGGCAGCAAAAACTCTTTTGTGCTAGAGATCCCATGGGGGTCAAACCCTTCTACTACTATTGCTCAGGCCAGCTGTTTTGTTTTGCTTCCGAAATTAAGGCACTTCTGCACGTACCGGGTATGCCACGGCGGCTAAATCAACTCAAGGTGGCGTCCCATCTGGCCCTGTTTGCAGACGATCCTGTCAATACCTTTTACCGGGACGTGTTAAAACTGCCGGCAGCCCATTGTTTACACATAGGTGATACCTGTTCGCTTAAAACAGAGCGTTATTGGGCATTGGATCCCCACCGGGAGATTCGGCTAAGTTCAGAAGGTGACTATGTGGAGGCATTTTTAGACGTCTTTAATGAAGCTGTGAGATGTCGTTTACGGAGTGCCTTTCCCGTTGGCTCAACCTTGAGTGGAGGATTAGATTCTTCGTCTATTGCTTGTACGGCTCGACAGCTGACAGCCTCGTCTGAGGGTCCGCTACATACGTTCTCAGCCATTTTCCCCAGTCTTTCTGTGGAAGAGCGGCGGTGGATCGATGAGCGTCACTATATGGATGCGGTGAAGCAGCTAGATGGATTTGAGACCCACGATGTCCGAGCCGATCGGCTCAATCCTTTTATCGATCTCCTGTGGCAGGATGATGAACCGATCTGTGCACCTAATCTCTATATGCACCAGGGTTTGCATCGGTGTGCTCAGCAGCAGGGTGTACGAGTCTTTTTAGATGGTATTGATGGTGATTCTACGATCTCCCATGGCTGGTCATATCTGACCGAGCTAGCTTATACCGGACAGTGGTATACCCTGGCTAAGCTAGTCACAGCGGCGGCCAAAAATCACCACATTTCCCGTAAGACAATCCTGCACAAACAGATGCTGCAGCCGCTGTTTGTAGATCCTGTGAGCTGTCTTTGGCAGAGGCTTTGCCACCTGGCCAACTATCACCAGTTGGATACTCCCCTGGTCAATACTACGCTGGCCCGACAGCTTGGGCTGGCAGACTATCTGTACACAATGACAAATCAGCATATGGGCCAAATCGAGCCTAGAAAGCAACACTGGATTACTCTGAGCGCACCGCTCTATCCCAATGTGATGGAAATTACAGATAAGGTTGCCGCCCGGTTTTCCCTGGAGGGACGCTACCCATTTTTTGATCGCCGACTGATGGAATTTTGTCTGGCCCTACCGTCTAGCCAGAAGTTTTATCAGGGTTGGTCACGCAGTATCTTGAGATTTTCGATGACAGATGTATTGCCATCCCAGGTGCAGTGGCGTCCTGGTAAAGGACGCTTGGGTGCGAACTTTCTTCGACGGTTTTTAGACCTTGAAAAAGAAACTTTGGAGACGATGATGCTCAATGTCCAATCTATCCAACCCTACGTCAATAGCAAAACTTTGCAATCTGCCTATGATGGCTACGTTCTAGGCCAAGGCTCGAATGGAGAGGATGCCATGCTCTTGCTGTCTGCGGCGACCTTATCCAAATGGCTAAGTCGGCAGGGTGATATCGCCGTTGCTTGACGTATCGAGCGGGCTGGTCCCATTGTTGTTTGCTTAATTTCCTAGCTGCTTTATTTGACCCATTTCTAATCCAAACTCCCTAGCCTTTCTATGCGTTTAAGCGCATGTTCAGAAAGCCGATGTTTGGCCCTATATATTCATTAATTATTGATGCACCTATATGACTATAAGTGCCTTTAGCCTAGCTAAAGTTGTTTTTTACTCACGAGGACAATTAACAATGAAGAAAACTTGGACGACTCCTAACCTTCAAGCCCATGGTGCTGTCGAAGCGCTAACTCAGGTAACTAAAACCCTTGGTTTTAATGATGGGGTGATCTTGGACATTCCTGGTCTTACCCCTCCTGATGGTGTTCCTATCGGCTCTATGTAGAGCGAGGGTTTTGGCTCACTGGCTGGGCTTCCCTAGGGAAATCCTCAGCTGATTGGGCTGTTGCCTGAGCTTAAACACCCGCCGGGGACCGATGTTTTCTCCCTGAGAGGACTACGGTCCCCGGATCGCTAGAGACTATTCTCGCAGATATGAATAATAATCCGTAACGAGGTAAAGAAAACGTGTTTTCATATTTTGCCTATGGCCTCAGAATTCACTCTGATCTTGCTATTCCGGAGTTTCCTGACACAGACTTTGGCTGCGATCGCGAAGTCGCCATCACCCTAAGAAATGAATATGCTTTAACAGATTATTTGCCTGAGCAGGTAATAGAGAAATTTGGTTATCTTAAACTGACTCGTAAAGACGCGCTGTTTTATATAAAAGGGACTGGTATATTTTTAATCACCGCCGGGGCTGAGGTTACGGTTATCCCCGCACCGGGTGTGACCGAATCATTATTGCGGTTCTATCTGGTGGGGACCGTCATGGGAATATTGCTGTATCAGCGAGGTCTGCTTGTCCTCCATGCCAGTGCTGTCGACATCAACGGGGAAGCGGTTGCATTTTTGGGCGAGTCTGGAGAAGGGAAGTCCACCGCTGCCGCTACTTTCCAAGCGGCTAACTACAGCGTGATGACCGATGATGTTGCCCCGATTATTTTGGATCAAACATCTCCTATACTCATCCCCGGTTTTCCACAAATTAAGCTGAGCCGGGAAATTGCGATCGCCCTCGACCATGATTTTGAGTCATTAGCGCCGCTACACTCGACGTCTGAAAAAAGAGGCTATCGGCTAAATTCGAGATTTGTCCAAAGGCCCCTGACCATCCGACATATTTATGTCCTGGCCACGGATTCAGACTTTAGGATTGAGCGTTTGGCCCATCAGGATGCCGTTGTGGAACTATCTCGGCATTCGCGCCCGTCGACGTTGTTTCATAAACCCGATTCACAGCATTTTCTGCAGTGCGTTAGCCTGGCTAGGGAGTGCCCGGTTTATCGCCTGAGCCGACCCCGCGATCTGGCCCTGCTGCCAGAATTGGTCCACCAGGTCACCAGTCATCTTTCCCTTGTTTCACTGATTGGTTCATAATGAGAGCTGGTAACAAACTCCGATCTTTTCTCCAAAATACCCAGCGACTGATCCCCGCCTTGAGACTGGTGTGGCAGAGCAGCCCCAGGTGGACAGTGCTCAGGCTGTTGCTAGTCACCTTAGAGGGGTTTCTGCCGCTGGCGTCTATCTACATTGTGAAGCTGCTGGTGGACGCCCTAACGGATAGGAGCGCCACGGATAGCCCCCAGCTGGTGCTTGAGCAAATTGCTCCCCTGCTGATCGCTGTGGTGTGCGTGTCCCTGGTGGCGTTGTTGTGTAAAGCGTTTTCTGAACTGGTCAACACGGCGCAAACCCAGCGGGTGAGCGACCACATGCGCAGCATTCTCCATGCTAAGTCGATATCCATCGACCTGGCCTACTATGAAACGCCCCGCTACCACGACACTCTCCAGAGGGCTCAGCAGGAGGCGACCACTCGCCCTAACCAAATTTTGACGCGGTTGGCCCAGGTGGGACAAAACAGCATCTCCTTGGTAGCCATGGTGGGACTGTTGCTAACGCTCCACTGGGGGATTGCCGCAGTCCTGTTGATGGCAGCCATACCGACCATTGCCGTACGGCTACGCTATACTCGCCAGCTCTATCAGTGGCAGCGAACCTGGACCCCCGTGGATCGCAAGTCAGCGTATTTTTCCTGGCTGATGATTGGCGAGATGTTTGCCAAGGAGATCCGTCTGTTTGGCTTGGGTGAGCTATTTAGTCAGCGATTTGATCAGCTGAGGGCAAGACTCTATCGGGCCAAGCTGCGTTTGATTACTAAACGGAGTTTGGCCTTTCTAATGGCTCAGGTGGTGGCAGGGATTTTAGTCGGCTCTGTCTACGGCTTAATTTTATATCAAACCCTTTACGGCTCGCTCAAGCTGGGTGATTTGGTGCTTTATCACCAGGCCCTGCAACGGGGGCAAAGTTCCCTTAAAGCACTCACATCCAGCCTGTCGGGGTTATATGAAGACAACCTGTTTCTGGCTAATCTCTACGAATTTTTAGACCTTACCCCCGAAATTATCAGTCCTGCAACCCCCAAAATTTTGCCAGTACCGCTACACCGGGGGATTGTATTTGATCGAGTGAGTTTTAGCTATGCGGATACCTCACGGCAGGCGCTGAGTGATATTTCCCTGGCGGTCAAACCCGGCGAAACCATCGCCCTCGTTGGGGAAAATGGTTCGGGTAAGACAACCCTAATCAAGCTGTTGTGCCGTCTCTATGACCCCAGCCAGGGCCAGATTACGGTCGATGGCATCGACCTGCGAGATCTGGATATTGTCGATCTCAGACGGCAGATTAGCGTTATTTTTCAAGACTATGCCAAATACCATCTTTCCGCTCAAGATAATATTTGGTTAGGTAATGTCAGCCTGCCGCCGTCAGACGATGCGGTGATGGCAGCGGCTAAACAGGCCGGTGCCCACGATGTCATCACCCGTCTGCCCCAGGGGTACGACACCATGCTAGGTAAGCTGTTTGGTGGTGGGGAAGAGCTGAGCATTGGCCAGTGGCAAAAAGTAGCCCTGGCGCGGGCCTTTTTGCGAGATTCCCAGGTGATTGTCCTAGATGAGCCGACCAGCGCCATGGATCCCAAAGCTGAATATGAGGTCTTCAAGTCATTTCGCGAGCTCATTCAAGACCAGGCGGCAATTTTGATTACCCATCGGTTATCCACGGTGCGCATGGCCGATCGCATATATGTGATGGATAGTGGTCGCATTGTTGAACAGGGCACCCACGATCAGCTGATGGCTCAGCAGGGAAAGTATGCCCACCTGTTTAATACCCAGGCTCAAAACTATGTTCTTGCCGCCTAAGCCAGCCAGTCTGGCCTGGGCGGCTATGGATGATATCTTTGCTAAACCAAAAAAGGTTAGGGATCTGCCAAAAAAAATCCCTGGAGCAGAGTGGGGAAGGGGTAAAGGGAAAGGGGAAAGGAGCTATTGGCGGGTACCTTATTTGCTAGCAAATCCCTTATTTGTCGCGATTTTGTCGACAGGTAGCCTCTTTTAACGGGAAGTAGGCTGTGTTTTTAGGAGTTAAGAAGCCCTTACGGACATCCTTTCAGGAGCCACCGGCCAAACCCGCTGGCATAGGTGGCCTTGTCTTGCCAGCGTTCTCTGACCCGCAGCTGATAGTGGGTGGTTGCCATAAAGGTTTTGGGAGAACCGTCCTGTTGGAAGGTTTTGTAATCGACCTGGGCCGCCAGTGCTGGTAGGGTCGAATCAGCCGTTAACTGTCGCAGGATAGTCTCGGGTAGGGGCGCGTTTAGCCAGGTGTGGGCCAGATACAGCCCCAGGAATACCATGCGCTGTACCCCCCATTGACGCGCCTGGGTGATGACCTGTTGCCAGTCAAGGTTAGGATAGTTGTGCAGCAGCATGGCAATATCACATTGCCAGGATAGCCGTTGCCACATGTGCCTTGAGCCGTGCATACATAAAATAATCAGATAGTCCTCTAGGGTGAGGTTAGAGACGGGGGTACCGGCCAATGTGGCTGTTTGGCGTCGATGCCAGATGTCCCTAGGGTTAACCGATGAGAAGGTGGTTGGCCAAAATCTCCAGTGAACTTCGATCAGGATCTGTTTGCCGTCGTGATAAAAGTCATAGGTATGTTCGGCGGGCGACCTCATGTGGGCTGCTAATTCTGCTCGGGTCTTTTTACCGTGGTAGGGGCGGTAGCCTTCTCCCATCAGCAGCGCTTCGACGACGTACATATCCTGGGGCTGTACAACAATGTCGAGATCGCTATACACCCGGAGGCTCAGGGTTTTATAAAGGGTCTGGGCCAGAATCGGACCTTTATAGGGTAGGGTATCAATGTCGCTGGCGGCCATTAACGACAACAGCCGGGTCAGCTCAGAGGTCACCTGCAAATTTCGTACGGTCATGGTTTGACTGTATTGGCGCAGATGCGTCTGTAGGGCCTCTGGCATGGGAGCAGTGCCGGTTGTGCTGAGTCGGTGGTGGAACAGCAGTCCGACCTTGTGTTTTTTGGCCAACGTAACCAGGGCCACCCAGTCAATGTCAGCCTGTCCTAGTGTCTTTATTTGTTCAACCGTGTGGCTATCGGCCGTTGGGGACAGACAGCATAGCAACAGTTGGATAGCGGGGTGATCCTTAAATGTCCAAATTGGAGCTGTGGGCTTAGATAGCATTTTATTTTTATATTCTGTTTCTATAGAGCCAAGGGATCTGCCAAAAAATAAAATCCCCGGAGTAGAGTGAGGAAGGGTTAGGGGGAAAGGAGCTATTGGTGGGTACCTTATTTGCCAGCAATTCCCCCAAGTCCTGATAAATAGTGACTTTTGCTTTTTATTGTCGTGTTGTTAT
>JBCDJC010000033.1:0-30811 GCA_038748225.1 Cyanobacteria bacterium P01_H01_bin.26 | reverse complement strand
GGTTACTAATGCCGGTGCCGTTGAATCTTGATCTAAAGCTCGTCGAACATGGGTCTGAATCAGCTGTATTACCTGGGCTCTGTCGTAGTGTTGGGCGGCTTTTTGGCGGGCAGCGGAGCCCAATCGCTGACATAGGCTATCATTGCTCAACAGCTCTAAACAGGCTTGGGCCATCTCCTGGGCAGATCTTCTGATCAAAATCTCTTTGTCGTTCGCCATGGATAGCCCTTCGGCCCCAATGGGTGTCGCCACGATGGGTTTGCCATAGGCGGCGGCTTCAATGATTTTGACGCGGGTCCCCCCGCCCGACAAAATCGGACAGCAAACAGCTCGTGTCCGCCCATACAGGGTGTCCAAGTTTTCCACAAAGCCCGTAAACTCAACCCCCGGTGGTTGGCTATGGTAGCGACGAATCGCCTCGGGATGGGTGCCGGCGATAATCAGCCTGGCGTCCGGTCTGGCCCTATGGATATGGGGCCAAACCCGCTCAATAAGAAAGTTGGCGGCGTTGAGGTTAGGAAAATAATAGTAGCCGCCTAAAAACATCACCGTCGGCTGTTGGCAAAGCGGCTGAGCGGCTGCCATGGGCACCGCATTGGGAACGGTAACAACTCCCTTGTGCTGCCACCGCTGGCTCAGGTACTGCCGATCGTGGTGGGAGCACACAAACGTGCGTCGCGCCCGTTGGATGCTGCGTCGCTCTCCCCAGCAGAGGGCTGGAATTTGTAGATAGTAGAGCTTTGTTAGCAGTCGAGTTGGGGGCTGGGCAATCTGGCGGGCAAAGGAGATGTGCTCAACGTCATCGAGGTCAAACAGCAGGGGTGGCACCGGGCGTTGGGTTTGCAAAATGGGCGTCATCGCTTCTAGACGATGGCAAAAAATTGCATCTGGCTGTCGATCCAGACAGGTCTCTAGGGCGTCAACTTGCTGAGCACCGCTGGTTGAAAAAAAGTGTCCCTGGGCTCGAAAGTCAACAATTGGTTTGAGCTGCCGCCGCCATTTGGGGGCTGGCTTAGCCCCAGACCGCTGGGGGCATAGAAACAAATTTATTGGCGTCCCCCAATGGTCTGCTAGGGTTTTTCGGTGGGTTGCGATCGCATCCGCCCCCCAGTCAACACCAGCGGGCACATAGAACAATATATCCAGCTGGGCAATTGCCTTAAACGCATCTAGAAATAAATTAAACCGCCGAAAAGTTCCTTGAACATCCGTTTGGAGATCGCTCGGAAATCGGCAGGAAATAAGGAGTATTTTCATAGGCTTAGGCACGGTCCGGCAGCGGCATTGGATTTTGGGTCAATGGGGGTGAACACCGACAGAGTTCTTGCCACACCTCCCCATAGCTTTTGATCATGTTCTCTTCGGTAAAATCCTGGGAGCGCTCCCAGGCATTTTGGGCCATGGTCTGCATTTCATCGGGATGCTTGAGCGCCCAGCGGATCGATTCTAGGAGATCGCAGCTGTCCCCCGTGCGACACACAAGGCCATGGACCCGGTGATGAATAACTTCTGGAATACCACTGGCGTCGGTTGTAACAATCGGCAGGTTAGCGGCCATTGCCTCTGCGATCGCAAAGGACTGCCCCCCTTCAAAATGGGTCGGAAACACAAACAAATCAGCCGCTTGCAGCAGACGGCCTACATCACAGCGATAGCCCAGCAGCAGAACCCGATCAGCAATCTGATAATTCTGAATCTGCGTCTCCAGGGAGTCCCGCAAATCGCCGTCACCAACCCAAATAAACCGCACATCAGGAAACTCTCGAACAATATGCGGAATGGCCGGAATCAGATCGCCATACCCCTTCTGAAAATTCAAACGACCCACCGTAATCAGTAGCCTTGCTGTCCCAGGTAAATCAAGTTCGTCCAGAACCCGCTGGCGCAGTATTGCCCCCTCACCCCCATTAAACGATGATGCGGATTTAATCGCCTTAGTACCGTTATAAATGCAGGTGATTTTATCCTCCGGAATTTGAAACAGCTTAGACAACAAACTGCGATTGTTTTTGGAGATCACAATCCACCGCTGCTGGCGAGTTCTCACCCAGCGATAGGCCCTTATGCGCCACTTGTTGATCGTGGTCTCTAAAGGTAAAACAAGCCCAAACCGGACAACGGTGGGCACATTCAGAAGACCGCAGGCCAATATACTGCCCAGGCAATACTCGGGGGCAGGCAAGGTGATTTGAACAACATCAGGTCTCAGGGCGATCAGCAGGCGTAGCGTTCTTAGAAAACGGGGAAAATGACGAGCAACCCCAGGTAGCCAGCCACTATCCTCAGCAATGGCTAAGGGGTGGTAGGCAATACCGCTTTCAACAAAGTCCTGAATTAGGGAAGCCGTGCCTGTAACATCGGGAAACGCCACGTGAACGTTCCAACCATGGGCCATCGCCCCCCTTGAAACAGTCAGATTATAGTCTTCCACTCCACCTCGCAACGTGGATGGAAAAATCATTAGTAATTTAGCAGGGTTAGAATTCATTAATTTAATTCCGAGTTAAATTATGATCTGCCGCCGTCTTATACCTAACCATGTCCAGGAATATTCGTTGTTTTTATAACTTGAGACAGCTTTGAAAATTTTTTATCACCTACCGTTTTTAGAACATCTACAATCAGCGTCGCCAGTTCCTCCCCCCGCTTAACATAGCTAATTTGACGTCGTGTCTCCGCCCTATCAACAACCGGTGTTTTACCCGCTAGCCGAGCAGCCAATAGCCGGGCAATCACCTGTGCCATCGCTTCCACATCAAAGGGTGATACTAAGTACACACCCGGTTTATCACCCAGATAGTTCCGGTTTTCCCCTTCAGGCACAGCCGCCAAAATTGGTCTATCGGTCATCAAATACTCATAGGTTTTCAGCGAAATTCGATCCCCCGGCGTTCCATCCAGACGATCCGGCAGCGGCATAAACAGTAAATCCGCTGTCTGTAGTTTTTGCAATGCTTCAGTATGGGGCACCGAGCCCGTTATGCTGACGACATCAAGCAGACCTTGTTCTTTTAAGACTGTTTCAGCTTGTTCAAACTTGTTACCATAGATCCTTAGCCTGATTTTGCCATTCCAGCTAGGGTTTTGCTCAATCACCTGTTTGATCGCACGACCAATAAAAATGGGGCTTGAGCTGGCAGATTGAACATTGATATTATAATATCGGCCAAAATTCATCCAGGCCTGGCGTAGTTTTTTTGCCAAGCTTTGTCTGGGTAGTGACAGCAGCTGCTCCCATCCCGTCATACCACCTGTAAACACAATTTCAAACCTATCTGAGCCTGTGCCCAGGGAGGCTTGATTGCTGGGTATTTCTGGAAAATCTTTTGGATCGGCCCCACCCCGAATCAGGTGAAATCTAGAATAACAGTCCCTAGGCTGTCGCGAGCGGACCTGCTCCAAGCTCAGCTGAGACACATAGATAATGGCATCTGACTGGCGCACATAAAAATTTTCTAGCCAGCGATCTAGATAGTAATGAAGCTTTGTTGGAAAAACAGCATACAGATCGTCGCAGGTTGAAGGCTCACAGACATTTATAATCAGAGGTTTGCCGGTCAGCCATTTCAGCAAAACACCCGCTATGCCAGCAGAATAGGGTTTAAGAAAAACAATAATCAGATCAATGTCGTAGTTTCGAATAATCTTTTTACCTTTGAAAATAGCAGGCAGTAGCCAAAAGATATCTTCATCGGGCCAGATCAACCAGTCAAGCAGCTTACCCAGCTTGATGGCCCTCATCAGTCTGAGCAGGCGGGCGGGGTACCAGGATCGAGCATAGTGGACGTTAGAACGCTTCCAGACCGCACCCCTGCTGCCAGATAAAACATGAACCTGCCAATCCACTGGCAGGTACTGGAGCGTTTTACTCGAACGGATCGCAGTTGGGTTTGTTTCTGGTGGAAATTTTTGAGAGATTGATAAAACCCTCTTACATAGACTACCCATGGTTAAACACCTCCTGAAACAGGCAAATAAGCGCGATCAAAGATTCTTGCCAAAAACGCTTTTGAGTCCCTGATTTGAGGGTTTAGCTTTCTCTCGACCACACAATAATCGATCGCTGAAATATCTGGTTCCTCCGCACCAGGATCGGTCGTAGTGATTCGCGTTTCTAGCTCAAGCGAACCTAGCAGGTCATGTATCTTATTGCGTTTACCCTCTCCCACAAACACCGTAAAATCTTTTCTAAATAGCAGTGAGAAAATCGTGCCGTGAAATGTATTAGTAAAAACATACGACGCCTGCTTGAAGTAGCCTATCCATTCCTTTGGATGGACGGCTATTTTGCTATGGTCAGCAACGCTCCAAATATCACCAACTGAAATTATTTTTAAGTTTTTAACGCGAGCTATCTCTTTAATAGCCTGTTCTTGGAGATTATTTAGTTTTTTATGATTATATACCAACAGATATGGAGCAGCGGTATCAGGCGGCGTCAAAATATCGTCGTAGCTCACCAAAAAAGTTGGATCAAGGACCTTTGTAGCTGTCACACCACATTCCTTTTGTAGCACACTTTTACTGTGGTGATCCCTAACCGAGACATAGTCAAACTTTTCGATTAGGTCGCAAATTTCAGCCCTTTTATCACCAAATGATTTTGTTTCACCAACACTGGGGGCATAGCTAATTTTAAGGCAGTTTTCACCTGCTTCAAAAAAATCAAGGAAATAGGCAGGATCAAAACCACGGAATTTAGTATTCAAACACCAGACCTGATCGCTACCGGTGATAATCGCATCGTAGTTTGCCGCCTCAAATATCGCTCTTAAGTTATAGTTTGAGTAGCACTTTAATTTACTCAAATTCAGGGAAGAAACTAGAAATTTTCGCATCCTAAACGCTTTCAATATATGCCGATAAAAGTCCTTGTTCCAATCAAACTTCTTATTTTTAATTGGCAACAGCTGTTTGACATAAAAACCTACCGCTCCTTTAGGTCTATAGTCAATAATTTCTACACTGTGTCCCCATGCGCTCAAAGCTTTGGACAAAGCGTAGGCTTGAAGCGTTGCTCCGTAGTTGGTTGTATGGTGAAATGTTATAATGCCAATCTTCATAGGACTTTTTGATACTCCACAGATAGTTTTTTATTAATCGCTAATAAACCTCTATCTTTTTATTTGACAACAATCACTTCTAGTTCGACTTTTTTACCTAAAAAACGATGCAAAGCCCGTGCCACTAAAATTAGGGCCTTAATAGGAAAACTACTTTTCGACTTATTCAAAATCCAATTGGTCGTTTTAATCGAGAAGGATGATTTCCCAATGGTCAATCCTTCTAACCGTCTTAATATTCTATAGTCAGCTAGCTTAAACACAGAACCACAGTTTGGGGCTGAATAGTCCTGGATATTTTTCGACCATTTTTTTCTTGCCAGAATAGGATCTGTTGGCAAAGAAGTTGGAGCAAATTTAAATGTGGCGTACAGGATCAGTTTATTCTGAATGCCAGTAAATATAGTCTGTCGATAGTCTTGAACAACTTCACAGCTCTCCAACGTTCTCAGTTCATTTTGTTCAAAGTCAAAGAAAGTAACCGTTTCGACAAAATCATAAATCGTCATCCTCTGTTGTCTGCCACGGCCAGCATTCATCGCCAAAGCACCACCAATGCTGGCTGGCACCGATGATAGGTAGTAAAAAGACTCTAGTGATTTGGAGGAACAGTATTTGAGTACATCTATCACCTGCGTTGAAGATGAAACTTTTAATCTTCCCTCTTCCAAAGGCTCAATATCTGTATTCAATTTATTTTTCAATACCAAAGAAGATACTTTCTTTGAGCCAAATAATGTGTTAGAGCCATTCCCTAAAACATAGACAGTAACCCTGTTATCTTTAGCCCACTGACAGTACTGAATAAACTCTTCTACAGTAGAAAACTCACCGTATCTTTCAAAATCATGTTTGGTTCTATAAAAAGAGAGCTTATCAGTGCTTAGGGATTTTATAAAGAGTGTCATGTTTACAAACCTTCCATACAACCGATAACGTTCAATACAGATCAAAACTTTTAACTTGCCTACCGGCCTCTGTAAGTGGCCGATACTACTTTTTTATGTGCGGTGAGCCTGAAAGAGAAGATAGGGCAAGCCTGTAGGTTTGGTTAAATATATTTGGCGATAGCGTCATGACTCCGCATAGATAAGCAAACACGCCTATGGATATATATGTCGCCAACGCCGCATATGGATTATTCCAGTCATGAAATATCCGTTTAGCTCCTAGAATAAACGCCATCATCAATAGGCTGCTCAGCAATGGAGTAGTGTATTGGAGAAAATATTTTTTGAAATCTATATTGATTAGCTTTTTGATCAGAATTAAAAATACGGGGGAAAATGAATAAACACAGATTGCATAGGATATGGCAACTGCATTTATTCCCCAGCGGACTGCAATAAAGAACCCAGCAATATTACAAACCGTTATCAGAAAAACAACCCGCAGTCTCCACAGTGGTTTGTTCATGGCCAATAGTACTGTGCCAGCAAAATATTGTACCGATTGGAGAATGCCAATGAGTGCCAATATCCGCATGACGGGTACGCTGGGCAACCACTCCTCTCCAAACAAGGTTTGTATAAGTTCTGGTGCCAGTACCGCCATACCTAGAAAAGCAGGAAATGAAACTAAGCTGGTATATCGAGTAACTTTATAAAAGGCTGCTCTCATCCTGTCGGGTTCTTTTTGAAGTTTGGAAAATGTAGGCAGGGCAACCTGAATAGTCACATTTGTCAAAAGCTTGATCATGATCAGCAGTAGCCGATAGGCAACGCTGTAATAACCCAATGCAACCGTTCCGAGAAAGTAGCCAATTAATAGGTCATCTGAACGACGATTAAAAAAGTCTAGAAAGTTAAAACCAATGATATTAATGCCATATGAAAATAGCTCCTGAAAGTGCTTAGGCGAAAATCTAAATCCTGGTCTCCAGCTGCTGGTGCTCCATAGTAGCAGGGCTCCGGTTGAACCAAAAACAATTTCCTTAACAACCAAACTCCAAACTCCAAACCCCATGAGGGCTGCCCCTACACCGGCTACTCCACAGGTAACTGTTGCCACTAAAGAGCGTACTGCAAAAATTTTGAACTGCATATTGCGCTGCAATATGGCAGACTGAACACTGCTCAGACCAGAAAACAAAAAGCTAATGGACATCCACCTAACGATTAGCGCCAGATCGGGTTCTTGATAGAAATCAGCAACAAGTCCAGACCCTGCAAAAATTAGTAGAACAAATAGCGCTCCCATCAGCACGCTTGTCCAAAAGGCCGTATCTAAATGCTCCGTCTCCAGCTTATCTTTCTGGACAATAGCTTGGGCAAATCCCTGATCCAAAAAGATTTGCATAAATGCCAAAAAGACATTGGCTAGGGCAACTAGACCAAAGGCTTCAGCCCCTAGCAGTCGGGCCAGCAGCAGAAAAATTGCCGTCGAGACAAGCTGAGCACCCCATTTTTCGAGTGCAGACCACATCGCCCCTCGAACTGCTTCCTGCTGCAAACCCATAAATACTACTCGCTTTTCAAAAAAGGACAGTTCTGTCGCTTAGCCAGCAAAGCTTTAGTTAACTATCTTCACGGCAACTGAACCAAGGTACTTGGCAAGCTGTTGTTCAAGCTCACGATTGAGCGGCGAGCTAGTAGGCTCCAAATCCGGCGACTACCTTAGGTACAGTCAGTAGTAGTAACTTCAAATCTTCCCGGAATGTCCACCGTCGCAGATAGTCCAGGTCCATCCGATTTACACAGACCAGATCGCATCCCTGGGATCGGGTGGTAACCTGCCACATTCCTGTCATCCCTGGCAGCGCCCTCAAGCGGCTCTGTAAAGCTGGCTTAATTCGTACCGCATCGTACAGGGCCCAGGGTCTCGGGCCAACTAAACTCATCTCTCCCTTCAATACATTTAACAGCTGCGGCAGCTCATCTAGACTAAACTTACGCAACCAGCGCCCCACCTGGGTAACCCTGGGATCGCGCTCAAGCTTGTGTAAGCCTGGCTGATTTCCCATCACCCTATGGTGCTGAACTTCTGCATCAATTTCCATGCTGCGAAACTTGTAAATCTGAAATAATCGACCTTGATAACCAACCCGCCACTGTCGAAACAAAATAGGTCCAGGAGAATCCAACCGAATCAGAAGAGCCAGAAGCCCCATCAGCGGGCTTAACACCACCCACAGCAGAGCCGCCGCTAGCCAGTCCGCCAGTCGTTTTACTCGCCAGAGCTTTGGCTGTCGCATCTGGGGTAAATCAGGGGAGGAGGGGACTCTCAAATAGACCTGCTTTTGGGTCGCATTACAAATATCGGCCCAGGCCTTAAACATTGAGGCGTCCAGTTTTGGATCTAGATAGACTCTTTTAACCGGCGATCGGCTTAAACAATCCCGTACCCAGGCTTTGTTTTTGAGGGCAGGTATTCCAGGCTCCGTAAGAGAAGAGCGCGGTTTTATAATCAATGAATCCTGTTCCCAGAGCAGCGTGCAGCTTTCAAATTCGGAGGATACGCTGCTGGCGCTGGGCACGCTAAGAACAATTGGAGCTTTTAACAAAACGGTGGATGCTGTCATAGGTCTCTAAAACCTCTTGGTAGAAAACTGGATTCAATTCAGTCTGTTGCCTTAAAAACAAATCCTGGCTTAGATAGCTTTATAACAAATAAATCTGCATACGAGATATCTGGTGTACCGGGGTTGTGTCAATTAGATGATTGTCTTATCTACACAGAACGTTTAGTTACGCCAGATCATTTCTGGTTCTCTAGAAACTTTTGCGGCTCCGTTACGGTCATAGAGCCTCTCTGGGCGAGAACTCTCCCTGTGCCAATTGGCCACAACGCCAATTGTATTGACCTGACTGAGCATAGCCATGGCGTGGTCTAAATCGCCTTGGGTGATGCGATCTAGACGACTGACTAGAACAGAGGCTTTGCAAAGAGACGCTAGCTGTAAGCCATCAGCCAGTCCCGAAATAGCAGGAGCATCGACAATGACTAAATCATAGCTTGCCTCAGCCCTATCTAAAACCTGTTGCATTTGGTGGGAACTGAGCAATTTCATCGGGTCATCAGGAACCGCTCCCGTTAGCATTACATCGATACTAGCGCCTGCATAGGAGAGCGAAACAGGGGAAATTTTAGTTTGATTCCAGCGAGCCAGGGCTGGGTGTAGCTGAGTTGACAACCCCTGTATATTCAGCAGGCCCAGGTACTGATGCAATGACGGATTGCGAAAGTTGGCATCAATTAACAACACCTTCTGGTGAGAGCGGGCTGCACTCAAGGCCAGCCCAATCGCCAGGGTTGTTTTACCCTCCTTGACTAGGGCTGATGTAACTAGCAGCGAGGACAGCGGCTGGGTATTTGTAAGCTGAATCGTTTTATAAATCAAGTCAATGGCATCTCGAAATGGCTGCCATTGACCTGTCAGGGGTGAACCATCGGGACTCCGTTCAGAATCCAGAATAGATAGTAGAACATCTGCTTTTTTGGCCGGTATTTCTGGGATCACTCCCAGCAGGGGTAGGGCTACTTGTTGTTTCAATTCATCCGATGTGCGCACAACGGTATCAATGGCTTCTCGTCCAAAGGCCAGTGCACCTCCAATAAAGACCCCTGCCACAATTCCTAGCAGTAAATTTTGCTTAGGCTGCGGTGCTATCTGCTCCCCTAGCTGAGAGGGTTCAACAATATCCCAGCTAAAACCTCCCTGGGCGAGTTCATTACTCAACTCTTGGCGCAGCTGTAATAGTTTTTCTAAGGACTGCTGCTGTATCTGTGCCTCAGGTTGAATGCGATCATACTCTGCAATTAAACTGGGAAACTCATCGAGCTGGCTCTGCAGCTCTTGGGCAGCTTGTTCTAACCCTGTCTGCCGTGCCGTTAGGCTCTGTAGACTCACTGTCGCCTCCACAAGGCTGCTGACTAGCGCTAGATCGATTTCCCCTAGCTGGCCCTGGCTCAGTAGGGCTGTTTCAGCCAAATCAAACTGTTCTGGGATCTGACCCAATACCCGTTCAACTTCTCCTTGTAAAAGCGAAACCTGCCCCTCTCTCTGACTGATCAGATCTTGCACGCCCGGATCAGCTTCGGCATAGAGCGAGCGCCGCTGCTCTAATGCTAATTCTGTTTCCTGTAATGCGTTTAAAAGCTGTTGGTAGCGCGATGACTGGCTCAGGCGTGAGGCAATTAGGGCGGTCTGAGGGTCGGCTGAAAGCTGTTCTTGCAGTGCATTATATTGAGCCTGAACGTCGAGGTATTGGGTTTCAACATCTGTTTTAGACTGCTCAATTTGTCTGAGGGATTCAGCCACCGTTAGTGACT
The DNA here is from genome assembly GCA_038748225.1 of Cyanobacteria bacterium P01_H01_bin.26. Lineage (GTDB taxonomy): Bacteria > Cyanobacteriota > Cyanobacteriia > Phormidesmidales > Phormidesmidaceae > Leptothoe. The sequence goes on along the minus strand of JBCDJC010000033.1, from coordinate 20,477 downwards.
GCTGTTCTGGGTCGATCAGATTTTCTGCCTCACGAAATTGTTTTAACGCCTGACGAGACACAGCCAGATCGGATTGAACCCCCTCAATCTGCTGATTGACTAACGCTAAACCCCGTTGCAGACGCTGTTCCTGCTGTTCTTGGTTGTAGCTCAAATAAACATAGCCCAACGTTTCTAAAAATGATTGGGCAATAGCTGGATCTTGAGCTTTAAATGTGGCCTTAAAAATTCCGGTTTTTGCATCTCCTTCAGAGACCTGGGAAAGAGCTAATCCTCTTTGGAAGTCGCTGGCGCAGTCGGCTGGGGTTTCTGAATCACCGCAGAGTTCTGGATACTCGGTTTGTAGCTGCTCAACCGTTTGTTCAACAAATGATTTACTCCGCATCAGATTTAGTTGAGTCGCATAGTCTGTCTGGGAGGAGGAGGAACGCCGTCCCGCCTGCTGTCCGGTAATGTCTACCGTCTGGCGATAGTTTGGCTCCACCAGTAGCTGCATTGAGCTTTGATACGTGGGTTCTTCCTTTAGGGTGAGTGCGATCGCAAGTCCCACTGCCCCAACAATGGCTCCCCCAAACCAGATAAACCGGCGCATCAGTATGGTCAGAAGCTGGCCATATCCAATCTCAGTTTTATTTAAATCGGGAGAGCGCTGTGCTGTTTGCATATAGCTGTGTCCTCATACATCACCAGATTTGCCGTCCTCATGTTGCTCTGCCCCTAGACAGGTGGGGAGCCAGCCGTAGCGGCCAGATGCCGACCGTAGGCATCTTCAATTAGAGTCATCACTTTTTCAAAGAACACATCTTCTGTAAAACTTTTGAGAACATGTTCTCGAATCTGACGGTGATCCCACTCAATGGCATTGGCTTTGAGCAGTGCCTGGTATAGGGCCTCCGGTGACTGCCGATGGAAAAAGACACCTGTTTTCTCAGGAATCTGTGTATCTAACACGCCGCCAGCCCCATAGGCAACAACGGGAGTACCGCTGACATTTGCCTCAATGGGAACCAGACCATAATCTTCTAAAGCCACGACAACTACCGCTTTTGCCCGTGACATCAGTCCCTTGCGCTGCTCGTCACTCACATGCCCCAGAAAGGAAATATTAGGCAGGGCCGCAGCTTCCAACCTCTTTTTCTCGGGACCATCGCCCATAACCACCAAGGGCCATCCTAGCCAGTTAAAGGCTTCGACCACAACATCTACCCGCTTGTACCCCAACAGACGAGACGAGACCAAATAAAAATCATCTTTTTGATCAGAGAATTCAAACTGTTTTATATCAATTGGATAGTTAACTGTCGTAGCCGGCTGCTTATATGTTTGTTGAATGCGTTGAGTGACAACAGTCGAGTTTGAAATATATAAATCCGGCTTCTGGGCGTGGGCTAAGTCAACCTGTCTGAGTCTCTGAAAAATGGGTTGAATAATCGGCAGCAGGGTTTTGTAATTCTTGTATTGATTAATATAAGTGCCCGTATCCCAAAGAAAGCGGGTGATATTATGACAGAAACAAATGTGGTAAGCATCAGGACGCTTAATAACTGACTTTGCAAAGCTAGTTGTACTGCTAATAATCAGATCGTATTTCTGTAAATCTAATGCCTCAAAAGCTGAAAAGTACAGGGGTGCAAGCAGTCTAAAATTTTGGCTTGCCCCTGGAATTGACTGAAGCTTGGTGGTGTAAACAGGTCGATTTCCAATATCAATTGTATTTTCTGGACTGTACAGCGAGGTATAAATATCGGCTTCTGGAAACTGCCGACAAAGCAGTTCAAATACCCGTTCTGCTCCACCTCTCTGGGTCAGGTAGTCGTGAATCAGAGCAATTTTCATAGAAAACGCACCCATTAAAAAGATAGCTAGAGATCACTAATTATCTAAAGGAAACAGATTAAATAAATAGACCTAGATTCAGAAAAAGCTGAGGTTATGTTAGAAAAACACATAAGGTATGTTTTCAGAAAGGTCAATCCAAACTAGCTGGGAAAAGGATGATTTTGGCATGGCAGATATTAGATTTTCATCAGGCCATAGGCTGTAAGTTAGCCTTTATTTGGCGTATTAAAAACAGGGCTTTAGCATATGGAAAATCCAAGTGCTTTATAGTCCAAATAAACGAAGAATATTGAGGGTAAGGTTCAAAGGTGAAAATACCGCCCCAAAGGTATCGCCCGCACGGGCTAGGCCAGAGCGCTTCACAATCACGGTGTCATTGGGACGCAACGATGGATTTGTATCTTCGTCAATCCCCTGGGAGAAATCAACCTCGATTTCCCTTTGGGATGCCGTGCCATTGAGATTTAATCGTACTAGGCTTACGGTCCCTTTTCTCGCTCGATTATTGAATCCTCCAGCGGCTAATATTGCCTGATTTAGGGGTGTATTGGGTGGGACTTGAATAGCACCAGGAGCCTCTACTTCACCTACGACATTTACAGAGATCTGATCGGGTGAAAAGCTGGCTGTCGCCAGTTCAGCGGCCTCATCTGAGTTGAGATCGCGAGCGGTGGGGACAAGGATGCGATCGCCATCCTGCAACTGTAAGTCTTCGCTGAGATCGCCCTCTTTCAAAAGATTCCACAGATTGACTGAAACTGTTTTAGAGTTAGGTAGCCTCCCATCCCCATTGTCTCCTAGCACAGAGTTTGGCGATCCCGTACTGAGGGAACGTGGGAGACGCCGTTGGACCTCAATCTGACGGATATCTGCTAACTGGGTAATGCCACCAGCTAACTCAATTGCCTGGGTCAGCGTTGGCAGCTCAGCCGTTGAGCTACTGGCATCGCCTTCAGCATCCACTCGATAGGCGCCTGGTCGATGAACTTCGCCTGCCACAGCAATTTGAATCGGACGAGTCTCCAACAGACTGAGGGTGACAACAGGGCGCTGGACGTAGGGTCTAAGACTGTTTTCAATATGTTCCGTCGCCTGTTGGATCGATAGACCTTCAACATCAACGGCACCCACTATCGGAATATTTACTCCACCACCGGAGAGCACCCGAAACTCACCACCATAGTCGGGAATATTAAACACATCGATGCGCAAATAGTCTCCGACTCCAAGAACATAGATTTCTTCTACCAGGGGATCGGCGCCAAAGGTATCTAATTCTACCAAATCCGACCCAGTGGACGGTGCCGCCCCCGGAGTAGTAGGCTGAGCAGCTGCAGACGCCTGAATTACAAGATGTCCCGACATTAGTAAAAACAGCAACATGAAATTCTCTAGGAATCGACCCTTTGCCACATTTACAGGGATATTTGACAATTGCATTTTCATAGCTGCTGCCAACACATAATCACTGCCAACAAAAAGTAACAATATTGAAACGGTCCAAGCGCCTATAATGTTTGTAGATGGAATATCCCACCACAAAACGCCCTCGTAAAAAATGAAAGCACCACAGGCAACAGCCGTTTAAAGCTGCAACTGAGGCGTAATCTCTCTAAGAAAGAACAGAGTCAATGCCAAACACATATTAAAACAATATCTGAGCAACATTGTGACGCTTGCTACGGTGCTTAAATCTTCTTCTGGGCACACAGCCAAATATTCCGCAACCTTGAACATAGGGTATTAATCTCTAGCCCTACCCACACCGTTCAAGAAACCACGGCTAACAATCACCGACACAAACCTAACACAAAGACTGAAAAATTCTTGACCATAGCTAATAGCTATTGCAACAGACAAAAAATGTCAGCTAGCAGCTTTAATACACTATGGACTCACAGGAACAGCAACTACATCTCTAGCGAGCACTATACCGAAGAATGTCTGTATAAAAAAACATCCCCGGATTATACGCAGACATTGAGGTTGACGGGAACTCTGAAGCACTATGCGCTTGTACACCATAACCCAAAACTTAACGATCAGCCACATTACTTAAATTGTTAGCGAATTTTTGAATAACCCCCGGCTCAAATAACGGTTTGTACTGTACATACTAAAACCGCTGACGTTTCAAATGTATCCCTAATAGCTAAAAGCATCCATCACATAAGTTCAGTATGGTTTGACGAAATCAACAATAGCCCATCTGCATACCGGCCACGCGACGGATCGACCGTACAGGTCGTTAAGGGCCACCGGTTCAAGTTTGCCACCGGTGTTCCTATTTTTTTATTGGCCCTACCGCTACCGCTAACGGTGTGCGTCTGTGGAATAGTGTCACCAGATTCTTAGAAAAAGACACTATGCTGATGGCAGTTTTTGATCCCCGGATGCGATCGGAGCGGTTATTTCGCTAACCGGAGCATTTTTTCCATCAAAGAATTTTATTACGAAGATACTGGCATTTATCAGGCCAGTGGGAATAATTCTGTGGATACTCCATGGGGCAATGTTCTCCCAGGCAAGTTATCAAGTTAAATTCCTGGGTTTTCTGACCATAATTCATACCGAAGGCCCTTAAATATATTTAGGGGCTTTATCTGATTGTTGTTTTGAGTCTTCAGGCTATCTGTTTTGACAATGGTACCCGCTAGTACAAAACCAACCCTGCCACCCTGGCTCTGTGAGAATATTTTGCTGGGCACACTGCCCTGGCATTGGGGCACATGCCAGCCCTACAGCCAGTTTAGCCAGGTTTACAGTTTGTACGATTCTCACCTGCTAGGCACCTATCAAAGCGCTGAAACCTATGGAGAAACAGTCCTCTGCTTTCTATGGGATACTCTTTGGCTACCCGAAACAACGGTCTGTCAGGCTCAACCCAATGAGCCTATTTTTTTGTTGCTTAAGGCGACTAAAACATTGGGTATAGCCCTGTCTGAGGGAACCTTACCCAAGCCGGAGCAACAGCCCCGTCGCATTCTCAAAGCAGAGCATGTCGAGGTGGAGGAGCAAACCGTTTTGGTAATCGATGATACCCAGGGCAACACGCTGACGGTTGTGTTCTCAGGACAGCTACATTTTTTGGCAATGGACAACCGTCAGCGTCCGCTTGAGCTAGACACCAGCCTACCTACCTAATCAGAAACGTAGGGCATTACACTGGGGTTAGGTTAACAAATGTAAACATGGCCCAATTGATAAATGCCAACACAGCCCGCCCGCAGCCCAGGGTGCTCGTCGTTGGGGCAGGTATTGGTGGCCTGACGGCAGCAGCCCTACTGGCTAAGCGTGGCTATCGGGTTTGCGTATTTGAGCAGGCCATGGTGCCAGGGGGATGTGCCTCCACATTCCGCCGCCGGGGATTTACCTTTGATGTGGGAGCCACCCAGGTGGCAGGGTTAGAACCCGGTGGCATTCACCACCAAATTTTTTCAGAACTGGGGTTGGAGTTGCCAGCGGCTGAACACTGCGATCCAGCCTGTGCTGTTTTTTTACCGGGGGAAACGACGCCGATTAACGTCTGGCGTGACCCTGACCAGTGGCGGACCGAACGTCAAAGACAGTTTCCAGGCAGCGAACCCTTTTGGCAAAAGCTCGGTAGCTTGTTTCGCTATAGCTGGCGGTTCCAGGGTAGACAGCCGGTGCTGCCACCGCGCAACCTTTGGGATACCTGGCAGCTGACCAATTCCCTACGGCCTGATACCTTCCTGACGGTGCCCCATACCTTTTCCACTGTGGGGCAACTACTAAAGGGATATAGCCTCCACCACAATCGACGGCTCAAAACATTTTTAGATCTCCAGCTCAAGCTCTATTCCCAGGTGGGGGCAGATGAAACAGCCCTGCTGTATGCCGCCACAGCCCTGGGGGTATCCCAGGCTCCCCAGGGACTGTTCCACCTGCAGGGGAGTATGCAGGTGCTGAGTGAGGCCCTGGTCAACGCGATCAAACAGTTTGACGGCCAGGTTTTACTGGGGCATGCGGTGGATCGGATTCAGCTGGAGGGCAACCGCCCCCGGTATGTCCGTATTCGCCATCAAAAAACGGGGGAGACCTGGCTAGAGGCCGCAGACCATGTGGTCGCCAACGTTACCGTGCAAAACCTAACCACGCTACTGGGTCAGCAAACGCCCCGGGGCTACCAGCGACGGGTGGATAAGCTGATCCCATCCTCAGGGGCCTTTGTGGTGTACCTCGGTGTGGACCAAGCCGCGATTCCTGACAACTGCCCGCCCCACCTGCAGTTTCTATATGACTATGACGGCCCCATCGGGGAAAATAACTCCCTGTTTGTGTCGGTGAGTCGTCCTGGGGATGGTCGCGCCCCCGAGGGGCAGGCCACAATTGTGGCGTCATCCTTTACGGATGTGCAGGCATGGCAGCAGTGTGGTGACTATGACCGGCTAAAGGCTGAGTATGAGAGGGGTGCGATCGCAAAACTCAGTCAGTATTTCAACCTGGACCCCCAGCATATTATCCATATCGAATCTGGTACCCCCCGCACCTTTGAGCGCTATACTGCCCGGCACCAGGGCATGGTGGGGGGCATCGGGCAGCGGCTGTCCACATTTGGCCCCTTTGGTTTTGCTACCCGCACCCCCATTCCCAAGCTGTGGCTGGTGGGTGACTGTGTGCATCCAGGGGAGGGCACAGCCGGAGTCAGCTACGCGGCGCTAACGGCGGTAAGACAAATTGAGGCCATGGAGAAAACCAGGGGTCGGGGTTAACCCACATCCTGGGTGCCCCTAAAAAGCTACCCCTGAACCCGTAAAGGTTCAGGGGTAGCTTTTTAGGAGACTTTGAAAGTTGTCGCCTGGCTATGGTTCAGGTCAAAGGCTGGGTACGCACCGTTCCCTTATCCGCTAACCCCCACCAAGGCGGGCTGCTTGGCCGCTTTGACCACCACGCGATCGCCCTCGAGGTCAAAGACCGCCGTATCACCATTGGCAATGGTGCCCACCAATAGGGCCTCAGCCAGATGATCTTCCACCAGACGAGCAATGGCTCGACGCATGGGGCGGGCTCCGTAGGCCTGGTCGTAGCCCTGCTCGACTAGGTGCTGCTTAAAGGCATCGCTCAGCTCTAGGGTAATGCTGCGCTCCGCCAAACGCCCGGTCACCTGGGTGAGCAAAATATCGGCAATCTGCGCCACTTCAGACTTGGTCAGCTGGCGGAAGACAATAATCTCATCGATACGGTTTAGCAACTCAGGTCGGAAGAACTGCTTCATTTCTTCATTGACCAGGTTGCGAATATTGTTGTACCGAGAGGTCATTTCATCCTCAGCGCCCAGCTCAAAGCCCAGGCCGCCACCGCCTTTTTCAATCACCTTAGACCCAATGTTTGAGGTCATGATGATCAGGGTGTTCTTAAAGCTCACCTTGCGCCCCTTGGCATCGCTCAGGTGCCCCTCATCCAGCAGCTGGAGCAGCAGATTAAAGACATCGGGATGGGCCTTTTCAATTTCGTCGAGCAAAATCACCGTATACGGTCTGCGACGCACGGCCTCCGTCAGCTGACCGCCCTCGTCGTAGCCCACATAGCCCGGAGGAGAGCCAATCAGCTTTGACACGGACTGGGGTTCCATAAATTCCGACATATCGACGCGAATCATGGCATCCTCTGCCCCAAAGACCGCCGCTGCCAGGGCCTTGGCTAGCTCAGTTTTACCCACCCCCGTCGGACCTGAAAAAATCAGGCTGGCAATGGGACGATCGGGATTGCGCATACCCACACGCGAGCGCCGCACGGCCTTAGATACGGCCTCAACCGCTTCATTTTGACCCACAACACGCTCGTGGAGCGTATCTTCCAGGTGCAGCACCATGGCCGATTCTGACTCAGTCAGACGGCTAACAGGAACACCGGTCCAAGCGGCGACAATGTCAGCAATGTCTTCGTCGGTTACCTCGGGGTGGGGGGTGCCCGTGGGCAACAGTTCCGCTAGCAGCCCACGCTCCCTCAGACGCAGCTCACCAACCTGACTAAACGACTGGCTTTCCAAACGCTGCATAATATCGGTTTGCACCTGACGCAGCTCCGTGCGTTTGTCACCGGCGGGAATCTGCTGCGAGTAGCGCAGCCGTACCCGGGAACCGGCTTCATCGATGAGGTCAATGGCCTTATCGGGCAGATGGCGATCGCTGATGTAGCGATCGGACAGCGTGGCCGCCGCTTCTAGGGCCGCATCGGTAATGGTAAGACGATGGAATTGCTCATAGCGCCCGCGTAAACCACCCAAAATCTCCAGGGTATCTTCAACCGAAGGCGGGGCCACCGTTACCCGCTGGAAACGGCGCTCCAGGGCCGCATCCTTTTCGATGTACTTGCGATACTCGTCTAGGGTGGTTGCACCGATACATTGGAGTTCTCCCCGAGCCAGGGCGGGCTTGAGCAGGTTGGCCGCATCCATGCTGCCCTCTAAAGAACCAGCCCCCACCAGGGTATGGATTTCATCGATGACCAAAATAATATTTTGAGCCTCACGCACCTCCGCAATTACCTGGGTGAGACGCTCTTCAAAGTCTCCTCTAAAGCGGGTGCCAGACACCATCATGGCCATATCAAGACTCAGCACCCGGCGGTCAAACAGCGCTTCGGGAACGTCCTGGTTGACAATCCGCTGGGCCAGCCCCTCTGCGATCGCAGTTTTACCCACACCGGGTTCACCCACCAGGACGGGGTTATTTTTCGTCCGGCGACCCAAAATTTGCACCACCCGCTCAATTTCCTGACTTCGACCCACCACCGGATCGAGCTTGCCATCGGCCGCTAGCTCCGTGAGGTCAGTACTAAACTCAGCCAAAACACCGCTGCGTTTAGACGATTTTCCAGACTTATCCCCATCCGGGGCACGACCGCCACCGGCGGGAACAGCAGACACCTCACCAATGGTGCGAATCAGCTGGGTCCGCACCTGGGTAGGGTCCACACCCAGGTTATTGAGTACCCGATAGGCAACGCTTTCCAAATTCTGAGTCAGGCTCAGCAGCAGGTGCTCAGGTTCAATGTAGGGATGATCCAACTTACGAGCTTCTTGAAATGCCTGCTCAAAAACCTGCTTAACCTTGGGCGTAAACGGAATCTCTGTGGGGCCGTTACCAGAACCACGCCCAATAATGGACTCAACTTCGGCCCTAGAATTGGCCAGGTTGACTCCAAAATCACTGAGGACCCGAGCGGCAATGCTCGAGCCTTCCTTAACGATACCGAGCAGTAGCTGCTCACTACCAACGAAATTATGACCCAGGCGCCTTGCCTCTTCCTGGGCCTGCATAATCACCGCAATTGCCGCATTGGTGAAATGTTCAAACATGTTTTGTGGACCTCTGCCAGGATATGGAGTCGAAACCTATTCGTAAACGTTTGAGTAACTAAGGCTGTTCAAAGCCACTTTCGACATTAAGTTTTTTAACTATGTAATAAAAATATACCTACCTTCGAGACAACTCAACAATCTGGAGAGCCGAATTTGGATAGGTGGGGAATCCGTATAGCCCCACAGACAACACTTCTAGTTTCAGTTTGCCCGAAGGATAAAGAAATTTACTAGGAATATGAATAAATAGGCATCGAATCTCCATATCCATGAACGGTCAGTAAAAACTTGATAAAGAAACCGCCCCCCACCCAGGTTTTTACCCAGAGCTGGTGAGAGGGCGGTCAATCATGATTTGTTTGAGTCTGTTCGCCGGTACGCAAGGGTAAAATCACATGCGCATCACGCCCTGGTCAGCCTGACAGGTTGCCAAAACCTGCTGATCTAGCTGGGACAGCGTATCAACCGGGGTAAACCCGACAATGTTGAAGCCAGAACCGGCCTGACCAGCGGCCAGGGTAGACTCGGCCTGCACCGCCAGCGAGTAGGGATGGCTGGTCTGCTCGTAGCTGTCTACGACGGTCAAATTCAAGCGAGTTGACGAAATATCACCGTGGAAACAATCAAAAGAAGAATTTGCCATGTAAAACGCTCCCACGGTGCGACGACCCGATACTTCAAACACCATGTAGGTTGAGCCGAACTGGGCCTCGGTGGCCGGTTGGGTGTAGAGGTAAACACCATCCGCTAAGGGAGAGTTGGCTGTGGAATTTGCCAGGGCCGCCCCGGAGGTTAAACCGCCCAGCAAAGCAGCACCGAATAAAACCAAGGCAGATTGGACAAACTTTGGAAAACGGGGGCGAACAGATAGATAGGCCATGGGTTCCGTGATAACACCTCTATATCCTGAGTATTCATGAATTTCAGGTCTAGATAAGTGATGGCCCTAGACCTGACCGATGACGTTTAACACCGGACCGTGTGACTGCGGTCACAAGCGGTCACAAAGGGTTATATCGCTTGCATTTCAAGACTTATACAGAGATTAAAAAAGAAGACGGGCGACGTCATCCTCTCTTGGGAGGATTAAGACCGACTTGATGATGACGTGAGACACGGTAAAGTTTGAGGCTGATGACGTTTAGACCACCCAACCGACCATGACGTCGCAAAATACCCTCAGAAAAACCTTAGAACAGCTCGATGGTCGCAGCTATTCTGCTTACAAAGGCATCAAGGGCACCTACAGTTTTCCCAGCTTTGACCTTACCCTGGCCCATGTTCAAGGGGACCCCTTTGCGGCTCCAAGTCGAGTCACTGTTTGGATTAGTCACACTGACGCTGGGTGGCCCCAGCCTTATTGGAACAGTGCCACCAGGCAGGTGGTTCTGGCTGATTTTTTACACCGACAGCTGACTGCCACCATCCCAGGCATTCAGCAGCGACGCGGGTCAGGCAAAAGCGGTCGCCTAGAGATCGCCATCCCGAGCCAGGCGATCCTGGCACGGACGGCGGTGCAGGTCACCCCTGGGGGCATAGAGCTACGGCTGGGGGTGGGGCTGCCCGCCTTTGGGCGGCGCATCGCGGGTCAGGCGGCCGCAGAACTGCTCACCCAGGACCTTCCCCGGCTGGTGACAACAGCTCTGCACCACCAACCAGAGCATCAGCTGGCCCTGGGGCAGCACCTGGCCGTGGTCGAAGATGCAGAGGCCCTAAGACGGCAGCTGCCAGAGCACGATCTAGTAGCCTTTATCGCCAATGGCTCGATTTTGCCCAGACGCAGCGGTATCGATCCGCGACCGCTGCCGACGGCGCTCCCCTGCCAGACCCCCGGCGCGTTAGAGGTAACCCTCCATACGCCCCATGGCGGCGCGATCGCAGGTCTAGGCATCCCCCGGGGGGTCACTCTGATTGTGGGCGGCGGCTACCATGGCAAATCAACGGTGCTCAAGGCCATTGCCCAGGGGGTCTACAATCACATTCCCGGCGACGGTCGCGAACGGGTGGTGGCGGATGGAGCCACGGTTAAGGTTCGGGCAGAAGATGGCCGGAGCGTCGCTGGTGTGGATATTTCTCCATTTATAAAGGACTTACCCCAGGGCCAATCGACAGCGACCTTTAGCACCACCAATGCCAGCGGCAGCACCTCCCAGGCGGCCAATATCCTAGAAGCGGTTGAGGCGGGGGCGGCGGTATTGCTAATCGATGAGGATACGGCGGCGACCAATTTGATGATTCGCGATCGCAACATGCAAGCCCTGATCGCCAAGGACAAAGAACCGATCACCCCATTTATTGACAAAGTGCAACAGCTCTACAGCGATTACGGTATTTCCACCGTGCTGGTCATGGGGGGCAGCGGCGACTATTTTGAAGTGGCTGACCGGGTAATTGCCCTAGAGAGCTACGGAGTTGAGGATGTCACCGCCCGCGCCAAAGCGATTGCCGCCGAGCACCCCAGCCAGCGTCAGGGGGAGGGCGGCGATCGCTTTGGTAACCTCCCCCGGCGACAGATTCAGCTGCCCCCGTTTGACACCGGTCGCAAACCTGCCAAGGTCAAAACCCAGGGTCTCACCACCCTCATCATCGGCACAGAGAATATTGATCTGCGCGGGCTCGAACAGCTTGTAGAACCCAATCAGGCCAGGGCCATTGCCCATGCCATCCTCACCTGGCAACAGCAAAAGCGCGCCCAGCCGCTACCCACCCTGTTAGACAACATTATGGCTCGGGTACAACAGCAAGATTTTGATGCCCTCACCCCCTATCCCATGGCCGACCTGAGTGAATTTCGACGGTGCGAATTAGCCGCTGTAATCAGTCGGCTCAGGGGTCTCAGCATCATCTCGGAGAAAAGCAGCAATGGTCATTTTCCACCCAATCTCCCAGGGAATACGGGGCTTAATCGGTAAAAACACGTACAAATCTCTTTGAGAAATACACTTTAAAGACACTCTTTAAACCTTGATTGAATCCTGTCTACCGTCGATAGACCACTGGTTCAAGTGGGCATGTTGAAGACGAACGTGTCTTTTTATACCTCTACATTCAATTATTCAAATGCCACACTTTTACGAGCCCACCCCCGCACAGCCTCGGATCAGGTGGTCATGGTTTGCTCTCAGCTGCATCAGCCTACTTTCTGGCTTTTTGTACCTGGCCACCGTGGATATTGTCAGCCCTGTGCGGCTATCTCAAACGGCCACCGAACATCAGCCCTAGAGCCCAGGCAGGCATAACATTTGCAACCCTGGTTAGGTTAGGGGCCGCCGTCTTTTAGCAAGGCGGCGGCCCCTTTTTTATCTCGGTGACGGCTCAATTTACTAAGGACTTGTTAAAAACTAAGCTCATGATTTAATCCTGATGATTGTGCTTAACAGAGAACGGGACAACTTTTCCTTTTAGAATTTTGTCGCAGCGCGCAAAATTCTAAACCACCCCACCAGCTGCTCAAATACCCTGCTGTTAGGGATAGCAGAGTGGTTTTCCGTCGGGTTGTAGGGCGGCGGAACGCCCTGCCCAGGGGAAACCCCGTCGGCGATTTGGGATAGCGCCTATGCTTCCGGAAAGGGAACTCGGTGGGACCCCACGCAGTCGGTTTTGCGAATTGCCAACCCCTCAAGAGCCATCGGTAAGCATAGGTCGATCGCAGCACGGGCTGCTCAGGGCTTTCCTCTTTTTCGGAAATAACTAAGCTGACCCAACTAGGCAAATTGGGGTTTCCCCGAAAGGAGGATGTCGTTCATGGCAATGATTCAGGTGTGGTGGAGGTTACGGCGAGGTCAAAGCATACGTTGCTGCGCCTAACCATGAGCTTGTTTCCTAAAGGACTTGCGGGTTATAAGGTACCCGCCAATAGCTCCTTTCCCCTTTCCCTCTCACCCTTCCCCACTCTACTCCGGGGATTTTTTTGGCAGATCCCTAACGACTCTTAAATGCTGAGAATCAGTGTGGTAAGAAATCTTTCTGTGGTTTGCCAGATTGTTTTTTGTCCGCTGCCTGCGCAGCGCTACAGTGGCTGCAGATGTTTTTAGGATCATTATGGGCTACTTTCGTACTGCGGTTGATGCGATGACCGGCTATGTTCCTGGCGAACAGCCTGCACCCGGAACAAACATCATCAAGCTCAACAGCAATGAAAATCCGTATCCCCCCTCTCCTCAGGTGATGGCTGCTTTGCAGTCCCTAGACGTTGAGCGACTGCGGCGATACCCCGATCCGTTTGCCAGAGAGTTTTGTCAGGCGGTCAGTCGGGCGCTGCAGGTACCGGCAGATTGGATTATTGTTGGCAACGGCAGCGACGATCTCCTAAATCTATTGATCCGCGCCTGCGCAGACGGCTGCGATCGCACCGTTGTCTATCCATCGCCAACCTATGTGCTGTACAAAACCCTGGCGGCGATACAGCCAGCAGCCATCGTTAATATTCCTTATCCTGAGGGGTTTCAACTACCGATTGCAGCCCTGGCCGCGGCCCAGGGGGCAATCACACTGATTGCCTCCCCCAACAGTCCGTCGGGCCATGTTGTTCCCACGGACGATTTACGCAAACTAGCCCAGACCGTAGCTGGCATCGTGGTGATTGACGAGGCCTATGTTGATTTTGCTGACGACTCTGCCCTGGCGCTGGTTCAGGAGTTCGAAAATGTCATCGTCTTACGGACCCTTTCCAAAGGCTATGGGCTGGCTGGCCTGCGGCTCGGCTTTGGCATCGCCAATCCTAGGCTGCTGGCGGGACTCTTCAAGGTCAAAGATAGCTACAACGTGGATGCGATCGCAATCTCCCTAGGAGCCGCTGCCATGGAAGACCAAACCTATAAAAATGCCCGCGCCAATCAAATAAAAGCATCACGCTCAAAGCTAACCACAGCATTGAGACAGCTGGGTTTTTCAGTTCTCGACTCCCATGGCAACTTTGTTTTAGCTACCCCAGGTACGGGCCAGGCTGAGTCCCTTTATCTAACCCTAAAAGAACAGGGGATTTTAGTTCGTTACTTCAAGCAGCCTGGTTTAGAGGACAAACTACGCATATCGGTGGGTACGGATGAACAAAATCACATCCTAATAAACGCATTAGCAGGTTTGATCGACAACATGAAATAACCAGCCCGCCTCAGTTTGAAGCGATTTCGACCAGTCGCTTGTACAACCAATTCACCAAAAGACTTCTGTTTTACCCTGTTTTACGGTGGATCAGCAGGCTAGCAGGTGCCGCCGGTTCAAGCCGACACAGTCGATTATCGTGAATCTCAGCCGTATATCGCAGCAGCGACTCTCCAGGCGCCTCAAACCAAAGCTCAGCCCAAACCCGGGATGTAGTTTGTTTGAGGATACGACCGGCAACCCGGCCCCGCAGCCAGTCCCATCGGTGCTGACGCAACAGCTCAGCTTCTAAAATTTGAAGCGGTTTAGGTAACAGGCTCCACCCTCGATAGGTTGCAAGCAGGGGCTCAATAGTTCCCTGCTGTTTGAGGAGACACAGAAGTGATGCCCGATCGAGGTTGCCATAGTAGCGCCCCTGGGGAAAATCAATCAGCGTGGGAGCAAATCGGTGACCGCCAATGTGGCTAATCTGCCAGGGTTGAACCTGCTGGGTAAGCCCCAGCTGTTGAATAGCTAAAATAGTATCTTGATAAAATGGATAGCCATAAAGACCGCAGCATTCATTGTGGCTAGCATGGGTACACACCATCAGATGACGCTGCCCAGAGAGCGTTTGTGACCGACCACGACTGCCCCGAAAGAACCCATCTAACGCTGGCGCCATATCGGCTGGGCTATCCACCTGAATCTCCCAGGGCCGATATCCCCCCGCCAAGGGACCAAATCCACTGTCCGAGCGCTTGCCCGATCGTTGAAAAATCAAAATACGCCGACGATCTCGATGGGGAGTTTGCCCATCGGCAATGAGATGAACCCGTATACCTGTCTTCAGCAAGGGTTTAATCACCTGCCTTAGGGACTCGGGCACCCCCGCAGACAGCAAAGCTGGCTTATCCCAAGGTGTAGGGGTTTCAAGCAAGATAAAGGTATCGGCAGGGACAGCCGTACCCGTTAATAGTTCAGAGCTAGCAAACGCTGCCGTATCCATGGGTTGTTTATTAAAACGTCCTGTCAATGGGTCTGCATCGGAGCAAACCGTTCGTTAATGATATCTATTTTCATTAAATACAGAAAGGATAAAAAGTAATATTTTATCAATATGAAATCCTCCCATGGATTTTAATCAGCTTAGAGCTTGGCGATTATCGAATCTAACCTATCGGATCCTAAGAGCTACGATTTTAGTTTGCCAGTTTTATTGACACCACCTCTCATTTTTGCGCTAACCTGATGCAGCTTCTGCGGCCCAGAAGCATTTGATCATCAGGGTGTATCACTATGAGTTATCTATCGACGAGCGAGCCAATGGATCGCTACCGGTTTGGCCTAGAGCATGAAGCTGCCTTTTGGGACCAGCACACCAACCAGTTTGCTGACTTTTCCAATACCTCATTTGAGCGGTTTGAACATTTGGTCGATCAGCTGCCTGAATATGCCTCCGACTATCCGCAGCTCCGCATTGGGGATGCGGGAATAAAACGAAAACGTTGGTATATCGAAGGCTATGAGCGATTTTCTGAAACGGGGGAGCTGATGGGTTGCACCCCCAAAGGGATTGAAATTCGCACGACGCTTCAACCCACCATTGCTGGGGCCGTTCAGGAACTGCGGGAGAGTTTTTCCCAACTGTGTGATGTGGCGCTACCGGCGGGTCTGCTGCCGGTATTGACCAGCTTTAACCCGGTACACAGAACATTTGTGCCACAGCCACCCCTAAATGGGTATGAGTCTAAGCGCCGCAACGCTTCACCAGAAAAACAAACGGCCCAGATTCCCATGATGACCTACGGGCCAGACCTTAATTTTTCGATTCGCGGTCTGTCCACCGATGCCCTAATTCACGCCGGGAAAAAGCTAACCTATTACAGCCCTGCCATTGTTCCCTTTAGCTTTAGCTCACCGTTTTACGCTCAAGAACTATGGCCAGGACTGTCGGTGCGTACCCACATACGTACGGGTCTACGGCCCGCCGCCATGGTCTTTGTTGAACGGCCTGACGAGCTCATCTCCAGCTCTCCTTCCCTGACCAAAATTGCCCGATTGCCTGCTGAGGTGGGGAGAATAGAGTTTAAAGCCTGCGATAGCTGCGGTGATTTTGCCCTCTATGGCAGTCTCCTGGCGCTGCTCAAAGGCATTGTGTTAGATCAAACTCTGCCCGGTTTAGCCCTGGTGCCGGATGCCGCTCGCCATCAGCACTCCGCCATCCACGGGTTTCAAGATCCTGACCTGCAAGAGCAGGCCCTTGTCATCCTTGCCGCCGCGGACCGGGCTTTACCAGATGCCCATGAGCGCGCGCTGTTACCCCCCCTGTGGGAGTTTGCCCAGCAAAGGACAACACCGGCTCACGCCATGGGTGAGCGCTGGCGCACCGGCATGAGCTTGGTCGATGTGCTCAGTCAGGGCTATGCCACGGAACTGACGCCTGGGAAAGCAGCGAGTCCCATACCCAAAGCTCGATCCATTAGTGGGTAGGGCAACGCACTCAACCGGGTGCAAACGCCCCGACTTTTTCTTCTCTGATCCAGGTTTGCTGAGCCCAGCTGCCGTCAGCGTTGTATTCACGGGTTAGTCGCAGTCGGGTGGTGGGGGTAATCAGCCAGCCAGTTTCACACCGAAAGGCGGTTTGTCGTTGAATTGTCTGTGGACACAGGGACGAGCCGCCATTGGGTAAAAATAACAGCTGGTAGCCCGTTTGCCCAAAGAGCAGACGACCTCCCTCCCGCCTGGCCTGGGACTGGCCTGTCAGGGCACCGGCTCGCCATATTTGAGAGACCGGAGCACCAGGCGAGGACTGGGAGATTGTTAGCTCTGTTTCGACGGGTTGTGAAACAGACCAGTCTCTGCGATAGGTGATAGCCTGACCTCGCCATGTTCCCAAAAGCTGCTCTAAATAAAGCGTTGGACGTACGGTTTTATCTGTACCGGCCCGGGTTTCACGAATAAAAACAAGGTCAGAAAGCTGACCACCCGGTGCAAACAGCTGCACTAACCTGAGCCTTGCATTGGGCAGGGTCAGGCCAAACTCGGTACCGAATCTGGCCGTGGGGCTCCACTGGATTGACCCTTTCGTAAAGGAGCCATCCTCACAAAACAGGCTGCTTTGGTTGATGCTGGCAAATTCTGATTTGGTTTCCTGGGGGGGCTGGTCCGTAGGATAGCGGATCACTTGAAATCGCGCACTTTTAGGACTGGTTCGCTCCAGGGTCAGACAGGAGGGCGCGTCGCTAACTTCAGCACCATCAGGCGTCAGCTTGGTAAAGCTACCGTTCCAGGTACCTTCATTTTTAAACAGGTTATCCCACTGATTTGGCATATTTTGTGGCCAGAGCAACCTTTTTATTTTTACGCAGTTATTTTACGCAGTTACTAACACGGGCAATACGAACCGCTAAATTGGAACAGACCGCTCTAAAACCTCACAATCAAACAAAGCACCGCCTGCCCTTCCCCCTTTAACCTTCACCCCTTCACCCCTTCACCCTTTACCTTTTTCCCCTTGCCCAACCAAGACGGATATTCTATTTTTTACACCCCCCCACTAACGAATTAGCCGAGTGCTTCAAGATCACCCCCAAATTGCCCTACGTCCCGCTACCCCCAGCGATCTAAATCTTCTGCGCTACTGGGACGAGCAGCCCCACATCATTGCGGCTGACCCCAATGACGATTGGCAATGGGAAGTGGAGCTGAGCCGATTTCCCGACTGGCGTGAGCAGCTGGTGGCCGAACTCAATGGGCGAGCCATTGGCTTTATCCAGATTATTGATCCGGCCCGCGAAGATAGCCACTATTGGGGAGACGTACCTGCAAACCTCCGTGCCATTGATATTTGGATTGGTGAAAAATCTGACCTTGGCAAAGGCTATGGCACACGGATGATGCAGCTGGCCCTGGTCCGCTGTTTTGCTGACCCGGCGGTGACAGCGGTGCTGGTCGACCCGCTAGCTAGCAATAGGCGTGCCCACCGTTTTTATGAACGGCTAGGTTTTCAAAGGGTTGAGCACCGCCAGTTTGGCGATGATGACTGTTTTGTTTATCGATTAGAGCGCGCCGATGGGTACACCCTGAGCTAGGGCCAATGGAGTGGGGATTGTGCGATCGCAGCTTTATTGCCGCTTTATTGCCCCAATGAATAGGTCGGGCCTAAACCAAAGAAAGCCTGCCACACTGGCAGGCTAAAACAGCTATGAAGCAAGCCCCTGCACGGAGCAGATCCGGACGGCTTGCCACTGGAGCTAACCTACCTGACCAAGACTGCCTGGGAACTCCACTGGCGCTGCATTGCCTGGCTTAGGGCATCCTGCTGCGTGCGATCGCCCGCCACCAGTACGGCTAGCTTACCCGTCTGAATGGTTCCCCAGTTAACTAAGACGATGCCCGTTTTGGTAGCCGGATCAAACTCTAAGCTCTCCAAATCCAGATCCCCTAGCCGCCGGTGGTGCGTGTGCACCGTCTCACTTCGCCAGGCTGTCACATCAAGCTGTTTAGCAATCTCTGTCGGATAGGAAGATCCATTAAAGCGCGGGTTACACTCAATCGCCAGATAAATAGGACCGTCGGGGGTGTCTACCACAGCTACATCAAAGGCAAAGGTCCCTTTCATGCCTCGCTCCACCATCCACTGAGCCATCGGTTCCACCATATCCCAAGGCTGATGCTTGGTGGGATAACGGTTGCCCCCATGGACGCAGCCATCTAAAATTTGCTCCGATGCCAACGAGCGCTGTAAGCCTTTAGGCGTAACTCGATACTGAAGATTGAGAAACGCAGATGCCTGCACCTCCTCTTGTACCTGGAAGGCTTTGTCTTTAGGAAACTGTTCTACTGCTTCTAAAAGGTCCGCAGAATTTTCACAGCGAAAAATACCGACACCGTGATCGGATATCGCCCGCTTGACATAGCACGGATAGGGAAACGCCTCAAGATTACCCAGGTCCCCACGTTGGCTAAAGCGATAGGTCTCGGGAACGCGCACCCCCAGCTGAGCCGCCAGGTCCATAAAGTTGTTTTTAGAGTTGATATAGCTGACTACCTTACCCCAGTCGCTATCCAATTGCGAAAACAGATGTTGGTAAGCACTGTCCTGGTGCAAGGCATGCCCGAAAAAGTATACCGACGGCTCATAGCTAGGATACTGAGCTAGCAGCTCAAAATCCACGTCCCAGATGATATCGCGGCTATGTTCTAGACCCACCCGGGCGTAGTGGGCTTGAATATCGGCCCAGTCTGCCTTCAACTCCGGATGGAGCTGTACCTTATCGTGGGGCGAACTGAGTCCCAGCGCTCTGCCTGAAAAGAGATGGACTCCGTTGTAGTTGTCCAACGTGCTGGCTGTAATGTCGTGATTAAAAATCTTCATTTGTCTAAAGCCTCAGAGAGATAATCAGTCTAATGGGGAGACGATGCAGGAATGCTCTGGCTTAATACTGAGTATTGCGTAAGCTCTATGGATATCACCGAGCTGCCGCAGACCATTGATTTTCTGCAACATTATTAAGTTTTTAGGAGAAAACCATCTTCACATAGGTTGAATTATGGGTGGCATCCCACACAATCTCTAAAGACTAAAGAAGAAATTAAACTTTTAGACCATACTCTTTTATCTAGAAGTGCCGCCGCTGTTGACGGCGGCTTGCCAAATAACACAATGGGTGACAAGTAACAGTACCTGGGTAACAGCGCTGCCGGGGAGCTATCTTCAGTCCGCCCTGGCAAACTCTTTTATCCACTGAACCAAGCGTTCCATAACAGGCTCTCCAGTGATTTCCTCAAGCCAGTCATAGCCGCCAATATTGCCTGCATTAACCTCACTTAAAATCCATTCACCATCGTCATCCATCAAAAAGTCGTAGCCCAGCGTGTGGACACCTCGTTTTTGATAGTGACCGTAGGTGTTTTCGATAACTTGGAACTCCCGCTCAGTAATGTCACTGCGGTGGTAACCGGCTCCGGATGTAACGTTGTGGACCCACGTATCGGTTTTAGCCTTTCTCAAAAAAGCACCGTAAACGTCACCACTAACAACCAGTATGCGCTTATCACCTGCATCAATATTTTTTAAGTACCTGACAAACTCGTAGGCGCTGCCTGAGTCAATTTCAAACAGGTGATCTAGTACCTCCTTGAGGGAGAAATATTCTCGGCTACCCTCTCCCACATTGTTGGTAAAGACACTGTTGCCCTGCTGCCAGATTTTATAGACGCCTTTACC